>CACZQI010000001.1 GCA_902783345.1 uncultured Erysipelotrichaceae bacterium
ACAGTGATGATGCTCTAGCTACTTTAAGAGTTGAAGATGATGAAAAAGTTCTAGCTCAAATGGAAGAACTGCAAAAAACACTACTTGATAAAGAAAAGAATGCAGATGAGAAAAATAATGCTTACGAAAAACTTCAAAGTATTAATCTTAATAAAGGTAAAGAAGATGCATTAGAAACTTTAATTAATAAAACCTATAATTTAAAAAGTTTTATTAAAATTAAAGATGATCAAATTAATGTAGTTATTTCTTCAAAAAATAATTCATTTAAAAGCGCTAATGACATAATTAGAACTATTCAAAATGAATTTAAAGAGAAAAAATATATAACTGTTAAATATCAGTAAGGGCTCACCTTTTCAAAGATTATTTCATAAAATACTTATGAAGATACTTTGAAAGTGAGGTAAATAATGCATAAAAGTGTATTAACAAAAAGAGAAAAAGAAATATTTGACTTACTTATATTAAATAAAAGCACTAAAGATATTAGTTATGAATTAAATATTAGTGAAAAAACAGTTCGAAATCATATTTCTAATGTTATGCAAAAATTAAATATTAAAACCAGATCTGGTGCTATACTCGAATTAATAAAATTAGGTGAAATATCTTTATAAGTCGTTTTATACGACTTATTTTTTATTTAATGAATATAATTTTAAAGGAGGATGTTATGCTTAAAAATAAAATAGTTAAAAGAATATTATTAGTTGTTTCTTGTTTATTTATTATCTTAATTATTTATATATTCCCTACTAAAGAAAAAGAAATTAAAACTATCCAAAAGAAAGACTATTCTAATGAATCAATTATTTATTTAAAAGACCAAAATAATTATTTAGGAAGAGTATCTATTTATATTAAAGAAAATGATAAAGAAAAGAAAATTAAAGAAATTATTAAATATTTAACTATTAACAGTCCCTACTCTAATTATATTAAAAATGGATTTAATCCTCTTATTCCAGAAAATACTAAACTTTTATCAGTTAGTATTGATAAATCTTTAGTTAAATTAAATTTTTCAAAGGAATTTTTAAATATTAAAGAAGAAAGTGAAGAAGAACTACTTAGTAGTATTATATATTCACTTACTAGCATAGATGGTATTGATAGCATTTCCATTTATGTTGAAGATAATTTACTTGATAAAATGCCAGTATCTAAAAAAACAATAAATCCAATTTTAACTAGAAATTTTGGAATTAATAAAAAATATGATGTCACTAATTTAAAAGGAACAACTTCAACTACAATATATTATCTGTCTAAACAAGATAATTATTATTACTATGTTCCCGTTACTATGATAAATAATAATCAAAGTGAAAAAATGGAAATTATTATTAATGAATTATCTAGTAAAGCAAGTTATCAAACTGGACTTATTAGTTATTTAAAAGCTAGTAAAGAACTTAATTATAAATTAAATTATGATATTATGGAAGTATCTTTAAAAAAGGAATTATTTAATAATTTAAACAATTCTAACTTAATTGAAACAGTAATATATTCTATGAATTTATCAATTAAAGATAATTATAATGTTAAAGAAGTAATTTACAAAATTGATGATAGTATTTATAAAAATTACTTTATTTAAACGCTTAACATATGGGTTATTTAGTGATTAATTCTATTTCGTGATACAAAATAAGTTATTAACATTAACGGAAAAGATGAACTTTGACAAACTTCAATTTTTGCATAAAAATTCAAGTTTGCGCTAGAATAAAAAAGATCAGGATTATTAATCCCATCACTTTTTAATAATTGTGCCATTTTTATTTAAATAAATTCTTTATCTTAGTCAAAAGGCTAGTTTGTGACTTTACTTCTTCTTTTATTTCTTTCTTCTCTTCTTTTTTATTGCCAGACAAAGTTATAATAAATTTAGTTTTTCCATTAGTGCTGTTTTTTTTCATATCAAATGTGTCGTAATCTTCCCCTAATTTAACTAATTCTTTAACCTTTTCTTCAGCTTTTTGAATGTCATTAATAGCAGTTACTAATTTAGTAATTCCTTGTTCATTAAACATTACAATCCCATCAGATAATTTCTTTGAACCATTATATAAACTTTCAGTACCTGTTGCTAATTCTTTAGTTTTACCAGATAAAGTATTTACTCCATTTTTTATTTGATTAGTTCCATTAGCTAAGGCACTAGCACCACTTTCAATTTGATTTAAATATTCTTCTAAGGTATTAATCAAATCACTAATTTGTTTAATAGTATTAGTCATAGTTTCAATTGATCCATTTAGTGCTTCATTATTCTTTTCAAATAACATAGATAATTCAACAGATTGTTTGGCTTGCAATAGTTTATTATTCATCAATGCTGTTTCTTCTTCGGTTAAAGTTAAGCCAAAAGACGCATAATTTTCACTAGTAAATTTACTAATTTGTTCATTAGTTAGTGATCCAAGATTATAATTTTGATAAGCATTTTTTGCTTCATTATTATCTAAGGCTTTAATTACTAGTTTATTTTGTTCAATTAAAGTATTTAAATCTTGTATTTTTTTAGCATTTTCAGGATTATTAAGTAATTCTTTACTACTCTTTAGTTCATTTAGAATTTGTTTTAAACCTTCATCAATAGATGTAGCACCAGACTCAATATCAGCAAGTTTACTATTTACAACCGATAAATTCTTACTAATTAAGCCCGTTCCTTCATTAATTTTATTAGCGCCTTCGGTTAATTCTTTAGACCCTTTTTGAATCTTTTCAATAGATGTTTTAAGTTCAGAAACCCCACTGTATAAATTATCTATATCATTAAATAATTTTAAATCACTTGATTCAATTAATTTAGAGTTAACAACCATATACATATTAGGTAATTCAAAGTTAGTAGTATCAAATGAGATTGTAATAGTATCTAATGTTTTTAAAGAATCCAATTTTAAACTATCATACATACCAGGTATGGCAAGAGCAGCTACCATATATTTACTTCCATTATTAATAATCTTACCATTATTTACTTTAATATTAGTGTTATTATCACTATCAATCATAGTACCTAAAATAACCACAAATGGTGTATATAGATTAGATTTTGTTTTAGATGAATAATGTTTTTCTTTATTAGTATAACTAATTTTAATAGTAACCCTTCCAGATGATGCTAATAAATCATCTAAAGATATTTCTTTCCCATTTAAATAATAAGTTATTTTCATTGATATTGGTAATTCTTTCTTACTAGTCCCACGATAAAAGATATCTTCTCCTTCAGCATTCCATAACAAATGGTAACTATCTTTAACAAAAGTTTCGTTTCCATTAGTATTAATAATATCAGTTAAACCAGATAAGTCTTCTATTTTTACACTTTTCGAACTATTAATTAAATGTTCACTTACAAAAGACGAATTTATACTTCCATCAGAATTTAAGTTAACATAAACTGTTTCATCTTTAGTGATAGCTAAAGTATTTAATGGTAATGTTAATAATAGCATAATAACAGCAGTTTTTAATTTTTTCATATTTCTTCTTTCCCTTCCAAAATTAGTTTTATTATTACATATTAATTTATCAAATATTGTAAGAATTGATGGTAAAACAAATATTACGACCGCCATACTTATTAAGGCTCCCCTGGATATTAACATGCATAATGCACTTATCATTTCAAGCTGTGAATAAATACCTACTCCAAAAGTAGCTGCAAAGAAGCATAATCCACTAACTAAAATAGATGTTGTACAAGTATTTAAAGTTTCTTTAATTGCTTCATTTTTATTTTTATTTTCTTTACGTTTAGATAAATAAGTTGTTGTCATTAAAATAGCATAATCAATCGTAGCCCCAAGCTGAATAGTACCTAATACTATTTGTGCAACAAATGGTAAGGTTTCACCAGTAAAATAAGGTATACTTAAGTTGATAAAGATGGCAAATTCAATAGCAATAATTAGTAAGATTGGTAAGGTATAACTTTTAAGTACAAACAGCATTATGATTAGAATACAAGCAATTGATGAATAATTAACGTTATTAAAATCTTTATTACTAATTTCAACTAAATCCTTCATAAGTGGACCTTCTCCGGCTAAAATACTATTCTTATCATATTTTTTAATAATATTATTAACAAGGCTGACTTGTTCATTTAATTCTTTAGATGCAATTTCATAATTAGAATTAATGAGTAATATTTGATATTTATCACTTTCAAAGATTTTTTTAGTATCATCACTTAACATATCAACCGAGAAGCCTAAATTTTCTAATTCAGTAGAAGATAACACTAAATCAATTCCAGAAATATTTTTAAGTTCTTTTACCATATTATTTAAATCTTTAGTTTTAGTATTTTTATCTATTAAGATTATTTCTGGAGATACAATATTAAATTTACTTGCTAGTGTTTCATTAGCAACAATTGAGTCTAAATCATGTGGTAAACTTTTATCTAGTTTATAATATATATCAACTTTAGAATTTGCTAAATATGACGGTATTAATAAGATTAAAAATATAGCAAAAAAAGCTTTATAATGTCTAATTGTAAAATTATTAATTTTTTTAAATGTTGGTAAAATACTTTTATGTTTAGTTTTAACAATATATTTATCAAAAGTTAATAGTAATACTGGAAATACGGTAAGCACGCAAATAACTCCAAGTAAGACTCCTTTAGCCATAACTATACCTAAGTCTTTCCCTAAAGTTAAATTCATAGTACATAAAACTAAGAATCCAGCGATTGTTGTCAATGATGAACCAATAACAGATGTAAATGTTTCATTTATTGCTGCACTCATAGCTTCTTCTTTTGTTTTAAATTTTTCTTTATTACGATCATATGAGTGATACAAAAAAATAGAAAAGTCAGTTGTAACTCCAAGTTGTAAAACTGCGACTAAAGCTTTAGTAATATATGATATTTGACCTAAAAATATATTAGTTCCTAAATTGAAAAGAATTGCAACTCCAATATTTAATAATAAAATAAAAGGTACTAAATATGAATCTAATGATAATTCTAAAATAAAAATACAAAGTACTACAGCAATAACAATATAAATGGCAATCTCTCTTTCAGATAGTTCCATTGTATCAAGAACAACAGCACTCATCCCACCTACTTTAATGTTATCACCTGTTATTTTTTTAACTTCATTAACTGCATTTAAAGTGCTTTCAGCTGATGTTGAATCAGTATATGTTACCATCATAAGGGTACTATTATCCTTTTTTACTTTTGCGTAAATATCACTTGGTAAAACTTCTAAAGGAATATTAGAACCAATTAAATCATAAGCCGTTATAACCTTTTCTACCCCATTAATTTCTTTAATTTTACTTTCTAATTTCAAAATATCTTTGGGTTCCATGTTATCTATTATTGTAATAGAAAAAGCCCCCATGTCAAATTCGTCAGCTAAAATATTTTGACCTTTAACTGTTTCAATTTCTTTAGGTAAATAAACTAAAATATCATAATTTATTTTAGTCTTAGTCATACCTATGAAAGCAGGAATAAGTAATAATAGACTGATAATTAAGATTAAATTTTTATTTTTACAGATAAAATCGCCAAATTTTCTCATACTATTTTCCTTTCATTAATTAACACAATGTATTTTATGATATTAAAATTCTATTTTCACGTACATAAGTAAAATAATGTATAATAACCAACATTTTGTTTAATATGTACTGATATTTAAGCAACATAATGTTTGATAACTTTACAAATGTTTATTATTGCATTATACTTAGCAATGGTGACTGTGAAATGGACGAAAAAGTTGATTTAAGAATTATAAAAACAAGAACTAATCTTTATCAAACATTGGAAGATTTGCTTAAAAGTTCATCTTTTGAAGAGATAAAGGTCTCTGATATTTGCTCACATGCCCTAATTAATCGTTCTACATTTTATGCTCATTATAATGATAAGTATGAATTATTATCCGATTATATTGAAAACAGAAAAAATATGCTTGCCAAAGAGTTAGAAAAAAATTCAAGCATCAAAAACACCAAAGAGTATTATTTAGAACTAATTAAACTACTATTAGATTATATGGATGATAAAAAGGATGTATACCTTAAAATTATGATTAATAACAAGAATAGTATTACTATGGATATTATTTATGATGCCGTTAGTAAGGATATTATTAAGCATATTAATTCTGAAACTACTAATGGTAAAGTACCTAGTGAAATAATTTCTCACTTTTATATCGGTGCTGTATTTAATGTATGTGTTGAATGGCTTTCCTATAGTAATAAATATTCTAAAGATGATATTATTAGTTATATTGATGCATTAATACCTAACGATTTGTTTTAAAAAAGCAATCGTTTTTTATTTGATATGTAATCTTATAAAGAATTAATTTAGAATAAATCTTTAATTATATAGCATGATAATAATGGTGAATTCTATGAAATTAAAAGAATATAATGAAAAAAGAAACTTTAAAAAAACTAAGGAACCAGTTGGTAAAAAAGAAAAAGGAAATAAAAAATTAAAGTTTTGTATTCAACATCATATAGCCCGTAAAGACCACTATGATTTTAGATTAGAATTAGACGGTGTCATGCTATCTTGGGCTGTTCCTAAAGGGCCTTCCTATAATCCAAAGGATAAAAGATTAGCTGTGCATGTTGAAGATCATCCCCTATCATATCGTAAATTTGAAGGAATTATTCCTAAAGGAGAATATGGTGCTGGTACTGTCATGCTTTGGGATGAAGGATATTATATTCCCTTAGAAAACTTTAATATCACTTATAAAAAAGGATATTTAAAATTCAACTTGGTTGGTAAAAGATGTAAAGGAGCATGGACACTTATAAAATTTAAAAACAATAATTGGCTTTTAATTAAAGAAAAAGATAATTCCAATGGATATGATAATATTAATGAACTTAATACTAGCATTAAAACTGGTAAAACAATGGATGAAATTAGAAATAGTCCTATTGAAATTACTAATCCAAATAAGATAATGTATCAAAATGGCAAAATAACTAAGCAAGATATTATTAATTATTATGAAAAAGTATATCCAAAAATGAAACCGTTTTTAGATAATAGATTAATTAGTACTGTAAGATGCCCGAGTGGTACTAGTAAAGAAATATTTTTTAAAAAACATTTTAAAGAAAATAAATATTTAAAAAAGTATCATGATTTTTATTATATTAATGATTTAAATGGATTAATAAGTGAAGCGCAAATGAATTCTATTGAATTTCATATTTGGGGTAGTAATATAAAAGATATTAATCATCCTGATTATATGGTTTTTGACTTAGACCCAGATAAAGATTTAAGTATTGATAAAGTTCGAGAAGGAGTTAAGGATTTAAAGAAAATATTAGATGATTTAAATCTAAAATCATATTTAAAAACTAGTGGTGGTAAAGGTTACCATGTTGTTGTGCCACTTAAAAATAAGCCTACTTGGAATAAATTTAGAAAGATTGCTAAATCAGTTGCTAAAGTAATGGAAGAAAAATATCCTAATAAATATACTAGTAATATGCGATTTAAAACTAGAAAAAATAAAATATTTATTGATTGGGTTCGTAATACTAAAGGAGCTACTTCCGTTGCTCCCTATTCTCTTAGGATTAGAGATAAAGCAAGTGTTTCAATGCCTATTAAATGGAGTGAACTTAATAAAATTAACCCTTCTCAAATTGATATGAAAGAAGCTTTAAGAAGACTAAAGTTAAAAGATCCTTGGTTAGATTTTTGGGAATAATAGAAAAACAGGATATTTGTTATATCCTGCTTTTAATTGTCTTCACTAGGTCCGGTTGGACCAGTTGGACCTTGCGGTATTGTTAGATTTAAAACAAAGTTTGGTGATGCCCCAGTAATTGATGCAGATGCTTTACTTCCTGGTGCACCAGTTGTAACTGTTCCAATTGTTAAAGTTACGGCTTCAGCATCAGCACCTGCTGGGCCTGTTGGACCAGTAGCTCCGGTTGGACCTGTTGCACCAACTGGGCCGGTTGGGCCTATTGGGCCTTGTAATCCTGTAACTCCTGGAGCACCTGCAGCACCAGTTGGGCCAGTTGGTCCTTGAATTCCTTGTACTCCTTGTACTCCTTGTGGACCGGTTGGGCCAATTTCACCTGGAACTCCTTGAATGCCTTGGATTCCTTGTGGACCGGTTGGACCAATTCTTCCAGCTGGACCAGTTGGACCAGTTGGTCCTACTATTAAACTAGGTGTTTGTGGATTACATCCAGGGCAGCAATTATTAAATCTATTATTCACTTTTTTAATCACCTCTATACTATTTTATGAAGAATATATCTAAACTCTTATTATAAACAACTATTTTAAACAAGAAAAAACGCATTAAATGCGTTTATATTCAATGGGGCGGAATGTGGGAATCAAACCCACGCATACCGGAGCCACAATCCGGCGTGTTAATCACTTCACCAATTCCGCCATGACAAG
>CACZQI010000002.1 GCA_902783345.1 uncultured Erysipelotrichaceae bacterium
AAATGGTGGGCCTGGGGGGACTTGAACCTCCGACCTCACGCTTATCAGGCGTGCGCTCTAACCAGCTGAGCTACAAGCCCATTTCGTTTGACAACATATACATTGTACCTTATCTCAATCATTTTTTCAAGTACTTTTTTCATTTATTGTCAAAATTATTTCATTATTGAATAAAATCCCTGTCGTATGAGTATCTTCCCATCAAAAAAAGGGAATGCTTTTTAATCCCTCTTTCTATGATTTGGTTCCCATTCTTTTTATGCTTCTAGATAGTAATTGTTCTTGATGATTGTACTTTTTTTGAATGCTAGCCGTTGCTTGTTGAATTTTTCTTTCTTGTTTTTGTTGGTAGTTCTTTTTAATATCCTCCTGATTTCTTCTGATGAACTCATCTTTTAGTTGATTCATTTCTCTTAGAGTCAATCTTGGTTGAATCTTCTCCATTTTATAGTCAATTAGAAAATCAATAAACTCTTTTACATATGGAAATCCTTTATAACTGAACGTTGGATTCAATCTTCCCATTGAATCAACTTCATAAAATGAAAAAGCGTAGGGTCCTAAAATAATCTCTTTTTCTACATCAGAATAAGGATTTATGGCATAGCCATTTTTTAATAAATGATGAAAATATCTTTCTCTCATATAGTGAGGATTTTTTATTTTCTCATAAGTGCTCTTTGGCATAATCATGTTTGTTAAGAATACCCTAGATGGGGATGTTTTATCCCTGTGTACATCAATATTTCTTAAAACATAGGGCTCTCCTTCATATACTGAGATAAGTTCTGTAATGATGTTAAAAATACCGATATCAAGATGTGAACACTTTTGCACTACCTTTGCATAGTCTTGGATTAATTTTATTTTTCTTTCTAAAATGCTTCTTGTTTGTTCATCCATTGAAGAAATATCTGACATTTTACTAACATGAGCAGATTTTTTGATTCGCTCTACAAATTGATTTTTATCCTCTCTTAATCCTTTTAATGTTGTTTCATATTCCATTATAATCCTCCTTTTTCAAACGTCTTTATTCTACCATATTTGGAGTAAAAAAGTACTCTTTTTATTCTATTTATGCATTAAAAAACCCCTTCATGGGGATAAATTCTAAATATGGCGGAGCAGGAGAGATTTGAACTCTCGCGCCGGTTACCCGACCTACACCCTTAGCAGGGGCGCCTCTTCAGCCTCTTGAGTACTACTCCGTGCCAACAAGTAGATTATACTTTAAATATCACTTATTGTCAATTAATTTTAATATACTTCTGCTTTTATTTCATTAATAAAATCACGCATTAATGAATAATAATCACTATTATTTTTTCTTTCTTCTTCAGTTAAAGTAATCATATTAGGAACATATACTTTTTTAGCTCCTTTATTAACTAAATTCTTAATTGTATCATTTTCTTCTGTTCCTTTTAAAATAAATAAATATGAATTAAGTTTAGATGAAAAATTCTTTTCAGCTTGACTAACAATAGTATTAGAGTTTTCTTCTTCACTTGCAATTGATATTACTTCAAAACCATATTTTTCTAAGAATTTAAAAGTATTATTAGCCACAATAAGTTTTTTATTACTAGCATTTTCGGCAATTAATTTAAGTTCAGCATCATATTCAGATATTTTAAGCTTAATTTCATCATAATTTTTATCAATACTATTTAAAAGTCCTTTATAAGTTATAAAATTCTTTAAATTATTTTTTACATTAGAAGTCATCATTAAAAAGTTAGAAGGACTAAGCCATAACTCAGTTAAATCATTTTTAACTTCTAAGCCTTGTGATACATCAATTATATCCATTTTTTTATTTTTATTTAAAAGAGTTGCTGCAATATCTTTTTCTTTAGATAAACCGTTATAAATGAATAAATTACCTTTACTATAATCATTTAACTTTTTATTAGTTAAAACATAAGTATTAATATCAATACCACTTGGATAGATACTATTTATTTTAGCATGTTCACCATAAAGATTTTCAGTAATAAACTCAATAGGATAAATTGTTGTATAAATAGTAATGTTTTCATAATTATCTCTTTTAAAACAACCTGTAAGACTTAAGATAAGTAAACTAAATATTCCTAATTTTAATAATTTTTTCATTTTATTTCTCCTTCATTAGTGGATCATACCCATATTTTCCAAAGGGATGACACTTTAATAATCTTTTAATTCCTAATTTTAATCCTTTATATGAGCCATATTCAATAATTGCTTCTTTCATATATTCTGAGCAAGTTGGAGTAAAGCGGCAACATTTATGAGAACTTATTGGCGTGCTTTGATATAGCTCAATTAATTTAATTAATATTTTTTTCATAGTTTTATTTTACTACAAATTATTATGAAAAAAAAGTCTTTTAATATTTCTCTTATTTTAAAATAATTAAAAAAACTAGCAATAATTGCTCTTATAAGATATAATGAATACTAGGTGATTAAGATATGGATTTAACAAAATATGGAATAAGTAAAGATAATCCTTTATTATCTATTGCACTAACTCATTCATCTTATGCTAATGAACATAATGTATCTCATTATGAAAGATTAGAATATTTAGGTGATGCTGTTTTAGAACTAATTATGAGTGAGTACTTTTATAAAAATACAGATTTAAATGAAGGTGACATGACTAAGAAAAGAGCTAGATATGTTTGTGAAGAAGCCCTAGATGCATATGCTAATTGCATTAATTTACGTTCCTTTATTAAAGTAGGCGAAGGGATGAAAATTAATGCAACAATTACCGCTGATGTTTTTGAAGCGGTTATTGCCGTTGTTTATTTAAATAATGGTTTAAATAAAGCTAGAGAATTTATTATGGATATTGCGCTTCCTTTTATTAAAAACAATACCGTTTTTTTAAGTGATTATAAATCTTATTTACAAGAATTAGTTCAAACAGATAAAAAATGTGTAGAATATCGTGTGGTAAAAGAAACAGGACCAGATCATAATAAATCATTTGAAGTAGAAGTTCTTGTTGATAATATTGTTTTTGCTCATGGTAAAGGTAAAAGTAAAAAGGCTGCTGAACAAGATGCGGCTAAAAACGCAATAATGCTTAGTGCAGGTGGTGCCTCATGAAATTATTAAAAATAAGTATTCATGGTTTTAAAAGTTTTGCTGATAAAACAACTATTGATATTAAAGATGGAATAACAGGTATCGTTGGACCTAATGGTTCTGGTAAAAGTAATATTGTTGATGCAATTAAATGGGTATTAGGTGAGCAGTCATTAAAAGATATTCGAGGGGGAAATAGTTCAGCTGATGTTATTTTCTCTGGCTCTAAATCGCGCAGTCCTTTAACAAGAGCTTGGGTAGCCCTTATTTTTGATAATGCAGATCATTATTTAAATACAGATTTAACGGAAGTTGAAATTAAAAGAGTAGTTTATTCATCAGGTGAAAATGAATATTATATTAATAACGATATTGTAAGACTTAAAGATATTACAAATTTATTTATTGATTCTGGTTCATCAGTTAATTCACTATCTATAATTTCTCAAGGTAAAATAGGGGAAATTGTTAATGGTAAACCAGAAGAAAAAAGAAGCATTTTAGAAGAAGCAGCTGGCGTTTTAAAATATAAAAAACGTAAAGATGAAAGTTTAAGAAAACTTGATAAAGCAAATGATAATTTAAGTAAAGTTAATTTAGTAATTGATGAACTTTCAGTTAACCTAGAGCCTCTAAAAGAACAAAGTGAAGTTGCTACTAAATATGTTAATTTAAAAGAAAAGTTAGAAAAATATGAAATAAGTTTACTTGCCCATGATATTGGAGAAATTAACACTTCTTATAATGCCAATAAAGAAGAGTTGGAAGTCTTAAATGAAGAAATATTAAAATCTAATAATTCATCTTTAATTGATTTAACTAAAATAGATAATTTAAAATTAAAACTGATAAAATTAGAAGATAATATTAATTTAAAAAGTGATAAATTATTTAAGAAAACAGAAGAACTATCAGCTTTGCAAAGTGAAAAACAAATTATGCTAGAAAGACAGAAATACAAAGTTGAAGATACAAAACTAGAATCAAATATTTTATCTTTAAAAGAAACAGAATTAAAAATTAAAAATGATATTAAGGCTTTAGAAGATAAGATACTAGTTGATGAGAAAAACTTATCTTTAAAAGAAGCCGATTATTTAACTCAGTCTAATGAGTATAAAAAAGAATCTTTAAATAAAAATGCTCTTTTAAATGGTTTAGCAAGTTTAAATAGGGAAGAAACAATTTTAAAAAATGAAATTGATGTTTTAAAAGAAGCTATTGATAATGATAGTAAACTTCCTTTTGCCGTTAAAAGTGTTTTAAATAATACAAGACTAAATGGCATCCATAATACTTTAGGCAAACTACTTGAAACAGAGGAAAAATATGGTACGGCTATTGACATCGCACTTGGAGCAAATTCTAATGTTATTGTGGTTGATAATGAAAATAATGCTAAAGAAGCCATTAATTATTTAAAACAAAATGGAATTGGTAGAGTAACATTTTATCCTTTAAATATTATTAAACCAAGAGGAATTGACCCAAATATTTTAGCCAAAATTAATTTAGATGAAGCCTTTATTGGTATTGCTTCTGATTTAGTTAAATATGATAAAACTTATCGCAGCATTATATTAAATACATTGGGTAATGTAATAATAGTTGATAATTTAGTTAATGCTAATCGAATTGCTAAACTTATTAATAATACTTATAAAATAGTGACATTAGATGGAGAAGTAATTGCAGTTGGTGGTAGTATTACTGGTGGTAAATCTAAATATGGTAGTGGTATCATTAATCAAAAGTTTGATTTGGAAAATAAGATAAAACTTTTAAAAGATAAAACTAAAGATATAAAATTAAAAGAAGAAAAAATAAATGAAGTAGATGAAAATTTACGTATTTTAGAAAATAAAGTCTTTAATTTAAATAATGAAGTAAAATTACAAAAGGAATTAATTTTAAGAGAGAATGCAGACCTTACATCTTTAAAGAAAAACTTAGATAATGTTAAAAGTGAAATTAGTGGTACTAAAGGTTTACTTGAAAACTCAATTGATAAAAAATTAGAAGAGATTCTAAATAATTATTATAAAGTAAGTAATGAAAAAGATGCATTAGAAATATCTTTAAATGAACTAAAAAATGAAAAGCATGATTTACAAAGTGAAATTAATGAATTAGATTTACAAAACAAAAAAATGAATAGTGAATATAATAAACTTCTTTCTCGCCAAAAAGAATTAGAAGTAACAATTGGTAAAGAAGAAATGAAACTTGATAGTTACCTTCTAAGACTTAATGAAGAATATGGTATGACTTATGAAAAGGCTAGTAGTTATGAACTTGAAGAAGAAGAGAATAAAGTTAGAAATATGGTTGCTAGTTTAAAAAGAGAGATTAAAATGCTTGGTGATGTTAACATTGGTGCCATTAGTGAATATGAAAGAATTAATGAACGTTACACTTTCTTAACTACTCAAAAAGATGATTTAACTGCAAGTATTAATGATTTATTAACAATTATTAATGAACTTGATGAAACAATGGCGGAAAAACTAAAGAGTACTTATGTTAGTCTAAATGAAGAATTTGGTAAAGTCTTTAAGAAATTATTTAGAGGCGGGGATGCATCACTTATCTTAACTGATCCTAAAGATATTTTAAATACTGGTTTAGAAATTAAAGCCGTTCCTCCAGGAAAAGATATTAAATCAACTAGACTACTTTCTGGTGGAGAAGGTTCTCTTACTGCTATCGCACTTTTATTTGCGGTTCTTAATATTAGAACTGTACCATTTTGCATTTTTGATGAAGTAGAAGCTGCTTTAGATGAAGTAAATGTTGATATGTTTGGTAAATACTTAAAAGAAATAAATAGTAATACACAGTTTATTATTATTACGCATAAGAAAAGAACGATGGAATATACTAATAACTTATATGGTATTACAATGCAAGAATCTGGTGTTTCTAAATTAGTTAGTGTTAAATTAGATTAAAAAAGAGTTTAAATTAATTTTAAGCTCTTTTTATTTCTTTAATATCGTTAATATAAATTACATTACGATTTTTAGTTATAAGATAATTTTTAGTTTTACCGATAATAATGCTGGTAACTTCTTCACCACTATTAGTAATTAATTTAACTTTAACCGGTAATTTTTTGAATATATCATCATCTTCTAAAGAACCCATATATACTTCTTTATTATTGTTAACATTTTCTTTAAATCTATTTTTAAATATTTCTGGTAATTTCATAAATCCCTCCGTTAGTATAATATATGAATTAATGTTTAAAATATAAATATGAAAAAGAAAATAATTATTCTTCTATTATTAATTTTAATGTTATTTAGTATTACCAATATTTATTATGGAGTAGTAAGTAATTATTATATTAAACAGTTAATATGGTTTATATTAGGGTTCATTTTAATTTATTTAATATCTAAATTTAATTTAAGTATTATTTTTAAATATAGTTTTTATTTATATCTTTTAGGTAATTTTTTATTACTTATAACATTACTTAAAAGTAGTTATATTAATGGAGCCAGAATCTGGTTAAATTTAGGGCCATTTAGTTTTCAACCTAGTGAATTTATGAAAATATTTTTAATTATCTATTTAAGAGAGTTTACTAAAAAGAGTATTAGTGATTTTAAATATATTATCTTTAGTTTTATTATCGTGCTTATTCCAAGTATTTTAACTTTTTTAGAGCCTGATACAGGAGCTGTTTTAATTTATTTAATTATTTGGATGGTTTTCTTAGTCCTTAAAAAATTAAATAAATGGTATTATATTATAAGTGCGTTTTTAGTTATTTCATTTACCTTTACATTTTTTATTTTGTTTTATAATTATCAAGATACTTTTATAAATATTTTTGGAACTAATTTCTTTTATCGAATGGATCGTATTACTAATTTTTTAAATGGAGAAGGTTATCAAATTGAAAATGCCTTAAAAAGTACGGCTAATGCTGGCTTATTTGGTTTAAAAGAAAAGGTTTATTTTCCGGAAAGTTCTACTGATTTTGCTTTATCATTATTAATTAGTAATTTTGGTCTTATTGGGTTAACAGCATTTTTTATTATTTATAGTTTATTCTTTTATTTTTTAAGTAAATTAAAAAGTGATAAATATCTTTTATATCCAGTTTTAATAGTTTTACTTATTCAGTATTCCATTAATGTATTAATGAATTTAAGTTTGTTTCCTATAATGGGAATAACGCTTCCTTTTTTAAGTTATGGTGGTTCATCAATAATATCTTATATGTTTTTAATTGGTCTTATTATAAAAGAAAAAGCATCCTTAGATACTTATCTATAATATGGATAAGGATTATAATTATATCCTCCGTAGTAGTTGTATCCATAACCAGGATTTACTGGATAAGGATTATAATTATAGGGTCTTGGATTATTAACAAAGACAGGTCTAGGTCTTGTTACGCTTGTTAAAGCGGCTCCGCCAAGTCCTCCTAAAAGAAATGGAAATAAGAATTGTCTTTCTCCATTATTATTTGGCATTTGATAATTATTGTAGTACATAAAAACTCCTTTCATTTTATTATATGAAAAGAGTTTTTTCATGTTAATTTGTATATAATCTATAAAAGTTAAATGATGGTTTAACTAAGAATCTAAAAGGAGCCATACTAGTTCCAATGCCACCAGATATATACATTGTTTTACCATCTAATTCATATTTTTCATCATAGTATTTTTTACTACCAATTGGGGTATATAATTTACCAATTAAAGGCGCTCTTACTTGACCATTATGTGAATGACCTGCTAAAACTAAATCATAATTATAATCATTTACTTGACTAATTATATCAGGTGCATGAGTAAGTAAAATAGTGTAGTATTCAGTATCACTAGCCTCATATTCAAAGGCTTTAGGAATATCTGCATCAAATTCTAAATAATCAGCAAGCCCTACTAAAAGGATAGGCTTATTATCTTTATAATAGATAAATTCATTACTATTATCTAAAACTTTAAAGTTTAAATTCTCTAAAACGCTTTTATAACTTTCATTAATATCATGATTACCACTAATAATATATTTACCAATTGAAGCTTCAATATTATTTAATCCTTCGGTTAAATCAGTGATTTGTTTATCATTTAAGGCTACATGTTTATCAAGTAAATCACCAGTAAAAACTACTAAATCAGGTTTAAGTACATTAATTTTATTAACTAAGTTAGTTAATTCTTTTTTATGAATAGTTGTACCATAATGTAAATCAGTAAAGTGAACGATTTTAAACCCTTCAAAACTTTCTGGTATTTTATTATTAATAACTGCGTATTCTCTAATTAATAATCCTTTAGTACCTATAAAATGACTATATAAAAGTAATGCAAATCCAATTAAAAATAGTATAGTTATAATTTTCATAAAAATGCCTTTTTTCTTCTTTTCTTTCTTTGACATATTCTCACCTATATTTATATTTTATCATAATTAATAATATTTTGTTGGAAAAAAAATTTAATTATGCTATACTTATTTTAGATAAGAGTAATATTAGAAGGTGAATATATGAAAGAAAGTTTATGGGGATATTGGTTAATAGTACTTGGTCTTGGAATTTTAGTAGTTATGATGCTACTTCAAAACTATACAACAACTAATGAACAAGATTATTATTTAATTAAAGAAGTTACGGAAGCGGCTTTAAATGATGCAATAGATTGGGCTCATTATCGTAAATATGGGGAACTTAGAATAGTTAAAGAAAAGTTTGTAGAAGATTTTACAAGAAGATTTTCGGAAACAGTTAATATTAACAAAACCTATAATATAAAATTCTATGATATATTTGAAGCGCCACCTAAAGTAAGTGTTAAAGTTACAACTAAAACAGAGACTTATAATGTTATGGGCAATGCTGATAATGTTGATGTTGTAAATAAAATTGATGCAATTATTGAAACTGCTAAATAGTGGTTTAAATTAGACAAATGGAAATTAAAATTTGTCTTTTTTGTTTATAAGGAAAGTGCGTTTTTTGAAAAAAATTAATCTTATCTATAGACGAACATATGTACTTGCAGTATAATTAACTTA
>CACZQI010000003.1 GCA_902783345.1 uncultured Erysipelotrichaceae bacterium
AGTAAATATATTAATGATAAAGGCAAAATTATGCCAAGAAGAATGACAGGAGCATGTGCTAAACATCAAAGATATATTGCTAAACAAGTTAAAAGAGCGCGTTTTATGGCTTTAATACCATTTGTTAAATAAGGATACTTTAAAGTATCTTTTTTTATTTATTTTTGATATAATACTTATGACTTAGATGGGAGGAATCCTTATGAAAGTAATATTACTAAAAGATGTTAAAAAGCAAGGTAAGAAAGATGATATTATTGAAGTAAGTGATGGATATGCTCAAAACTATTTAATTAAGAATGGTTTAGCTGTTAAATATACTGCTGGTAGTAAAAATATTTTAGATAGTGAAATAAAAATTAGAAATGATAATGAAAAGGCTTTAATTGAAGAGTGCGAGAAAATAAAAGAAAAACTAGAAAAACTTGAACTTACATTTAAAGTTAAAACTGGAAAAGAAGGCAAAGTATTTGGTAGTATATCATCTAAGCAAATTGCAGATGAACTTTCAAAAAAGAATTTAGATATTGATAAGAAAAAGATTAAAATAGAAAGTTCTATTGATACTTTAGGCGTGCATATTGTAAATATTAATTTACATAAAAGCGTTATTGCTAAATTAAAAATTAATGTAAAAGAGGGATAATATGGCGGAAAGAAAAATGCCTCAAAACTTAGATGCTGAAACAAATGCCCTTGGCTCAGCCTTTTTAACTACTTATGCTTTAGATAAAATCTGTGAAGAACTTGCACCAGATATGTTTTTTAGTGAAGCAAATAGAAGAATTTTTGAAGCCATAAATTCTTTACATCAAAATAAAATTCCATTAGATTCCGCTACTGTTAAAAATGAAATTGAGAAAAAAGGTAGTATTAATAGTATTGGTGGAATTGAATATTTAAGTGATGTAATTGATTCAGTAGTATCTGCTGCTAATATTGATTATTATATTGATATTATTAGAGATAAAGCCTTAAGAAGAAAACTTATTAATACAACTAATGAAATAAGCGCAGATGCATATAATGAAGAAGAAGATACCAATGATTTAATTGATGATGCTGAAAAGAAGATTTTTAGTGTTACTAAAGCACGTAAAGCAGGTGAATTTAAATCTATTGGGGAAGTAATTAGAAGTACACAAAATGAACTTGAACGCTTAGCTAAAAATGGTGCTGATATTACGGGAATTCCATCAGGTTTTTATGATTTAGATAAATTAACTAGTGGTTTTCATGAAAGAGAACTTATTATCTTAGCAGCTCGTCCTGCAATGGGTAAAACAGCATTTGGTTTAAACCTAGCTATTAATGCGGCTAAATCTACTAAAAAAGCAGTTGCTATCTTTAATATGGAGATGAGCGCTGAACAACTTGCAATGCGTATGATAGCAGCATCAGGTGGAATTGAACTTAATAAACTTAAAACTGGTCGATTAGAACATAATGACTGGAAAAAAGTGAATGAAGCAATGAGTGAACTAGGTGAAACTAACCTTTATATTGAAGATTCTAGTGGGATGACAATATCTGAAATTAGAGCTAAATGTCGTAGACTAGCAACTCAAGGAGAAGGTTTAGCTATGATTGTTATCGACTACTTACAGCTTATTAATGGTAGTAGTAGATATGAAGGAAACCGTCAACAAGAAGTATCCGAAATATCAAGATCTTTAAAGACAATGGCTATGGAATTACAAGTACCAGTTATCGCCCTTGCTCAGCTATCTCGTAGCGTTGAACTTCGTGAAAATAAAAGACCAATTATGTCCGATTTAAGAGAATCAGGTTCAATTGAGCAAGATGCTGATATTGTAGCCTTCCTTTATCGTGATGATTATTATAATCGAAATAATACGGAAAATACCGATGTTTCTGTAACTGAACTTATTATAGGTAAACATCGTAGTGGTGGAACAGGCACTATTGAACTCTTATTTGAAAAGAATATGAGTAATTTTAGAAATTATATTAAAAAAGAAAAATAAAATAAAAAGAAGTGATTAAATGAAAAAGAAAAATAATTTAATAGCTTTAGTTATAACCATAGTTTTAGGCACTGTAATATTATATTTAAGTATGGCAGTACCTTCTTTAGCGTCTCCTATTGAAGTTTACAAAGTATATTTAAATGGTAAAACTATTGGTTATATTGAATCTGAAGAAGAACTATTAAATATCATTGATGAAAAACAAAATGAAATTAAAAATAAGTATAAGATATCAAAAGTATATCCTCCTAATGGATTAAATATTGAAAAAGTTTCTACATATAAAAATAATGTTAAAAGTGCTGAAGAAGTATACAATCTTATTGAACAAACTGAGCCTTTTACAATTGAAGGATATGTTGTAACTATTAAATATCAAGATGAAGAAAAGAAGCCTCTATATATTTATACTTTAAATAAAGAATATTTTGATGAAGCGTTTTATAATGCCATTGCTGCTTTTGTAGGGGCAGAGCAATTAGATGCTTATAAAAATAATACTCAAGTGGAAATTAAAGATGAAGGAGAACATATCGAATCTATTTATTGGGAAGAAGATATAACTACTAAAAAGGCTTTAATTAGTGTAAAAGAGAATATTTTTACATCTTCAGAAGATTTAAGTAAATACTTATTATTTGGAACAACTGAAAAACAAAAATCTTATATTGTTAGAGAAGGAGATAATATTAATGATATTATTGAGAAAAACAATTTAAGTATTGAAGAGTTTTTAGTAGCTAACCCTAATATTCCAGATAAAGATATTCTTTTAAGTAAAGGACAAGAAGTATCTATTGGGCTTATTGCACCAGTTGTAACTATTGTTCATGAAATTGAAAAAGTAGAAAAAATCACTAATAAGTATGAAACTGAATATAAAACAGATAGTTCTTTATATAGTGGTCAATCTAAAGTAATTCAAGAAGGTGTTAATGGTATTGATAAAGTAACAGAGAGAATTCAGTTTAAAAATGGTGATATTAATCAGTTAGTTATTAGTAAATCAGAAGAAATAACACCAACAGTAAATAAAATAGTAGCTAAAGGATCTAAAGCCTATGTTGATCCAAATTATAATTATACACCAGTTATTATTGGTGATGAATGGTTATGGCCAACAATTAAACCATATATTATTACTAGTAGATTTGGTTGGCGTTGGGGTAAACACCATAATGGTATAGATATTTCTGGTTGTGGATTTGGGTCACCAATTTACTCTTCAACTGATGGAACTGTTGTTGAAGTAGTTAAAGAATGTGGTAATACTGGTTATTATGGTAATAGCTGTGGTAATTACTGGGGAAATCATGTCACAATTGAATATAATGGATATAGATTTATTTATGCTCATATTAGACAGGATGTTAAAGTTAAATTAGGTGAGACAGTTAAACGTGGTCAGCAAGTAGGTACAATGGGCTCAAGCGGTTCATCAACTGGAACACACTTACACTTTGCTATAGTTAATCAAAGTGGTAACTATATTAATCCTTGTTCGGCATTTAAATGTTAGTTAGCGTATTATGTAGCGGTTCAAAAGGAAATTGTACCTTAATCCGAACTAAGACCGCTAACTTTTTAATTGATGCAGGCACTACTGCTAAAAATATCAATGAAAAATTAAAAGAGAACAATTTAAGTTTAAAAGATATTAATTATATTTTATTATCACATACGCATAAAGATCATACATCAGCTTTAAATGTAATTGTTAAAAAATATAATCCAACTATAATTTTATCTGAAATAATGTATAATGATTTAGAGTTTTTAAATGACTATAATAATATTATGTTTTTAAAAGATAATTTAGTAATTGGTGAAGTATTAATTGAAAATATTAAAACTAGTCATGATGCATCTGATAGTAGAGGTTATATAATAACAGAAGGATCATCTAGTCTAGTTCAAATTACAGATACTGGTTATTTAAATCAAAAGTATTTTAGTAAATTACAAAATAAAAATTTATATATTATGGAAAGTAATCATAATTTAGAAATGCTTCTAAATGGTAGATATCCTAAATGGTTAAAGGCAAGAGTAGCAAGTGATGTTGGACATTTATCTAACGAATCATCAGCATTTTATTTAAGTAAACTTATTGGTAAAGACACTAAAAAGATAATTCTTGCCCATCTAAGTGAAGAAAATAATACTCCCGAACTTGCTTTAGAAACCTTAAAAAATGAGCTAATTGATCATAATATTGAATTTACTAACTATGAAGCAGCTAAACAATATGAAAAAACAAAAGAGGTTGAAGTATGATAAGAATTATCTGTGCCGGTAAAATTAAAGAAGAGTACTTAAATGAAATGATTAATGATTATTTAAAAAGAATAAATAAATTTCATAAATTAGAAATAATTGAAGTACCTGATTCTAATCCTAAAGAAGAAGGAGAGAAAATTTTAGCTAAATTAAATAATAAAAGTTATAAAGTAGCACTATTTATTAAGGGATCTATGATGTCATCACCTGATTTTGCTTCTTTTATAGCCAAAAATTTAATGAATTATGCTAATATTGACTTTATTATAGGTGGTTCAAATGGCCTTAGCGATGAAGTTTTAAATAAAATGGATTATAAATTATCATTTAGTAATTTAACTTTTCCTCATGGTTTATTTAGAGGAATTTTACTAGAGCAAATATACAGGGGCTTTAAAATAATAAATAATGAAACATATCATAAGTGAGGTAAATATGGAAAATTTAATATATGTTGTAGGAACAGCTTTTGTAAGAGATGGAAAACTTCTTGTAAGTATGTCCCAAAGAAGCGCTAAAAAAGGAAGATACACTTTAGTTGGTGGTGGCGTTGAAAAAGGTGAAACTTTTAAAGAAGCAGCAATAAGAGAATGCAAGGAAGAAATAGGTAATGGCTTTGATATTAAGGAAGATGAACTTGTTGAAATTCTTAACTTTAGAGAGCCTGCTTTATCAGATCCAAGTCTAACTATTGAAATGCATATGATGAGAGCTTTAAAGGATGTTGATGTTGAACTTGTTCCTAACGATGAAATAGTAGAATATGTTTGGTATAGTTTAGGTGATGATGATAGTCAGTTAGCATCAGCAATTAAAGACCATTTTATTCCTTGGGCTATTCAAAATAAGGTAATGTATTAGATATGAATAAAGATATTAAAAGATTATTATTAGTTAATGTATTTTTAGCCTTTGCTGATGGTATTTTCTATAACTTTTTAGAATTATGGTTATCAGATAATAGTTTAAGTGTAAATACTATTAGTACAGTTTTAAGTTTGGCTTCTCTTATAACAGTTTCTATTATTTTTCTAAGTACTAACCTTATTACGCAAAAGAAACTTAAAAACTTTATAGTGATTTTAATGGCCCTTAAAGCAATTATCTTATCTTTATTATTTATTTTGTATAAATCAAACCTTAATATTTTAATTAAATTTTTAGTCATGTATGAATACGCAATTGATGTTGAAATATGTGCTTCAATGTATCCGCTTATTTCTAAAATTAATAAAGATGATAAACTATACGCTAAAAGAAAACTTATATATGAAATATCTTATTATATTGCAGCCATTATATCTGGGCTTCTGTTAGGAAAAAGCCTATCTAATTTAAATATTACTTACAATACTTATGCTTTAATAGGAGCAATTTCTATTTTAATTGCAGCTATTATTTTAATTAGAACAGATTTAAAAAAGTACGATAAAAAGAAAGAAGAAAAAGTAAATACTAACCTTTTATTTAGCGTAATTAAAAAATTAAATGGTGATAAAATTGCTCTTAATTACTTACATTTTATTGTTTTTAATGATATTTCTTATTATACTTTACTTGGTATTTTAATGACTATTTTAACTAAAGAAATAGGTTTTACTCCTACTACGGCAGCTTTTGCAAAGTTAGCCTTTTGTATAATATCCGTTAGTTTAGCAATTTTAATACTTTATAAACTAACATGTAAAAATAATTATATAAATATTTCTATTAAATATATTGGTAGATTAATATTTTATTTAATACCAGCTATTTTTCCTAATAAATATACCATTTTACTAGGACTTGCTTTTACTATATTAACATCGTCTATTTATGCTAATATCATTGATGCACCATATATAAATCGTTTTGAATGTGAAGAGCAATTAGCCTTTTCAAACCTTTGTAATATGATAGGATATTTTTGTAAAGCAGTTGGTACTATAACATGTGGATATTGTTTAATTTATGGCCTTCAATATAATTTCATAATTGCCTTCATATTTACTGGAATATGCACTTTATTTGCATATCAAGGCTGCTTTAGATTACAAAAAGAAAGAAGGATGAAAAAATGATAGGTAATTCATGGGATGATAAATTAAAATTAATATGGAATAGTCCTGGTTTTGCAAAGTTTTGGCAGATTATTGAAGATGAATATACAACTAGAACTATTTACCCTTTAAAAGAAAATATCTTTAATGCTTTAAAACTTACACCATATGAAAATGTTAAAGTTGTTATTGTAGGTCAAGACCCTTATCATGGAGAAGGAGAAGCCCACGGACTATCTTTTTCCGTACAAAAAGGTATTAAACTTCCACCAAGTTTGCAAAATATTTATAAAGAAATATATGATGATTTGGGCATTGAAGAGCCAAACTGTGGAGATTTAACTAAATGGGCAGAAGAAGGCGTTCTTCTTTTAAACTCATCGCTTACAGTTGTTAAAGACCAACCTAATAGTCATCAAAAACTAGGCTGGAATAGACTTACTGATTATATAATTAAATTATTAAATGAAAAAGAAGAACCAGTTGTATTTATATTATGGGGTAATTTTGCTAAAAGTAAAGCAGTGTTTATAACTAATCCTAAGCATTTAGTTTTAACATCACCTCATCCATCACCTTTTAGTGCTAGATATGGATTTTTTGGTAGCCATCCATTTTCAAAAACTAATCAATTTCTTGAAAAAAATGGACTTGAACCAATTAATTGGCAATTATAAGTTGATTTATTACAATACTTTTGATATAATGAATATGCAAGTGAAACTTGCATAAAATAAAAAAGGAAACAATTCAGTTTGCATATGCTGAATGTCTACCTAAAGAGGGTGACATTTAGTCTTATAACTTATGTTATAAGGCTAGATGTCTATTTTTATTACCACTATATATTTATTTAAACTATAAAAAGGCTTTATTTAAGCCTTTTTATAGTTTAAAGTCTTTTATATCGTCATCAAACATATCTTTACCATCAAAGAATGCTTGTGGTTTAATATGGTGAATAAAAGCAATAATATTGGAAGGAAACTTTCTAATTATCTTATTTATAATACTAGTATATTTATTATAGAAAGATTTAGCTGCTTCTAATTTTTCATTAAGGTCGTATAGTTCATTATAATACTTTTTAAATCTAGTGTCTTTATCTAAATCCTCATAATCTAATTTTATTTTATCTATTAAATTATTATATTCAGTAAGTTTTCTTTCAAAATCGAAACTAGATATATTAAGTCCTTTAAGTTTATAATCATTAAAAGTTTTTTCTGGAAGTTTAGCTTCATCAATAATTAAGTTTTTCATTAAGTTTAATAAATCATATTTTTTTCTTAAAAGTTCATCAATTATACCTTCCGCTTCATTAATTTTTATTTTATTGGATTGTAAATTATTATAAACAATTATATAAATAATTCCGATAATACCTATAAGTGCTACAATTGTTAATAAAACTGTTAAAACTGGATTCATATTATAATCACCTATTATAATTATATCAAAAATAAATTAAAAGTGATATAATAACAAAGATGAAATATGAAAATAAAGAAAATTGAAGTTGGTTATTTAAAATGTAATTGTTATATTTTAGTGCAAGATAATAAAACTCTTATAATTGATCCAGGAGATGACTTTGATAAAATTGATAGTGCGATTGAAGGTGAAGTAGTTGGAATAATTATTACACACTATCACTTTGATCATATAGGTGCAATGGATAGCTTAGTTAATAAATATAATATAAAAGTATACGATATTAACAATCTTAAAGAAGGAAATAATACGATAGATAATTTTAATTTTCAAATGATAAAAACACCTGGACATAAAGAAGATTTAATAAGTATTTTATTTGAAAATAAATTATTTTGCGGAGATTTTATCTTTGAAGGATCAATTGGAAGAATTGATTTACCAGGTTCCAATCCTAAAGATATGAAAAACAGTTTAAGTAAAATAACTAAATTAAATAAAGATACTATTATTTATCCAGGTCATGGCAATGAAACAACTTTAGAAAAAGAACTACCTAATTTATTAATGTATGAAAAAATCCTAAATAAAGTTTAGGTTTTTAAATGTCTATTTTTTCTTCAAATTCAAGATAATTAATATTTTCGTTTTTAATAACTATCCATTTATCAGTAGTAGGATTACTTATAATTAATAAGTTATCTTTATAATCTTCTAAAATACCTTCTAAAGATTTATTTTCTAGATAAATAGTTACTTTCTTTTTAATATTATTCTTTAAAATATTATCAAAATTATAATTATTTTTTATTTCAGTTTGCTTATCATTATTCATGTTTTCATCTTCAGGATAAGCACTACTTGGAAAATATACACCATTCATAATATACCTCTATTAAATATATGAAAAAGTAGATTATATATGTTATTTTTCTTGACTAGTTAAAATAAATAATTATAATAGTTCACTAGTGGTGGTTTTATGGATAAAAGTAAAGTAGTGCATAATAAATATGCTGAGATTGAAAGAATTATTTATTTTTTAATTGATAGATATCATTTTAAATTATCTGAAGAAGAAATAAGACCACTTATTAAATATTTGGCTTATTTTAATTATTTAAAATTTGGGGAAGTATTAATATATCGTAATGAAGTAATTATTAAAGTTATTAATACCAATACCCATATAGCCTATTTATCTTATAATTATAATGATAGTACCATTTCTTTAATTGAAGAAGACGCTATAACTAATTTTACTGATAAAGAAAGAACAGATTATATTTATACAAGTATTGGTAAAATGTATATGCAAACATATAATAGTTTTAATACAGTAGCCTTTTTTAACTATAATACAGCAAATAAAATTGATATAAATGAATATCGTGAACTAATTATTCCTAAAGATGTAGAACCTGATAGATTTTACTCTTTAAATCAAAATGATAGTGATTTTAAAAAGTTAGTAAACTTAAAAATGCAAATAGATATATTAAAAGCTAATAGTGAATATAAAGGAAGGAGTTTATAAAATGACATATAAATATTTTATGCAAGAATACTTTAGAACATATGATAATCCATTAGATGAAGATATTTCTAAGACTATTATTTCTTATTTAAAGTTTTATAATTATATTCCAATAGGTAAAAGTAAAAGATTTTCTGATAGATCATATCAAACAAAATTTAGTAATAGTTCCAATATTGCAGTATTATATTTTGGTGAAAATAAGGCAACATTAGTTGAATATGATAGTTTAACTGAAACAACACCTAGAGTAAAAATGGATTTTATTAAAAAGGAAAGATTAGAATATCTTGGTTCATTTAGAGATAAATGCCTTGTTTATACTTTTGATAAATATCGTAAATGTTATTATTATGGACCAGTTAATTATCAAGGAATGAGTGATAATGATTATTATAACAATAATATAAAAGAAGGAACTAAACCTGATAGTAAAATAGATAATAGTGATATTGTTCCAGTAATGATGCGTATTATTGCTAGTGCTGATTATGCTAATGAAATTAGATGTTTAAGAGAAAAAGAAGATACTTACTGTGGTAAACAAATAAAGAGGTAATCTATGACATATGAAGATAAATTATATCATAATATTAAAGTATTAAAGTTATATCTTAATTATCAAAAATATGAACAAATTAATATTATTATTTATTCAAACAATGTTAAAAAAATAGAATTTTTAAATAATGAAGATTGTTACGCTTATTTAGAAATAAATAAACTAGCTCGTGAAATATATTTATATGAATACAATAAAGAAAGAGAATTAATCGCAATTACTAATATTGAAAATTTAGAAAGATTTGATACTTTAAATACTGAGCCAATAAATTTAGAAGATCATTTATTTGAACTTAATAATAAAATGCAAGATAAGAGTTATAAAAAGCAATTCTAGTTGCTTTTTTTGGTGTAATTAAGTATACTAAAATCAAGAAAGAAGTGAATTTTTATGCGTGAATTTACTGATCAAGAATTAGTTAGAAGAGAAAAAGCGGAAAACCTTAAAACTATGGGGATAGATCCATTTGGAGAAAGATATGAGCGTAGTGGTTTTGCCCAAGAAATAAAAGAAAAATATCAAGATGTAGAACATGATGAATTTGAACATATTAATGATATTTATAAAGTTGCTGGTAGAATAATGTTTATTCGTAAAATGGGTAAAGCATCATTTTTTAGTATTCAAGATAAAACTGGAAAAATACAAGTTTATATTTCAATAAATGATATTGGAGAAGAAGCCTATACTTTATTTAAAACTGCTGATATTGGAGATATTGTTGGCGTTACTGGTAAAGTTATGAAAACTATGACTGGAGAAGTAACTTTAAAATGTTTAGAATATACTCATTTAGTTAAGGCGTTAAAACCACTTCCAGAAAAATTTCATGGACTTACAGATATTGAAGAAAGATTACGTCGTAGATATGTAGATTTAATTATGAATGAAGAATCTAAAAATGTAGCTTTAACAAGACCTAAAATTATTAGATGTATTCAAAAGTTTATGGATAATCGTGGTTTTACAGAAGTTGAAACACCTATTTTAAATACCCTTTTAA
Organism: uncultured Erysipelotrichaceae bacterium; assembly: GCA_902783345.1. Next base: position 10,850 of record CACZQI010000003.1, read on the forward strand.
CAGGAGCAGCAGCAAGACCATTTATAACTCATCATAATACTCAAGATATGGATATGTATTTAAGAATTGCTTTAGAACTTCCTTTAAAAAGATTACTTGTAGGAGGTTTAGAAGCAGTATATGAGATAGGACGCACCTTTAGAAATGAAGGAATGGATCCAATGCATAATCCAGAATTTACTTTAATGGAAGCATATCTTGCTTATTCTGATTTAGAAGGTATGATGGAAATGACCGAAAATATGTTTAAAACAATTGCTAAAGAAGTATTTAATAAAGATACTTTTAATTGGAATGGTCATGAAATAAATATTGTTAATAAATGGGAAAGAATTAGCATGGTTGATAGTATTAAGAAAGAGACAGGCATTGATTTTAAAAAAGAAATGACTTTGGATGAAGCCTTAAAACTTGCTAAAGAGCATGATATAGTAGTTGAAGAACATCAAAAAACTATTGGTCATATAATTAATCTATTCTTTGAAAAATATGTTGAAGAAACTTTAATAAATCCAACTTTCCTTTATGGTCATCCAGTGGAAATATCACCTTTAACTAAGAAAGATCCTAATGATGAAAGATTTACTCAAAGATTTGAATTATTTATTGGTGGTAAGGAATTTGCTAATGCTTATACCGAATTAAATGACCCAATTGATCAACTTGCAAGATTTGAAGAACAATTAAAAGAAAGAGAATTAGGCAATGATGAAGCTAATGATATAGATATGGACTTTATTGAAGCTTTAGAATATGGTATGCCACCTGCTGGCGGTATTGGATATGGAATTGATCGAATGGTAATGTTTTTTACTGAAAGCGCTAGTATTCGAGATGTAATTTTATTCCCAACAATGAAATCAAGAGGTTAAGAGCCTCTTTTTTCTTTAAATTCAGCAAAAACACTATTGAAATTATAAAATTATGTTATAATGTAAATAGAGGAGGTTATTATGAAAAAAGAAGGTAAGCATAGTTTAGTTAAATTAGCAGGTATTATGGTTTTAATAACTGTATTATTAACTTGGGTTATCCCTCAAGGTATGTTTCAAGGTACAGAATTAAATGTTACTGAAATTACTCGTATAGGAATATTTGATTTCTTTACATATGGATTACTTGGTTTATATTATTTTACTGTTCTTGTTACATTCTTATTTGTACTTGGAGCATTCTATCAAGTATTATCAAGATGCAAAGGATACCAAAATTTAACTAATTCTATTGCTAAAAAATTTAATGGAAAGGAAATATTATTTACCTTAGTTGTATCATTCTTAATTGCTGCTATTTCAGCTGTTACTAGTGAATACTTTGTAGTTTTATCAGTAGTTCCATTTATTATTACAATTATGAATAAAATGAAACTTGATAAAATTACTGGATTTGTAACTACTTTTGGCGCAATTTTAGTTGGAGTTTTAGGCTCAGTTTATAGTGCTAAAATTGTTGGAATGAGTGTTAACTATTTTAGTCAATACTATGAATTAACTTATAGTACATTATTATGGGCAAGACTTGTAATGTTTGGCTTAAGTTATGTTGCATTTAGTGTCTTTACAGTTTTACATATTAGAAAAATGCGTAAAGATAGAAAAAATGAAGTTATGCCAGACTTATTTGAAACTACTACAACTAATAAAGAAAGTAGAAGTAAAGCATGGGCTATTGCAGTTGTATTTGGACTAGCATTAGTTATAACACTTTTAGCATACTTCCCTTGGTTAGAATTATTAAAAGCAGAATGGCCAACTAAAGCACTTGAAAGTATTACTAAAGCAGAAGTATTTGGATCAACTATCTTTGCTTATATTTTAGGTAATGTAAGTGCTTTCGGACAATGGGATATCTTCGGAGTTCAAATTGTTATGTTAGTTGCAATTCTATTTATTAAATGGATTGATAAAATGACAATGGAAGAAGTATTTGAATCATTTGGTGAAGGATTTAAAAAGGTTGGTAAATTAGTTGTTTTATTACTAATTGCTTATTTAGTATTAGAATTCGCTGTAATGTTCCCAGTAATACCTACTATGGTAGATTGGTTCATGGGATTATTTGGTAAAGCTAGTGAAAAAGTAGTTTTAGCTATAAGTCCTATTGCTGGTGTATTTACTTCATTATTTACAGCTGAATATCAATATACAGTTAGTCTAGTTGGTTTATACTTAGCAAATGCTCATCCAGATTATTTTGGTCAATTAGCATTTATGTTACAATCAACATTTGGACTTGCAAGTATGTTTGCTCCATCTTCAGCAATTCTATTAATAGGTTTATCTTATTTAGGAATTTCTTATAAAGAATGGATGAAATATATTTGGAAATACTTACTAATTATGTTTGTTGTAATTGTAGTATTAATGATAATAATTTGTTAATAAAAAAATAAACTATTTGGTAAATAAATCAAATAGTTTTTTTATGCAAAATTAATAATTTCAAATATTTAAAATTTGCAAGCAATCCTAGTATTAATACAGGATTGCTTTAATTTTTATATTGACTTTTTTATTATATAATTTTATAATAATACACTTGAGATGAGATATTAGATTTTTTGCCTTTCGGATAAACATACTCTCTTCAGGGGGTTTTGGTAATCATGAGAGGAGGAATACTTATGTCTATTGTAGAATTAATTCTATGTATATTCATTTTTATTCTTTTACTTATTATAGATAGGTTATTACTTTATGTAATAATACTACTTAGATATGTAACTAAAAACGCTATTCATAAAGAATAGCGCCAAACTCACCGAAAGGTGATGAGGATCTAATTCTCATCTCTTTCAATTTATATACTAGCACATATTTATAACTTATGTCAATTTTTCTATTCTTAAAAAGATTAAATTTTAAAAAAGTTAAAAAATAATTTGTAAATTAAAAATAGTAATTACAATAAAGAAAAGAAAACTATAAAAGTATTTAAGTTCTAGAAATTCTAGAACTTTTTATTATAAACTAGATCAACTATGGTCTTTTTCTTTATTAATAATTAAAATTGGTTTATAATAATTATAATGAAATGAGTGATAATTATGGGACTATTAAAATTTGCTATGAGAGGTAATTATAAAAATTATTATAATCAGTTAAAAAATTTATCTAAGAAAAATCATAAAAGTCCATTTTTAATGTTTGTTGATACTGGATTATCTTGTCTTGTTTGTAAAAGTGGTCTTCAAGATTATTTAAATTATAAATTTTATGATAAATCTTGGAAGGAAAGAAAAAATTATGCTACTATTGGGTATCAACATGATTTTTATAAATTAGCAGCCCACTGGGATTATGCTCCATTTTTCTCAAATAAAGTAAATTTTCATAAAAACTTTAAAAAATTTGTTAAAAGAAAGTGCATAACTTATGAAGATGGTTTTGAAAAAGTAGAGGCATTTATTAAAAATCATGAAGCTGTAGTACGTAAACCTATTAATGGATTAGGTGGGGCTAATGTTGAAAAAATAGATACTAAAGATATTAAAAATATTAAAGAATTTTATGAAAAATTAAAAGAAGATAATTGTTTTTTAGAAGAATTAGTAATTCAAAATAAAGAATGGTCTAAACTTAATCCTAAAAGTTTAAATACAGTTAGAGTCGTAACATACTGTCTTAATGGTAAAGCTAAAGTTTTATTTGCCGTAGCTCGTATTGGTTCAGGTAAATCAATTGTAGATAATTTTCATCAAGGCGGAGTAGGTGTTAAAGTTAATATTGAAAAAGGATGCTTAGAAGGTAAAACTATTGATAAAGCTAATAATGAAAGTGATGAAACTCTAATGACTCATGTTAAAGTTGATGGTTTTAAAATTCCTTATTGGGAAGAAATTGTTAAAATGACATGTGAAGCCGCTAAAGTTAATGATAATGTAAATATTGTTGGATGGGATGTTGGTATTACTGATGATGGTCCAGTTATAATAGAAGGTAATCGTGGCCCTGGTATGGATATTATTCAGGTACTTTATCAAAGAGGAGTAAAACCTGATTTAGAAGAAGTAAAGAAAGAGATACTTGCAAGTAAGAATCATGAATAATCTTGTTTTAATGTCAATTCAAACTAAATATGCCAATGAAATATTTAGTGGTCGTAAAAAGTATGAATATCGAAAAAGCTCAATTGGGGAAAATAATTTAAATAAAAAGATTTATATTTATTCTGCTAAAGTAGATAAAAAGATAATTGGTTATATTATAATTGATAAAGTTTTAAAAGGTACAATAGATGAGATAATTGAAAAGACTAATCCTAAGGAAGCAAATATTAGAGACTACTTTAGTAATGCTAAACTTGCTTATGCTTTACATATTAAAAGTTTTCATAAATTTGAAAGCCCAATTGGATTAAAAGAACTTAAAAAAATAGATAAAAACATTATGTTACCTCAATATTATAAATATATTAAAGAGAATAATAAAATTTATACTTTATTAAAAGAAAGGACTTAAAATGAAAAAGTTTACCGAAGAAGCGAAAAACGAAGTAGTTGCCAAACTTTTAAAAATGAAAGTAAATATGCTTACTTATGAAAAATATGAAGCAGAAATAAAAAGTTTAGGGTCTAATGAAAAGACTCACGAAACTTTAGAAAAAATCGACTATTTAAGAAAACATAAGGCTAATGAAGTATATACGATATTTAGAAAATATGGCTATTTAAGTGAAGAAGATTTAGGAATAGATAATTATAATATTATGATAAAGGCGATTTTAGAAGGTGATTTAGTTATTCTAGCGCAAATTCTTCCATATATTAAATATGCTTATTTAGTAAATAAAATATCTGATGATAATTATCATAGAATAATAGATAGATTTAATAGTTTAAATAGTATGCAAAATGAAACAAAAAGGACTTTAAAATAAGTCTTTTTTTTGCTATACTATGTCTCGAAAGAGCGTGATATTATGCTAAAAGCAGGTATAGTTGGTCTTCCTAATGTAGGAAAAAGTACATTATTTAATGCGATAACTAAGAAAAATATCTTAGCAGCTAATTATCCTTTTGCTACAATTGATCCTAATGTTGGAGTTGTAACTGTGCCAGATACTAGATTAGATTATTTATCTAATTTATATTTGCCAGAAAGAACAATATATACTACTTATGAGTTTACTGATATTGCTGGACTTGTTAAAGGGGCTTCTAATGGAGAAGGACTTGGTAATAAGTTTTTAAGCCATATTAGAGAAGTAGATGCTATTGTTGAAGTAGTTAGATGTTTTGAAGAGACTGATATTATTCATGTTGAAGGAAGTATTGACCCAATTCGTGATATTGAAATTATTAATACTGAACTAATTATGAGTGATTTAGAACAAATTCAAAATCGTATTAATAAAATTGGTAAAAAAGCTTCAATGACAAAAGATAAAAATGAACTTTTAGAAATAAATACTTTAAAAAAATGTGAAGATGCGCTTTTAAAAAATACACCACTTCGAAGATTAGAATTTGATAAAGATGAACTTTTAGTGTTAAAACCATTTTGTTTAATAACTTTAAAACCAATTATTTATATGGCTAATGTTAATGAAGATGATGCAATAGTAGGTCATAATGTCTATACTGATAAAGTAGCCGAATATGCAAGTAAAGAAAATGCAACAGTGGTAGTAGTTTGCGCTAAGATGGAAAGTGAACTATCTGAAATGGAAGATTCAGATAAAGAATTATTCTTAAAAGAGATGGGTATTCAAAATAGTGGTTTAGATAAATTAATTTTTGCTACTTATAATTTACTTGGTTTAGAAACTTTCTTTACTTCAGGTAAAGATGAATGCAGAGCATGGACTTTTAAAAAAGGAATGAAGGCTCCAGAATGTGCTGGTATAATACATAGTGACTTTCAAAAAGGTTTTATTAAAGCCGAAGTTATGTCATTTGAAGATTTAAAAGAATATGGCTCAGAAATTAAAGTTAAAGAAAAAGGTAAAATGCGTTTAGAAGGTAAAGATTACATTATGCAAGATGGCGATATTTGCTATTTTAGATTTAATGTATAAATATATTAGGGGGGTGAAAGTATGTTAGAAAGTTTAAAAAAATTAAAAACTAGTTTATTAAAGAAAAAAGATACTTATAACAGAGGACAAAGTTTAGCAGATGATTGTAATGTTAAAGAATTAATATTAATGGTTGCTGCTTTAAATGGTTTTACAGTAGAAGATTACCGAATAATGCTAAATAAAATTATTAACGAATCTACTTATGAAAATCTACATGAAATTGAAGTGTTAATTAAAGTACTTAGAACTTCACATTATTTTGATGCTGTACGTTCAGATATTGCTTTAGAAATTAGTAATTTACATATTAAATATAATATGCTATTAAATCAAAATAAAAGTAAATTTAATATGAAATAGGGTGGTTTAAATGATAGATAATTTATTATTACTTAAAAAAGGATTAGAAAATGATATTCATTTTACTGAATTAACCAGAGAAGAATTAGTTAAAACTTTAATTGATCTTAGTGATTTAGAACTTATTTGTTTATATATTAAATGTACTGGTAATTATACGTTAAGTGAACTAAAATCTTTAATTGATTGTGTTAAATTAAATGTTACTAAAGAAAATGCTAAATATTTAAAATATTTAATCGATATTTTAAATAATAAACCTACATTTATTAAGTATGAATTTAGTCAAGATATCATGGAATTACAAAAAATGTATGAAAGATATCTAACTTGGAATTCACCTATGAAAATATCTTAAGAGTTTAAACTCTTTTTTCTTGCTTAAAAACTGATATTAGAGTAATATATGGTATTGAAAGGAAGGGTTTATGGAAGATGTAATTAAATATATTAAATCCTTAAATATTTATGAAGATGATAATGTTGTTTTAGCATGTTCTTATGGCCCTGATTCTATGTGCTTGTTAGACATTTTAAAAAAATTAAATATAAATGTAATAGTAGCCCATGTTAATCATAAATATCGCAAAGAATCTGATAAAGAATATAATGATTTAAAAAAGTATTGTGAGGATAATAATCTTTCCTTTGAAGGAAAAGTTTTAACTGAAGAAGTAAAGGGCAATAGAGAAGAATTTTATCGTAAATTTAGATATGATTTTTTTGCTGAATTAGTAAAAAAATATCAGACTAAATACTTATTTACGGCTCATCATGGTGATGATTTAGTTGAAACGGTTCTTATGAGATTATCAAGAGGTGCTTCTTTTAAAGGATATGCTGGTTTTAATATAAGAACTAAAATAAATGATTATGAAATAATTAGACCTCTTATTTTAATAAATAAAGATGATATTTTAAAATATGTAAAAGAAAATAATATTCCCTATGCAATAGATGCAACCAACTTAGAAAATATTTATACTCGAAATAAATATCGTAATGAAATATTACCAATATTAAAAGAAATAAATCCTGATATACATAAAAAATTTATAAAATTTAGCCATCTTATTAATGAATATAGTGATTATTTAGATAATGAAACTAATAATTTATATAGTAAATTATATATAAATAATCATTTAGATTTAAATGAGTTTAATCTTTATCCTTTACTACTTAGAAAAGAATTATTAAAGAAAGTGCTTTTTAATATTTATGAAAAAGATATTAATAGAATTAATGATACTCATTTAGATTTAATATTTGATTTAATTGATAATGATAAGAAAAATAGTTTTATTAATTTACCTAATAATTTAATTGTTAGAAAATATTATAATATTATTGAATTTGTAGAAAATACTATTAAAGAAGATTATGATTTAATTTTTGATAATGAAATAATTAAAGATAATTGGTCTTTATTAAAAGTAGATAATACTGATATTATTAAAAGTAATTACTTAATAAGACTAAATAGTGCGGATATTAAATTGCCACTTCATGTTAGAAATAGAAAAGTTCAAGATAAAATTGAGCTTAAAAATGGCACTAAAAAAGTTGGGGAAATATTAAGTGAAGCTAAAATGCCTAAACATATTAGAGATATTTATCCAATCGTAACTGATGATAAGGGTAAAATATTGTGGATTCCTGGCGTTAAAAAAAGCAAATTTGATAAACAAATAAATGAAGATTATGATATAATAATTAAGTATATTAAAAAGGAGAGAAAAAATGAAAAATAAAAATGATATTAAACAAATGGTTCCTTATTTTTTACTTTTTATAGTAATGATAGGAATTGTAGTGTTTTATAATTTATCTAAATACAAAGTAAATGAATTTACTTATGATATGCTTATTAGTGAGTTATCTAAAAGTTCAGTTAAAGAAATAACAATAACTCCTAAAAATAGTAGTGGAGTATATTATATTACAGGTAAATTAAATACATATGCAGAAACAGAAAGCTTTAAGGTTAATGTACCACTTGCGGAAACAGTATTAGAAAGAGTAATGAAATATACTGATGATTCTAATATTAAAGTTAATACTAATGCTAATCCAGAAAGTAGTAGTTTAGTAGCTGTACTTGTTAATGTTGTACCAACTGCTATATTAATAGGCGCTATGTTATTTATTTTAGTTAAATTAAGTGGAACTAATAAAAATAGTATGGATTTTGGTCGTAGTAAAGCTAAATTATCTCAACAAGCAGAAGCTCATTTTAGTGATGTAGCTGGTTTAGTTGAAGAAAAAGAAGAAGTTTCAGAACTTATTGACTTCTTAAAAAATCCTAAGAAATTTCAAAAACTTGGAGCTAGAATTCCTAAAGGTGTCCTTTTAGTAGGGCCTCCAGGAACTGGTAAAACGCTACTTGCTAAAGCTGTTGCTGGGGAAGCTAATGTTCCATTTTATTACATAAGTGGTTCTGACTTTGTTGAATTATTTGTTGGTGTTGGAGCAAGCCGTGTTCGTGATATGTTTAAACAGGCTAAACAAACTGCGCCTTGTCTTATCTTTATCGATGAAATAGATGCAGTTGGTCGTCAAAGAGGTACTGGTCTTGGTGGAGGCCATGATGAAAGAGAGCAAACACTAAACCAATTACTTACAGAGATGGATGGATTTGGAGCTAATGAAGGGATCATTATTATTGCCGCAACTAATAGACCTGATGTATTAGACCCTGCCCTTTTAAGACCAGGTAGATTTGATAGACAAGTAACAGTTAGTTTACCAGATCAAAAAGAAAGAAAAGCTATCCTAGATGTTCATGCTCGAAATAAAATATTTGAAAAAAGCGTTAGTTTAGAAAATATTTCTAAAAGAACACCTGGATTTAGTGGTGCCGACTTAGAAAACTTACTTAACGAAGCAGCCCTTCTTGCTGTTAGAAGAAATAAAAATGCAATTGGAATGGCCGAAATAGATGAAGCAACCGATAGAGTATTAATGGGACCAGCTAAAGTAAGCCGTACAATAAATGAAGAAGAAAAACGTTTAGTATCTATCCATGAATCAGGACATGCTGTTATTGGATTAAAATTAAAAGATGCTGATGAAGTTCATAAAATAACTATTATTCCAAGAGGAGTTGCTGGTGGATATACAATGATGCTTCCTAAAGAAGAAAAAATATCTATTGCTACTAAAACTCAATTACTTGCTCAAATTACAGGACTTCTTGGAGGACGAGTAGCTGAAGAATTATACTTTGGAGAAATTACAACTGGTGCATCAGATGACTTTAAAAAAGCCACTAAAATAGCGCGTGCAATGGTAACTACTTATGGTATGAGTGATTTAGGACCTGTTCAACTTGAACATCCTTCAGAAAGTGTCTTTTTAGGAAGAGACTATAATAATAAGAGTCAAAACTTTAGTGATACAGTTGCACTTGAAATAGATAATGAAGTTCGTAAAATAATGGATGAATGTTATCAAAATGCTACTAAAATTTTAAAAGATAATAAAGATTTAGTTAAACTTTTAGCTGATACTTTAGTTGAAAGAGAAACTATTACTAAAGAAGAAATTGATGAACTTGTAGCAACTGGTAAAATATCAACAGTAGAAGAATATGTTATAACTGATGACGAAGAAGTAAAAGAAACATCTAAAAAATCAAAGAAAAGTACGAAAAAAGAGGATTCTAGTAACAATTAGAATTCTTTTTTATATTAAAAAAGTTAAGAAAACGTTAAAAAACGCTAGCAAAAAAGTCCAGAAAACGTTAAAAATTATTATTAAAAAAGCCCAGAAAACGGACATTAAATAGCTCTAGATACCTAATAATTGGGCTTTTAATAAATGGCTATTGTTTTATAAAAATAAAATAAAAAGAACTAGTTACAAGTTAAACTGTTACTAATTCTTTTTTGTTTTCTTTATAAGTTTTATGATAAAACATATCAACTCTTTTAGGTAAGTCTTTAGCTTCGATTGCTGTTTTTTCATTAAATAATAAAATAGGCTTAATATTTAAAGATGTGGCTATATAATCAATGTTTTTGCATGTTAAATTAGCATGTCCATTTTCAATCGTACTTATATAAGCCATTTTAAAACCTGTTAAGTCAGCAAAATCCTCTTGCGTTAACTTTTTTTGATAACGATACCATTTTGTGTTTAGTCCAACTAATTCCATTAAATTCATTAAATCACCTCATTATTAGATGTACTTATATTAAGTATAAATTTAAATAACTTTTATCTTAATAATAATAAAACTTGTTAATATAAATATTAACATTATATATTAATTGACTTTTTATAAAAATATAGTATAATACTGTTTCGCATGGGGTGATATAATGAAAAAATATGTAATTAAAAGAAATGAAGTAATGGCAGGAACTCTTACAATGGTATTACCTGTAAAAATAGAAAATATGTCTGAAAATATTAATAGTAATTTTTTAGACTATGAAGGATTTGCTAGTATTAATGTAAGAGGAATGTTATTTAAATTTAATGAAAAATTAAATGCTAAAGATTTAATTTATACAACACCTACTAAATATAATGTAGAATATATTAATGTAAAAGATAAATTTAATTTTGTTATAACTAATCTTTTAGAATTAGATAAATTACTTAAATATTTAGGATTCAATGATAGTTTAACTAAAGATGATGTAGATAAAGTATTTAATATGTTAATTAAGCATAAATCATGGTTAAATCGTAATAGTAACTTATTTGGAATTACAAGAAATTTATTAGGTGAGTATTCATATGATAAAGATAATGCTACTTTCTCTGGAGAAATGTATAAAAAATTAGATATTATTCAATGCGCTGGTTATAAACCTTATGAAGATGAGCCAGGGTATAGTTTAATTAAAAAATTAAATAGTTAAGGATTATTTCTTAACTTTTTATTTGCTGTTAATACTAAAACTTTGACCTTTAAATACTTAATTTTTTTAATAATCATATTAGCCAGCTAAAAAAATTGTTATTTTTGCTATTTATTAAAACATTTTGCTACCATATACGGCAAAATATGTTATAATTAATCTAAGATAAGACAATCAGACATATTTTTTATGTGTCTTATGTTATAAAAATAAAGATTATATCTAATATTTTGAAAGTAGGGAATTTTATGTCAAAAAGGAATAAAATACTTGTAAGTATATCTATAATAGTACTTTTCATTATTAGTTTACTTGTTAGTTATGCATTTTTTAGTGCAAGAATATATGGAAATGAAAGTACAAGTACTATAGTAGGTACTGCAGCATATTTAGAATTAACATTTTCAGATGGAAATAAGCAAATAAATGCAAGTAATATAGTACCAGGTTGGAGTGACTCAAAAACATTTAGTGTTGAAAATACAGGAGAAGAAACAGCATACTATATAATTAAAATAACAGATATAACAAATCCATTTGTCTATGGTGGAATAAACTATAAAATAGATAAAGGAAATACTAGTGTAGTAGCTAAAGAAACATTACCACTAGATACCATACCAGTAACAAGCGTAATAGAAATACCTGTCAATACTACACATGAATACACTATAACAACATATTATGATTCTATAGAAGAAAGTCAAAAAGCTGACTTAGGTAAATCATTTTCCTACACAGTAACAATTGAAGCAGTAAACAAAAAAGAAATAAGTTATATAGAAGACTTAGTGGATTTATCAAATGCAGTTAATAATGGAAATACATATGAAAACACATGGTTTTTACAAACAAGGGATTTAGACTTTAATGATACTACTAGTTATAGAAATGCGAATGACACCATAACTTATGGAGATTATAATGGAGATGGCACAGTAGAAAGTATAAAAACTGAGCTTACAACTGGCAAAGGATTTATTCCAATAGGCAAATCAAGTGCAGCAACTACTAGATTTTGGGGAGCATATGATGGGCAAAACCACCGAGTAGATAATTTGTATATATATGACACTGATGATAGTAATACTAAAAGGTATGCGTTAATAGGTCAAGCACAAAACGCAGTAATTCAAAATATAACAACAAGTGGAGATGTTACAGGAATTGGACGCAACAATGTAGCTGGGGTTATAGGTAGTATATATAATGGAGTAATTAATAATTGCCATAGCAGTGCAAATGTAACAAAAACAACAAATAATAATGCAGCTGGCGGCTTACTTGCAACAGCAACAGGAACAGTTTATATAAGAAATAGTAGTTTCGCAGGAAGTGCAATGGGTTCAGATCATATTGCAGGAGTTGCTGGATATTTAGATAATAATTCAACATTAATAATAGAAAAATCACATAATGAAGGAGAAATCATAAACAATGTAGGAATGACTGCTGCTGGAATACTAGGTAATGTTAATGGAACTGCTGCTACTACAAAAATCTATAATTCATACAATACTGGAAACATAGTTATAACTAGAACTACTAGTGCAGATACTTTTTCTGGTGGTATTTGTGGACGTATTCAGGGCTCTTTTTATATGACTAATTCATATAATACGGGGAGTATATCTTTTGCGGCGGATACTCCGGTTGCTGCTAAGTACATTAGCGGTTTAGTTGGTAAAATTAATTCGGGTGTTATTATTAATTCTTATAATGCAGGTGCAATAACTGGTGGTTCCACAATAGGGGGATTAATTGCATATAAGAATAGTACAGACTCTCATATAATTATAAATAAATGTTATAATTCTGGTGATATAGTGACTGGATATGCTACAGGATATTTAGGTGGAATATTGGGTTTTTCAAATTATAATCAAAAAAGTAAAACGGTAGTTTTAAATAGTTATAATACTGGTAATATTACAGGTGGTTCTGTAGCTGGTGGTATATTTGCATACCTTAATACTAGTGTATATCCAATAAATACATATAATAGTGGTTCAATAACGTCAAATAATACCGCTTCTGGAATAGTTGGGCAGAATCAATCAAGATTTTTATACTTTAATAACGTATTTAATTTTGGCCAAATAAATGGTGCTAGTACATCATATGGGTTATATTATAGAAATAGTGGCAATACTAATAGTATTACTAAATCATACTATTTAGCAGGAATTGCAGGTAGTAATATAAGTGGATATACTGGTACGTCTAAAACAAGTGCTGAAATGGCAAGTACTGATTTTGTAAATTTATTAAATCAAAATAAGCGTGCTATTGATTTAAGTACAATATATGATGGAGCATTAGCAGATTATGCTGATTATGAACTATCTGATTGGAAATATGATAGTACTAAAGGATATCCTGTTTTAGATAATTAAGTTCTTTAATTAGAACTTTTTTTCTTGTTTTAAAAATTATAAATTATTGCTAAAAACAATCAAAAATAGAACACATCTTTCCTATTATATGGTAAAATATTGTAAGTAGTGAGAGTGGTATATTATGACAAAAATTATTTCATTAGTTAATCAAAAAGGTGGAGTTGGTAAAACAACTACTAGTATTAATTTAGCCGCTTCTTTAGGTAAATTAGGTCAAAAAACATTAATTATAGATTTAGATCCTCAAGGTAATGCAACAACTGGACTTGGAGTTAATAAAGGGGAAATAGAATACAGTATCTATGATGTGTTAAATGGTGGTGCTGGTGCTAAAGATGCGATTAGAAAAACTGGTTTTACCAATTTATCGATTATTCCGGCTACTATTAATTTAGCGGGATTAGATTTTGAATTAATGGAAAAAGGATATCAAAATGTTGCCTTTAAAAAGAATGAACAATTAAAAAATGCTTTAAGTTTAGTAAAAGATAATTATGATTATATTATTATTGATTGTCCACCATCTTTAGGGCTTTTAACAACTAATGCATTAGTAGCAAGTGATAGTGTTATTATACCTGTTCAGTGTGAGTTTTTTGCTTTAGAAGGTATTACACAACTTCTTAATACAATAATTATGACTCAAACTAGATTAAATCCTAATTTAAAAATAGAAGGTGTTTTATTAACCCTACTAGACTCTAGAACAAATTTAGGATTAGAAGTTGTTGAAGAAGTACGTAAATTCTTTAAAGATAAAGTATTTAACACTATTATTCCAAGACTTATTAGATTAGTTGAAGCACCAAGTCATGGAGAACCAATTAATGAATATGATCCAACAAGTAGAGCAGCTGAAGCGTATACTAATTTAGCCAAGGAGGTTATAGAAAGAGATGGAAACAGGTACTAAGAGAAAAGCTTTAGGTAAAGGCTTAGAACAACTTTTTAATAGTGAACAGTTAGATTTTGATTCAATTGATAAAATTGAAGAAAAGATAGTTGAAAGTGTAAGTGCTGGTAAAAATGATATTGTAGATATTCCAATAGATGAAATTCGCTCTAATCCATATCAGCCAAGAACTTATTTTGAACCAGAAAGTTTAAAGGAACTATCTGAAAGTATTAAAATTCATGGAGTAGTTGAACCAGTAATAGTAAAAAAGGCTATTCATGGATATGAACTTGTAGCAGGTGAAAGAAGATGCAAAGCTAGTAAAATGGCAGGTTTAGAAACTGTCCCTGCAATTGTTAAAGATTTTTCTGACCAAGAAATGATGGATATTGCGATTTTAGAAAATATTCAAAGAGAAGATTTAAGTGCTATTGAACTTGCTGAAGGTTTTGAAAAGTATATTGCATCAACTGGTATGACTCAAGAAGAAGTTGCTGTAAAATTTGGTAAAAGTCGTAGTTACATTACCAATCTTTTAGGTTTATTAAAACTTCCTAAAACTGTAAGAGATCAAATAAATACTAAAGAAATTAGTCCATCTCATGCAAGAGTATTAAGTAAACTAAATGATGCCGATTTAATAAATAAACTTGCTAATAGGATTGTTAAAGAAGATTTATCAGTTCGTGAACTTGAAAAAATAAGTATGGCTGATGAACTACCTAAAAGACAACCTGTAGTGCGTACACAATCAAGACCATATTTATATAATTCATACGAAAATATTTTAAGAGATAAACTTGGAGTTAAAGTTGTAATTACTAAAGGTAAAATTACTATTCCTTTTGATAGTGATGCCGATTTAGCAAGAATTTTTGAAATATTAAATGTAGAATTGGATGAAGATTAATGGAAACATTTGATAAAGTATTAGATGTAGTTAAATCAGTTAAATTTTATGGGCCTGCTTTAGTTATTATTCTATCTTGGATTATATATGCTATTATAGCTAAAATGATAGATAAGGCTAATGTTAGAGGTAAAACTGAATTAGAAAAGAAAAGAAGAAAAACAGTTATATTACTTATTAAAAATATTATAAAGTATGTAATTATTATCTTAGCAGCTCTTAATATTTTAAGTATATATGGAGTTAATACTACTTCAATTCTTGCTGGTTTAGGCGTAATTGGAGCAGTTATTGGTCTTGCTTTTCAAGATTTATTAAAAGATATTATTGGGGGAGTAAATATTATTTTAGATAATTATTATGTAGTAGGTGATTTAGTAACCTTTAATGACTTTACAGGAACTGTAATTGAGTTTGGACTTAAAAGCACAAAAATTCAAAGTGCTAAAGGTGAAGTCTTAGTTATCGCTAATCGTAATGTTGATAAAATCATTAACTTAAGTCAGAAAAAATGTTCAATTATGTTAACTATACCTACAGCATATGAATGTGATCATAAAAAAGTTGAGAAAATTTTAAATAAAGTTCTTACTAAACTTAAAAAAGAGACAGAAGTATCAGAAGATGATACAGAATACCTAGGAATTGATGCATTTGAATCATCAAGTATTAGTTATTTAATTAAAATTAAATGTTCACAAGGTAGTCAGTTTAAAATTAAAAGACTTGCTTTAAAACTAATTAAAGAAGCTTATGAAGAAAATGATATTAAAATACCTTATGATCAAATAGAGGTCCATAATGGAAAAGATATATAAATTAAATGATAAAGTTATTATGAAAAAGCCTCATGCATGCAAGACAAATGAATGGATAATTACTAGAGTTGGTGTTGATATTAAAATAAAATGCATAAATTGTAATCGTGAGATTATGATGGATAGATTAGAATTTGAAAAAAAATTAAGGAGAATAATTAATGAAGAGAATTAAACGGATAAGAGAAAAAATTGTCTTACATCCTATTATTACTTTTTGTTTCTTAATCTTAGGAACAATTGTATTAAGTGGTATATTAACTTTATTTAATGTAAGTGCCACTTATAATATGATAACTAGTAATGGAAGTTACATTAAAGAACTTGTAACAGTTGAAAATTTATTTAGTTTAAGTGGCATTAAATTTATATTTAGTAATGCGGTATCTAACTTTGCTTCATTTACCCCTTTATCAATGCTTATTATTACATTATTTGGTATTGGTATTATGGATAAAAGTGGTTTTTTAGATTCATTTTTCTATGTTTTAACTAGAAAAGTTAGTAAGAAAACAGTTACTTTTGTATTATCATTAATATGTATTTTATCTTCAATAGTAGGAGATTTAAGTTTTATTGTTTTAATACCAATTGCAGCTCTATTATTTAAATATGGTAAAAGGCATCCTAAAGCTGGTATTATATGTGCTTTTGCATCACTCACTTGTGGTATTGGAATTAACATTTTAATGAGTAGTATTGATTCTACAGTTTTAGGTTATACATCAGAAAGTGCAAACTTACTTATTAAAGATTACACGATTGGAACTTATTCATATATATTAATAATGCTAGTAGCTTCTATTTCAATGGCTATAATAAATACTTCAATTACCGAAAGAGTAATTGCACCTAAACTTGGGAAATATGAAGGATTAGAAGAGGAAGAAGATTATTTAACTAAAAGAGAAAAGAGAGGCTTATTAATTGCTTCTTTTGCGGGTATATTATATATATTATTCTTTATTTATAATATAATTCCTGGTGCTCCTTTTGGAGGTAATTTCTTAGATTATCATCAAAAACTATATATTGATAAATTATTTGGTTATAATTCTTTCTTTAATCAAGGATTTGTCTTTGTTGTAACTTTGTTATTCTTTATCTTAGGTTTTACTTATGGTATTTCAACGAAATCAATTAAGAATCAAAAAGATTTTGGTGATGCATTAAGTTATTTATTAGATAAAATTGGTAAAGTATTAGTTTTAATATTCTTTGCTTCATCATTAATTTTTATCTTTAAGAAAACTAATATTGGTTTAGTTGTAACTGCTAGTTTTGCTAACATAATTAGTAATTCTGGTTTTACTGGAATTCCATTAATTATTTTATTATTTATCTTTAGTGCGATTGCTACTATTATCTTACCAGGTACAGTTAATAAATGGGCAATCTTAAGTGGATCAGTAGTACCAACCTTTATGAATGCTGGTTTATCACCAGAATTTGCGGCTTTAGTATTTAGAGCTGGAGAATGTGCTACATATGGCCTTACACCAATTATGGCATATTTTGTTATTTATATAGCTTTTATGGAATTATATAACACAAATGAACAAGAAGGTATTTTTGGTAGTATAAAATATATAGTTCCTTATTCACTTGCTACTTTTGCGATGTGGATAGTTATTATATTATTGTTCTATATAATTGGACTTCCACTTGGTATAGGAGCATTCCCTGGTTTATGATAATTAAAGGATATATTTATATTTATTTATATATTTTCTTTATTATAGGTATAGCGACTTTACTTTACAAAAAAGGCAAAGGTACATATACTCGTAAGATTATTCATATTGGTGTATCATTTTCTTATTTAATATTTTATAAGTATTTTGGGGCAAGTATTCATTTAATAATAGTACCAATTACTTTTGTAATAATAAATTATTTAAGTTATAAAAAAGGTATTTTTAAATCAATGGAAGAAGTAAGTAGTTTTGGGACAGTGTATTATGCATTAAGCTGTTTAATATTAGCGATTACAACTTACTTTTATCCAGAATTTTATCCATATTTTGGCATTGGTTTATTTATAATGGGAATAGGAGATGGACTTGCACCAATCATTGGTCAAAATATAAAAAGTATAAATATATATAAAGATAAAACACTTGCGGGGACATTAACTGTAGTAATTGTGGCATTAATAGTAGTAATAGTTTTTAATAATATATTTAAGATAAATTATGAAATATGGAAAATAATCCTTATAAGTATAATGAGTGGATTATTAGAAATAATAGGTAAAAAGGGGTTAGACAATTTAAGTTTACCAGTTGGTATAGCATTTATAAGTTGGGCGTTAGGAGTGATATAAAATGTATTTAGCAGTTTTGCTTCCATCAATTTTTGCATTATATGCATTATATAAAAATAAGATAACTGTTCCTGGCATTATTGCTGCTTGGATTATGGGGATTATTATAACCTATATTGGAAGAATACCTGCATTTATCGCTCTTTCACTAACATTTGTTTTAACAATTTTATCTGATAAATTAAAAAATCAAGAAGAAAAAAGAACAATATATCAAATGTTTAGTAATGTTTTAACGGCAACTTGCGCACTTATTATTTATTATTTTAAACAAAGTGAAATATTTATTGTTATGTATTATGCTGTAATTGGGGGAAGCCTTGCAGATACACTTGCATCATCAATAGGATTTCTTGCTAAGGGTAAAAATATTAATCCTTTAACCTTTAAACTAATGAAAAAGGGAGAATCAGGCGCAGTTTCTTCTTTGGGACTATCAGCATCATTTTTAGCAGGACTTATAATTGGTGGAGTATATTATTTATATGATGGTTATATAGTTAATTATTTAATTATAATATTAATGAGTGGTTTTGGCTCATATGTTGATAGTGTTATGGGTGCTTATTTACAAGGTAAATTTAAATGTCCTAAATGTCATAAACAAGTTGAAAATAAAATGCATTGTGGCAAAAAGACTAAGTTAATTCATGGAATTAGATTTATAGATAATGATGTGGTTAATTTACTTAGTAATATTATAGTATTTGTTATAACATATTTAATTATGATAATATAGATGCTAAGCATCTTTTTTAGTTTAGAAGGAGTTAAAATGAAAATATTCGTAACTGCTGATACGCATTTTAATCATGAAAATATTATTGAATATTGTAATAGACCATATAAAAATGCTTTAGAAATGAATGAAGATATCATTAATAAATGGAATGAAATAGTTACTAATGAAGATATTATTTATCATTTAGGTGACTTTGGTTTTGGAAGTAAAAAAGAATTACAAGATATTTTTAATAGATTAAATGGACAAAAGTATTTAATAATGGGTAATCATGATCTAAGAGTTGGTAAAAAGTATTATTTAGATTTAGGTTTTATTAATGTTTATAAGAAGTTTTTTGAATTAGATGGTAAATATATTTTTACACATAAACCAGTAGAAGTATTACCAGATAAAATTAATATTTATGGTCATATTCATGATAAACCGGTAGATCCTAGATTTGATGATGAAAATCATCTTTGTGTAAGTTTGGATAAAACTAAATTTAAACCACATTTGTTAGTAAAGAAAAGATAATTATAATGCACTTTTAAAAGTGTTTTTTTAAATTATGCGAATTTTAAAAATTTGTATTTTTTAAATTGACAGAAAAATGTATTAATGTTAGTATATAGACTTATAAGTATTTGGGCTTTTATGCTGTAGTAAGGGGGATTATAATTATGAGTACTTATTTTAAATATCTAATTCTAGTATTTATTGCATTTTTTGCTATCAATTGTGTTGTATTTGCTGAAGAATTAGACTACAATGATCAAACTGAAGTTGTTAATCAAGTTCCTAATGATGAAGAATCTTTAGAACCAACTGAAGATGCTAATGCCTTAGAAATGGTTAATAGTGATTTGGAATTTTTAGAATCTGAAGAGACAACTACTAGTGAAATTCAACTACAAAAAGTTAAAGTTATTATTAGTAAAGTTGATGAAGAAGGGAATCCACTAAGTGGTGCTAAACTTCAAATAATTGATTCTAATAATAATGTAGTTGATGAATGGACTAGTGATGGTGAAAAACATAGTATTATGTTACCAGATGGTAAATATATTTTACATGAAACAGAAGCACCAGAAGGATATGATTTAGCAGAAGATAAAGAATTTACGGTAACTGTTGTAGTAGAAGTTGGATATAAGGCTAATACTGAGTATCCTAATATACCATGTGAAGCTGCAACAATATATTATGTTGAAGTAGAAGGAAAAAGACATGAAGTATACTGTATTAACCAGTTTTTAACTGAACCAGGACCAGATGCAGATTATAATGGTAAAATTTTAACTGCTGATGATATTAGGAACTATACTCAGCAAACTGTTCTTGAAGATCCTTATGCTAATCCTGGAGGAGAAGGGGCAGTATCAGGACATGGTCACTTAACTGAAAATCCTATTGATGTTTCAGATCAAACACTTTCAGATCAAGAATTATATGATACTGTATTAAATATTATTTATCGTCGTACACTTGCACGAAAACAAGATAGATTTGCTGACGAAGAAGCGCTTCCAGATGAAGCAATATCATTTTTAACAGAAATGGCTTTAAAAACATATACGAATGCTGGTGTAACTCAAATTCAAAGATGGGATAAATTACAAAGTGGTGAAGAAGCAGTATATGTTCAAGAAGGTAAATATTATTGGTATTTAATGCATATGTACAAAGATTATGTTTATGATCCTGATAGTCCAAACGGATTTAGAACTGAAATCGGACATGGAGATGCACTTGGAAACTTTGCAAGACACTGGACAATTAACAAGCCATTACATGAAACAAGAAACTTATCTGTAGATCATCCAATTTATGCTGATTATTTCTATTTCTTAATGGGTGATGATGTATCAAGATCTTTAATTCATCCAGAAGATATGCATATTTATATTTATCAAGCAGCAAATGTTTTAGATGATGATGAAGGATTTCAAAACTTATTAGGTATAACAGGTTACTTAGAAGATTTTGAGCCACAAGAACAAGAAGTTGAAATGGTTAACAATTATAGTACTAAAAAGAGAAATATCTCTGTAACAAAAGTATGGAATGATAAAGAAAACTACGATGGCAAAAGAGCAGATAATGTAACTGTTAATTTATATGCTGATGGCAGTATTATTGATAGTGTAGAATTAAACGAAGCAAATAACTGGCAACATACATGGACAGATTTAGATATATATCAAAAAGGTGAAGAAATTAAATATACTGTTGATGAAAACAAAATTGAAGAATATGTTACTGTAATTGAAGGAGATATGGATAATGGATTTACTATTATCAATAGTATCCCTGAAACAGAGCCTCATAATAATCCATATACAGAAGATAATGTTTATGCATATATGCTAATGTTATTAATCGGTTTAATAGGTTTAGGAAGATACACATATTCCTATGCTAAAAATAATTAACCTATAGTTTAATGCTATAGGTTTTTATTTGACAATTTTTATCTTAAATGATAATATATTAACCTGAAAAACAGGGGGTTAAAATGAATAAAAAATATTCTTTAATTATGATATTAATATCATTACTTTGCACGATATTTGCTTCATATAAATTAATCTATTGGAAAAATAGCATAACTGAAAACTCAAATATTGAAAAAGAGATTAATTCAATAAATAATGTTAATTATGATACACTTTTAAACTATCTAATAGAGTATAATGAGGATACAGTTGGCTATTTAAAAGTTAATAATACTAGAATTAATAATGTAGTTGTTCAAAGTAATGATAATAAATATTATCTTACCCATAACTTTATGAAAAAAGGCAACTCTGCAGGATGGTTATTTGCTGACTTTCATAATAAAATTGATGAAAGCGATAAAAATCTAATTATATATGGTCATAATATGAAAAATGGTAGTATGTTTGGTACTTTAAAAAATACTATGCAAAGCGCTTGGTATAAGAATCCTAGTAACCAAACAATTACCTTTGCAACTTTAAAAGGGATTTTTACTTATCAAGTATTTTCTATTTATTCAATACCAGTAGAAGATTATTATATTACTACTAATTTTAAAAATGATGATGAATTTAATATTTTTATTAATACTTTAAAAGGAAGATCAATTTATAATTTTGATGTTACCTTAAATAAAAATGATAAAATTCTTACTTTATCAACTTGTAATAGTGGTGGCAAAAACCGAACCGTTTTACATGCAAAATTAGTTAAAATTGACAAATAATAATAATAACCTATTTTAAATAATTATGCTATAATGTTTATATAAAATAGGTGGTAACATGTTTAAAGGAAATTATAATTTTTTTGATTATAAATATAATATAGTTGGGTATAATGGTCAAGATTATGGTAGTATAGCACAATATTTATATTTAATAATATCTATTATTTTAATGACTATGTTATTATTTTTATTAAGAAAATCATCTAAAGAGAAAATATTAAAAATTGTGAGATTTACTAGTATATTTTTAGTTTTATTTTATATTGGAAAAACAATATGGGAATCAATATATGATATTAAAATCAATGGTTCATTTAATACTGGATTGCTACCACTTGATACATGTTCAATTATAATGCTAGCTGGTTTAATTGCTGGTTTTGGTAAAGGCAAAATTAAAAAAATGGCAGAGTGTTGGATTTCTACTGGTAGTATTGTAGGAGGCTTTGCTACAATGTTATTCTTACATGCTTTTAAATATTATCCGTTTTTCTCATTTGGTGCATTTTATTCAATGATATGGCATTTTTTAATGGTATTTTTAGGCCTACTTTTAATTATTACCAATTATGTTGATATGAAATATAACACTATTATTTATGGTTTCTTATTTCATTTAATAATATCAATATTTATTATGCCAATAGATTTTATCTTTAATTTTGATTTTATGATGTATCTAAATCTTGGTGGTATTCCAATATTTGAAGATGTTGCTAGTAATTTGACATCAATGAATCTTCAATTTATAAATCCTATTATAATGTTAATACTTTATTTTATATCATTTAATATAATATTTATGATTCCTTTATTTATTAAAAAAATAAAAGCACGATTATTCACATAATTGTGCTTTTTTCATAAATTACTATAGGTGATTTATATGGCATTAAAAGGTGTTGTAATTGATAGTGGACATGGTGGCACGGATAGTGGTGCTGTAGGTAATGGTATCATTGAAAAAAATCTAACTTTAGATATAAGTAATTACATGTACGATAGATTTAGAGAACTAGGAATCCCTGTTAAAATGACAAGAACTAGTGATATTACATTAGATCCTAAAGTGCGCCCGCAAAGAGTATTAGATCAATTTGGTAGTGGCAGGGATGTCGTAGTAATATCTAATCATATTAATGCTGGAGGAGGAGAAGGAGCGGAAGTAATATATGCTCTTCGTAATAATTCTAAACTAGCATCTACAATACTTAGTGAATTAGAAAAAGCTGGTCAAATTCCTCGTAAATATTATCAAAGGCGCCTTCCAAGTGATACAACTAAAGATTATTATTATATTATTAGAAATACACCTAATAATGAAACAGTTATTGTAGAATATGGCTTTTTAGATAATCAAAAAGATGCTGCTAAATTAAAAGCAAATTATAAAAATTATGCTGAAGCAGTAGTAAGAGCAGTAGCCGAGTATGGTGGATATACATATGCTCCAATTGCAGGTAGTGGATATTATACGGTTAAAAAAGGAGATACATTATGGAGTATTGCCAAAAATTATGGTTTAACTGTCAATGAGTTAAAAGAATTAAATAATCTAACGACAAATACTTTAACTATTGGTAACACTTTATTAGTTAAAAAAGATAATGAAGAAAGTATACCGGCTAAAGAAGAAGCTTCAGGTTATGATTATTATACCGTTCAAAAAGGAGATACTTTATATTCAATTGCTAATAAATTTAATCTAACAGTAGATGAAATTAAAAACTATAATAATTTAAAAACTAACACTTTATCGATTGGTCAAAGGTTAATTATTGGGGAAAAAGCTACAGGTAACACTTATACTGTCCAAAGAGGAGACACATTATATAGTATTGCTAAGGCCTTTAATGTAACTATTGATGAACTAAGAAATGTTAATAACTTAGGTAATAATATCTTAACTATTGGTCAAACTTTAGTTATACCAAGTAACTCCAATATTCCAGTTAATACTAAAGAATATATAGTTAAAAAAGGAGATACTTTATATAATATTGCAAATAGTTTTAATACAACTGTTACTAGAATAAAAGAATTAAATAATTTAACAAGTAATGTATTATCGATTGGTCAAAAATTAATTTTACCTAATTAAAAAAAGTAGCTGTTTGCTACTTTTTATTCGACCATTTCTTCGATAGGACTATCAATCACATTATTAGAAGATGTTTCTTCTTCTTTTTTATTATCTTCAGTATTATTTTGCTCCTCTGGTTTTATATCTTCAACATGAATATTTTTACATACATCAATTGATAGACTAGTAATCGTACTAACTAAAGTACCATTATGAACACTTTGATTTAATACTGTATCATTAACACAAGAATTACTTTCAGTATATTTTACATTTAAACTAATATTTCTTTCATTTACCCATGATTCAACATATTGAACGTTTCTATCTTTAAAATTAGGTAGTGTTTCATTTCTTTTAACACTATAATAATTTTTACCAATAACAACCTGGTTATATGGTTCATTTACTGAGAAATTAAATTCTTTTATTAATTCAGGTTTAATTATTTCTAAGTTTTCTTTCATAGCATTAACAATTTCTTTTAAAGATTCTTCATAATATTGATAAGTATAAGTACTAGAGCCATTAATATATAATGTTAAATCATAACCAGTAAGATATGTTTTTTGAATATTAATAAATTCATCTTCAGAAGTATTGTTAATTAAAGCATTTTTAGCCACATTATAGAAATTTAATATTTGTTTAGTAGACATGTTAGTATCAATATTATTAGCAACGGCATTAAGAACTTTATATAATGTATTAATATCTCTAATATTTTTAGCCTTATTAGCAATAGCAGTTACTACCGCTTGTTGATGCTCAATACGTTTAAAATCTGATAAAGCCCATTGATGTCTATTACGTGAATATGCTAAAGCTTGTTCTCCATTTAAAGTAATACTATCACCAACTGGAATATAAACAGTATCTTCTCCCCAGTCACGGCTTGAATTTTGTTCGCAAACCATTTTCTGACAATCATGACCCCAGTTTTTATTAAAGTCTGGTTTTTCAACATCAACTGTAATTCCATCTAAAGCTTCTACTAATGATACAACACCTTTAAAGTTTATTTTTACATAATAATCTATTGGAATATCAACTAAATTTTGAACAGTATCAATAACGCATTTAGTTCCATATGCTGCAGCAGAGTTTATTTTATAACTTTTATTATTATTACAAGCAATTGGTACATAAGTATCTCTTGGAATACTAAAGACAGTTGCTGATAATGTTTTAGGATTAAAAGTAATAAGCATAATTGAATCACCATTAAAAGCAGCATTATTAGCAAGTCCATCATATTTAGAATCTACACCTAAAAGTAAGACAGTAAATGGTTCGGTAATATCCTTATTAGTTGATTCTACTGTATCTTGATTATCCATTTTTTTACTATAAGTTGCGATAACTTCAACTTCATCAGAAATATGCTCAAATTTTTCATTTTCATTAAATTTTATAGCATAGTTAGCAGTAATAAAAACCGCATCTTCTTTACTTTCATATAAAGCATTTAATAGTTCGATATCACTATCATAATAAGTTATTTTATATTTTAGGCCATTATTAGCAATGTATTCTTGCGGTAGAATATGACCTTCAATATCTTTTTCATTAGATAAAAGACCTACATTTTTTATTTCATTTTCATTTGTTTTTAGTTTAATTAAATTAGTAGTATAGATTATTTTTTCTTTTGAAATATCATCTAAGACATTATAAGTTTTATTAATATAATAATAGCCAAAACAGTTAATTCCTGTAAAAACAAAATTGAGTATTATTAAAAAAATTAAAATTTTATTTTTCTTTGATATTAATAATGCAAGTCCAGATATAAAAGAAATAATAAAATATAAAAACATAGTAAAAATAATAGCTATTCTTATAAAGGTTTCAATACCTTCTAATAAAGATAGGCTATATGTAAGTAAACATATACTAAGTAAATATATAATACTTATAAATAAAAACATATATCTATATAAAGGTTTAGTTTTCTTTAAATTTTTAAAAAGGTTTGTAATTTTTTTTGTCTTCACACTATCACCCTTATTTTAAATTATACAACATATTTAGAAATTAATAAACAAAAATAGGTATTATTTTCATAACACCTATTTAGCAAAATAATCTGATTTAATTACTGCATCATTAAGAAGCATTTTTCTTTTAACAATTAAGTTATATTTTTCTATCTTAGCGCTTGCTATTTTTTTGCCTGATTGATATTCTCCATTACTAACATAAGTATAACCATTATACCAAGAACCATCTGAGAAGAAAACTAATGGATCAAATTTAGTATCTAAAATATCTCGGCCTATATAATTATTAGGGTAATATTCAATACCATATAAATTTAAAATAGTTGGTAAAATATCCAGTTGTGAATTAACTGCTTTAACATTAAATTTAGTATTTCCATTATCATATATCATAAATGGAGTATGATTAATTAGATTATTACTTGTTTCTTTATACTTATCTAGTAAAGATTTATTTTCTAAAGTATAAATATAATGATCAGCAAATAGCACTATTACAGTATTATCTAAAAGATTCTTATCCTTTAAATTTTGAATCAGTAATTTAATAAAATCATCAGTTTCTTTGGCTTGAATATGTAAGCATTCTTCTTCAGTTAATCCTTGTTTATCAGTAAGAAGTGGACATGTACCTTTAGTTGTTTTATAAGGCATATGAGCTGAATAAGTAATGATGTAACTTACAAATGGCATTTCAGTATTAAATATTTTATCATTAAAAGTTTTATTTTTAATAAGTTCAGTATCTAACCAATATTCATAATTATGATATATATTTAAGTCTCTAAGACCATTATATGAATCATAACCAAAGGCTTTATAGTTAACAGCTCTAGAGTAATACTCTGATGTATTCATATGAAAAGCATTAACTGTATATCCTTCCTTTTTAAATAGGTTAGGAAGAGAATAAGTATAAGTATTTTTACTAAAGACATATGCACTTTGATTATAGTTATAGGCTGATGAATAACCAGTATTAACCATAAATTCAGAGTTAAAAGTAGAACCACCACCAGAAGTAAATGAATAATGATTATTAAAGTTAATTGAACTTTTTGATAATTTATATAACTCTGGCATAATATTTTTATTTACTAAAAAGTCATCAATACTTTCAAGTTGAACAATAATTAAATTTTTACCTTTAAATAAACCAGTATATTTATTTGGATTATTTAATTCATTTGTTTTAAAGTTATCTTCTAGCGCTTCTTTTTCTTCATCAGTTAATTTAGTATTATCTTTTAAATAATTAACCGTAAAGTTTCTGATATTATATTCAAACATACCAGAGACCATCATACTTTTATTATTATCATTAAATGATTCATAAATTACTCTAGCATTACGCCAATCATCCCATTCAACATCTTTACTCTTTTTACCTAAGAAAACTGGTAAAGTTAATTCAACTACTATAAAAATAGCAACTATGATTAAAATGTGAATAACTCGTATTTTTTCCACATGTTTTATTTTTTTAAAGCCTTTGATACATAAAACGATACTTACTATTAAAGTAATAATAACCCATATTTTAATGTTAGGAATGACACTATCAAAATAGTCAGCACCTTCTCCAGCAACTGCTAGAACACTATAATCAAAGAAAGTATTAAAGTAAGAGAAATATACTGCATGAACTAGGAACATAATTAATTCAAAAACGTAGAATATTAAAAATAATATTTTACCTATTTTGCTTTTTAAATTTTTAGTTAAACATAAAATTAATAAAATCCAGTTAATAGTAAAAAGGTTAGGTACTAAATAATACCAATGATAATAACTAATTATATGATTATAAAAGATGCGAAGTGTTAAATCTAGTATTATTAAAGATATAAATAAGTAAATATATCCTTTATTATTACGTAAAAATGTCATAAGTTTACTAAAGTCTTTATCTAAATATGTTTTAATTTTTTCTAAATATTTATCAATTATCTTTTTCTTTTTTTCATAAATAATAATAAAACTAAAGGCAAGTATTCCGATAATTGTGCTTATTATGCCTTCTCTAAAGTATGGGGCATTATATCTTATTTCTATATTATGTTCACCCTTTGCTATTTCAAAACCTAAGAAAGCATCATCTACTATTTTATTATCTACAAGTTCTCCATCAATATATACTTTAAAAGCATATTTTTCATAAGGAATAGTAGTTTTAACATAACTATCATTACTAGCATTAATTGATCCTTTAATTTTATTACTAATAGGTTTTGTTTGGTCAATTATTAAAGGATCTATTCTTTTATTAATACTGTTTATTTTATTGTAAGCTAGAGTATAAACTTCAATATCACTAATATCAAATTCACCTTCAGTTAAACTAATATTTAATGTATCAATGATATCATTAGATGAAATAACATATTCAAATGTATTATTATGATTATAATACTTCCAATTAGAACAAGATAAAGCATTAGTAATACCATTAATTGTAATACTAGAACTACATGCAAATCCTTCTTTTTCCTTATTCATTTTAAATTTAATTATTAATATTTCATTATTAATTTTATTATCTAATTTTATCTTTAAACTAGCCTTTTTATTAGCATTAATTAAGTAATGACCATTTTCTTCTTTATAAGTAATATTTTGCATATCACTAATACTATAATTAGAATAATAGTTATTAATATTTGATTCATATACATTATCAATACTTGTATCAACTATTATGTAGTTTAAAAGAGCATCAATAGTATATGGATAAGATAAAGTATCAAATTCTCTTTTACTCATTAATTTGCTTGAAGCATACGCTATTGGTAAAACATTTTCATTAGTATACAAAAAGATATTTCCATTACTTTTTTCTTTAACATAACCAATTCCAGGATTACCATTAGTAATTATATATTTGGTTCCACTATAAATATTAAATAAAACATTATAAGTTTGCGCTACCGTAGTGTTATCTCTATTAATTATTTCATTTTGAAAAGTATTACGATAAAAATTAAAGTAATTAGGATTAGATGATGATGCATACATTGAAGTTAAATAATTATTTATATTATAAACTTTATTAGGAGTATCAATAACATTATCTAAAAAAGCAGTTCGATATAAATTTGTATTATCTTTAATATTTGCTAAATTATAATATGCTTTATCATTTACTTTATTAAAATCAGATAATATATAATAAGTTTCATTACATGCACTAAAAATAAAGGCTACTAAAGAAACTAAAATAACGGGAATATATAATAAATAATCATTTTTCTTTTTATTACTTAAAACAATTGTTAGTAATATAAAGAAGATATCAGCAACTAATAATAACATCATTTTGTTTTTAAAAGCGATAATAAAGAATATACCAAGAATTATACTAATGATAATAAGTTTATTATATTTTATTTCTTGTTTTAAATTTTGATTAATAAATTCAGCGACTAATAAAATTGCTACTGGAAGTAGTGGGATAAAACATTTACCATCAATATACATAAAAGCATTTAATATGTAACTACATATTGGAAACATTATAATTAATGATAGAATAGTGCTTAAAAAGATTAAATTTTTCTTTTTGCTTAAAAATCCATTAATTATACCTACAATATAAATAAATGTTATTCCCCATGAGTAATAATTACTATAAAAAGTATATTCGGTATTTTTAATAGGGTTAATTAATTCTAAAAATGAAATATTACTAGTTAATGTACTCATTCGGCCATTTACTAAAGCATATAATGTTGGTATTAATAAAATGCCGGCTAAAAGGATACTAATACCAATATATGTTCCAATGTGAGCGAGAGGTTTTAGATCAAATTTTTCCTTTTCTAATAATTTATAAATAGTATAAATGATTAAAACAATAATTCCATGAACGCTAAAATAATAACTAGTAAATATTAAAAGAGTAGTAAAGATAATTAAAGGAATTCTTTTACCTTTAGCAAAATATAAATCTATACTTTTTAAAGCACCAATCATAAATGGCATATAAATAACAAACATAATATGACGATGGAAATGATAACTAAAAGTTGTATTAAGCATTAATATTAAAGCAGAAATAAACGCTATTTTTTGATCGTATTTTTCTTTAATCCAGTTATAAAACATTATTGTACTTATAATATATGATAAAATTGCGGCTATTTGAATATAGTATTCCATTTTAATAAATGGCAAGAAATAAGATATTAAAACAATAGGACTTAAAAAACCATAATAGGAAAAATTATAAATGTTTTGCCCCATACCTAAATTAAAAGCAAATGTTGGAAGTATTTTCCCGGTATGATAAAACATTTTTCGAAAATAATCTGGTAAAACGCTATGTTGATTAGCCCAATCTATTTTAGAACCAAAAACGTATCCATTTAAATAAAGGATTAAAACATAACTTATAATAAATACTAAAAATATGCTAATATATAAATAATCATTTTTATTAAATTTTTTCATAAATAATACCTCATATTATGGTTAAATTATATCATTTTTAAGGCTGATACACAATCATTATCATCTTTTTCGCATAGAATAAAACGAAAGGAGAGTTTTATATTAAAACAAATATTGAATTTATAAATTATTTAAACGAAGTTTTAAAGAAAAACACTGTTTATATGTGGGGTGGTTATGGTAAACTTGTTACCAGTATTTTAATAAGTCAAAAGAAAAGACAATATCCATCTCATTATCCAGCTGATAAGGTTAAATATTTAAAAAGTTTAGTTGGTAAAAATTATTATTCATATGATTGCTCTGGTTTAATTAAGTCTTATTGGATGAGTGATTTTGGAACAAAGCCAGTTAAATATATGAAAAAATATGATAAAGATGCCTATGGTATCACACTTGGTAATGCTTCTAAAAAAGGTAAAATTAAAACATTACCTGAAATTCCAGGAGTACTTTTATATATGAAAGGACACTGTGGAGTTTATATTGGAAATGGTAAGGTTATTGAATGCACATCTAATGAAAAAATTAGTAAGAAAAAGTTTGGCTGTGTATGCATTTCTAAATTAAAAGCTCGTAAATGGACTGATTGGGCTATGAGTAAATGGCTTAATTATGTAACTGATGCAAATGAAGAAAAACCAGTAAGTGATAATTATTATATAGTTAAAAAAGGCGATACTTTATCAGAAATTGCGCTAAAGTATCATACAACTGTCGATGAATTAGTAAAACTTAATAATATTAAAAATCCCAACCTTATTAAAGTTGGGCAAAAAATCTTACTTCCTACATCTATAGTTAAATATACAGTGCAAAAAGGTGACACACTTTCTAAAATCGCGCTAAAATATCATACTACTTGGCAAGATATTTATAATAAAAATAAAGATATTATTAAAAATCCTAATAAAATAAAACCAGGTCAAATATTAACTATCTAAAATAATAAAAAATATGTTATACTATTTATAGTAAAAGAGGTTTAACATGAAAAAATGGTTAAAAATATTAATTGGATTATTAATAGTTGGAGCGATAGTAGGCTTTATTATCTATGTTTTTAGTGAAGTTACACCATATGATGATACTAAAAAATTATATGTATCATGTAATAGTAATCATAAATCATATAATGTTTTATCTTCTGATAAGATAAAATTTGCGGAAAAAGATGATAAATGTAAACTATCATTTGAAGTGCGAAATGTTGACCGTAATTTTGTTAAACTAAGAACAGATAATTATCTTTATACAAGTAAAACAACTGGGGTAATCGATATAGATAATAGTCCTGTTAATGATATTTATGTTGAACCAGACCGAGATTTAATTCTCTATTCTTTAGATAAAAATACAAAATTCATATTTGAGTATAAATAAGGGTTATAATCCTTATTTTTTTTTGATATAATTTATTAGTAGGTGAATTCTATGAAGAAAGTATTTATAGTATTATTATTAATTTTATTTCCTATAAGTGTTTATGCAAAAGTTAAAGAAACTGATAAAACAGTTGTAGAAAAAAATGCAATAAATTTAACATGCGATAAAGTTGATAAAATTAATCTTAATGAAGAAATAATATGTCGTGTTTCTCTTAATATGAGTTTTTCATATAATAAAATTAATTTTAAAATTTTAAATACTGAAGGAATTCAAATAATTGATGTTCGTAGCAATTATGAAAAAAGATGGAAAGTAGAAAAAAATAATAATGAAATATCATTTGTTTCTTCTGAAAATCAAACAGATTTACAAGAATTTGGTATTATTTTAATTAAAGCAGTTAAATCAGGAGAACATGATTTAACATTGGATAATATTGTATTAGAAAATACTGAAGGTTTAACTAAAGAAATAAATAGTGTTAATCAAAAAGTTAAGATTGTTTCATCTGATAATTTATTAAAAAGTATCATTGTTAATGATGAAGTACTTTCTGATTTTAATAGTGATAAAACATCTTATGAATTAAATAATTATAATTTAGATTCGATTAAGATAAGTGCTGAAAGTAATAATGAAAATGCTAGTATAAAAGGAACTGGTGAATTTAAACTATCTGATAAAGTTAATAAGTATGTATTTCCAATTACTGTAATAAGTGAAGATAATATTTCTAAAGTATATTTAATTACAGTAACTGGAAATCATAATATAGCTGTTAAAGCGGATGATTTATTAAAAGATGTTATTGTTAAAAATGATAAAGGTAATACACTTCTTATTGGCTTTAAACCTGATGTTTTTGAGTATAATATTGATGTTAACTTAAATACAACATATTTAGATATAAAACCTACTTTAAATGATAATACAAGTTTTATTAAAGATTATGGTGAGCAAAGAGTAGAATTAAAATCAGGTAATAATGTTGCTTTAGTAAAAGTTCAAAATGAAGATGGTATTATTTTAACTTATGTATTTAATATCGTTAAACCAATTGCTAATAAGTCTTCTAATAATTATTTGAAATCATTGTTTATTGAAGGATATAAACTTAATTTTAGTAAGAGAATAAAAAATTATACTTTAGAAATAAATCCTAAAGATACATATTTAAATATTACACCAATTGTTGAAAATGAAAATGCCAAATATACTATTAGTGGTAATAGTAATTTAAAAACTGGTAGTGTTATTAAAATTGAAGTAACAGCGCAAAATGAAGAAAAAAGAGTTTATAAAATAACTATTCAGGAAAAGAAAAGCAATTATTTAGGAGTTATATTACCAATTATTATAATTGGATTAGGTCTTTATGGTTTATATAAATATAAGAAAAATATTATTAATTATCTTAAGGGTATTGAATTACCTAAAATACCAAGTTATATGGATGAACCGGTAAAAGATATTCAAAAGAAAACTAAAAAGGTAGAAAGTTCTAAACCAGAAAATAAAAAGATAACTCATAAAGTAAATAAACCAAAAGCAAATAAGCCTAAAAATAATACATCTCAAAAGAAAAATACAGCAAATAAAACAAATAGTAAGAATAATAGCAAAAAAACAAATACGTCTACTAAGAAAAAGACTAACAATAGTGCATCAACTAGAAATCCAAGAAATAATTATACAAAGAAAAAGGCTGCGCCAAGAAAGAAAAGTGGTAAGTCAACAAATCAAAAAAGCAAGACCAAAAAGAAGAATTAGTTATTAGTTTTCTAATTCTTCTTTTAATTTACAATAATTTGTGATTTTTAATATTTTCTAATTCTTTATCATTTAAACCAGTAGCCTTCATTATATCTTGAGTAGTTAAACCCATATTCAAAAGATTTTTTGCAATAGAGATTTTTTCTTCTTTTTGTCCCTTTTCCAAATAGAAGTCCTCAGTATCCCATTGTACTTGTTTTCTTAAGTTAATTAACTCTTGTTCATTAAATTCTATTTTCATACTTAATCTTATCACATCC
>CACZQI010000004.1 GCA_902783345.1 uncultured Erysipelotrichaceae bacterium
ATTGCGTAGAAGAACTTACTAAAATGGATTTTGATGGTTATTCAATTGGTGGAACGTCTGTTGGTGAAGAAAAGAGCGTTCAATATCAAATGGTTGAATATTCTTGTAAATATTTACCTAAAGATAAAGTTAGATACTTAATGGGAGTAGGAGACCCTATTGATATAGTTGAAAATGTTATTCGCGGAGTTGATATCTTTGACTGTGTATCACCAACTCGTTTAGCTAGACATGGTCATGCTTTAACTAAGTATGGTAAAATTAATTTAAAAAATGCTAAATATAAAAAAGATTTTACACCAATTAGCGCTGATTGTGATTGTTATGCTTGTAAAAATTATACCAAAGCATATATTAAACATTTAATTAATGCAGAAGAAACATTTGGGGCAAGACTTTTATCTATTCATAATATTACGTATTTAATAAATTTAACTAAAGAATTAAGAGAAGCAATAAAAAATGATAATATTTTAGAATATAGAGAGGAATTTATTAAAAATTATTATGGAGAAAAAGAAAGTTAGTATATGGTATTTAGTTTTGGCTCTTTTAATTGTTTTAATTATTATTGGGGCTAAAAAAAGTTTAGATAATCATCATGGAAAAGAATACTTAGTAGTTCATAGTCGCATCTTGGAAAGTGCTAAAAAATGCTATTTAGATGAAAAATGTGAAGGTGAAATAACTTTAAAAGATTTATATGATAAAGGCTATTTAGAAGTGCAAGTTGATCCCGCAACAAAAGAAAATATGAATGAAAAATTATGTATAAAATATGAAAAAGAAAGAGCTGTATTTTGTACTAAATAATTAATCCAGTATTATACTGGTTTTTTCTCGGAAATAGAGGTTTTTATGAAAATAGAAAAAATTCCTTTAAATAAGGAAAATTTAATTATAATTAAAAAAATAGATGATTTATATTTTACTGAAGATATAACTGATTTAAATTGGTATTTAGAAAGATACACTACTAAACATACTGCTTATGTTATAAAAGATAATCAAGATAATTATCAAGGTTATATTATTGCAGTACCAATTAAAAAAGTTTTATATAAAGCAATTACAAATGGAATCTTAATTAATGATATTAATATTAATCCTGATATGTTTGTAAATAAATCAAAATATCATTATATAGCTTCTTTTGTTATTTTAGAAAAACATCGTCATAAAGGATTGGGGCTTAAACTTATTAAAAGCATTATTAAATTAGTTGATAAAGGTTATTATTGTGCTTTAGTTATGTCTAATGAGGGAGATGCGATATCTAAAAAATATATGCATTTAAAAAAGAAAATTAATGAAAATGTCTCAGTTTATGAAATTAAACTCTAATTTTTTAAAAAAATTTATGGGTGCAGATTTTTAAAATTTAATTTTTCCTGCATAAATAAAGGGATTGCGAGCATGTTTTTAATAAAAAATTTTTTCCGAGTTACAAATTTTTAATATTTGCTTGAAAAAACGCTCAAATTTTTAAAATTGGTAGTAAAAATCATATAGATATTAAAAATCTGTTTAAAAATAAGCCCAAATTTTAAAAATTGGTAATTTGTATCCGGGGTATTTTTTTGCTATATTAAAAAGGCAGAGAAAAAATATAATTAATAAGGAGGCAATATGTTAGAATTAAAAAAGATTACTAAAACATATGTTACAGAAAGTTTTAAACAAAAGGCTTTAGATGATGTAAGTATTAATTTTCGTGAAAATGAATTCGCTAGTATTTTAGGACCATCTGGTTCAGGTAAAACAACTCTTTTAAATATAGTGGGTGGGTTAGATCATTATACTAGTGGAGATTTAATTATTAATGGAGTAAGCACTAAGAAATATAAAAGTCATGATTGGGATATTTATCGTAATCATCGAGTTGGTTTTGTTTTTCAAAGTTATAACTTAATAACGCATCAATCAGTTCTTGCTAATGTAGAACTAGCTTTAACTCTTTCAGGTATTAAAAAGAAAGAACGAAAAAGACGCGCAATTAATGCTTTAAAGGAAGTAGGACTTGAAAAACATATTCATAAAAAACCTAGTGAACTATCTGGTGGCCAAATGCAAAGAGTCGCTATAGCTAGAGCACTTGTTAACAATCCAGATATTTTACTTGCTGATGAACCCACTGGGGCATTAGACTCTGAAACTAGTAAACAAGTTATGGATATTTTAAAGCAAATTGCAAGTAATAAATTAGTTATTATGGTTACTCATAATCCAGAACTTGCAAGCGTTTATTCAAATCGTATAATTAAACTTAAAGATGGTAAAATTGTTTCAGATAGTAATCCCTTTAATGGAGATGAAGAAATATCTAAAGAAGAGAAGAAAAGCAAGAAAAAGACTTCAATGTCATTTTTAACGGCTTTAAATTTATCGCTTAATAACTTAATGACTAAAAAAGGACGTACTATTCTTACAGCTTTTGCGGGCTCAATTGGTATAATTGGAATTGCTTTAATCCTTTCTTTATCATCTGGTGTCAATGAATATATTACTAGCGTGCAGAAAGATACAATGTTATCTTATCCTATCACTATAGAAGAAGAAACAATGGATTTATCAGCCTTTTTAGAGCAAGGTACTAAACTTAGAAATAAGGGTAGCGATAAAGAGCATAGTAATGATGCTATATATTTGGATGCTAGCACTATCGAACTTGCTAGTAAAATGACGACAACACTTTATTCTAATAATTTAAAAGCTTTTAAAGAATATTTAGATAATAGTAAAAGTGAAATTCATAAATATATTGGTGATAATGGGATCCAGTATTCATACAATACAAAGTTTAAAGTCTTTAATTATGATGCTGATGGTAAACTAATAAATTCTGATGGATCAACTTTTGAAAGTAAAATTGAAAATAGTACTAATTTATCATATTTAAATAGTTACAGTGCTCCTTTTAGTAGCCAAATCTTTACGGAAATTATGCCTGATGTAAGTGGGGATGCTATAAGTACGGCTATTAAAGAAGAATATGAATTAATTGCAGGTGATTATCCTAAAGAAAAAGAAGAAGTTTTATTCATCTTACCTAAAACAAGTGAAATAAACCTTACAGATATATATTATCTAGGACTTTTACCTTCTAAAGAATATAAGGATATATTAGATAAAATTGATAAAAATGAAGATGTAAAAATAAATACTGAAAAATTATCTTATGAAGATATTTTAAAGGCTAAATTTAAATTATTAACAGCATCTGACTTTTATGTTAAGAATAAAAAAGGATATTATGAGTCAATAATAGATAATGATAAAAAGGTTGAAGATTTAGTTAAGAATAAAGCCTTAGAAATTAAAGTAGTAGGTATTTTAAGACAAAAGGAAAGCTCAAAAAATACCTTAATAAGTGGCACTATTGCTTATACTAAAGATTTAACTAATTATATGATTGAACATACTAATTCTTCTGATGTTATTAAAGCTGCTGAGGCAAATACTGATATAAATATTACAAATGGTTTAAAATTTAATGTTTCAACTGATAGTGAAAAAGTAAAAGAATCTAAAAAATATTTATCTAATTTAAATATTAGTGATAAAGCAAATATGGCTTTAATGCTTATCGGTAATAATCCAATGGTAGGAATGATGAGTGAAAAGGATTTAGCAAATCTTTTAGATGAATATTTAAAAAATCCGGATAAAAAAGCTATGGTAGAGTATTATGATAATTACTTATCACCTGGTACATATGATAAAGTAATGTCAAGTTTAGGTAAAATTGATTTAGATAAACCATCAAAAGTATCATTATATGCTGATACCTTTGAAGCTAAAGATGGTATAACTAAAGCTATCGATAATTATAATAAAAGTAAAAGTGAAGAGGATAAATTAACTTATACAGATTATGTAGGACTTTTAATGAGCAGTGTTACAACTATAATTAATGCTATAACATATGTTTTAATAGCGTT
This sequence comes from uncultured Erysipelotrichaceae bacterium, assembly GCA_902783345.1. The sequence goes on from CACZQI010000004.1 coordinate 3,942, forward strand.
TGTTTCGATATCACTAATAGTATCATCTATTATGATAGCAATTATTACTTATATTTCTGTATTAGAAAGAACGAAAGAAATAGGTATTTTAAGAGCAATAGGAGCATCTAAAAAAGATGTAACAAGAGTCTTTAAAGCTGAAACATTTATTGAAGGATTAATTGCTGGAATAATGGGAATTCTAATTACCGTATTATTAAATATTCCTATTAATAAGATTATTTATAATTTAACTGAAATTGAAGGAATAAGTCATTTACCAATAATGGGAGCAGGCATACTAATTTTAATAAGTGTAATTTTAACTGTAATTGCAGGTTTAATACCTTCTAAAGCAGCAAGTAAAAAAGATCCAGTAGAAGCTTTAAGAAGTGAGTAATTATTAAATTAAAAATAGAATAAGAATTAAATTTAGATTAATAATTTAGTTCTTTTCTTTTTTAAGTAAAAAATTTACAAATAATTGATACATAATTTTGCATAATACTTTAAATTATTATATAATTATGCTAGTGAGGTAAACATATGGCAAAGAAAAAAATAAGAAAAACAAGTACTAGCAAAGTTAAGTTTTCATCTGAACTTACTGGTTTAATATTTATTTTAATAGGAATTATTGGGATTGGTTCATTTGGTCCAGTTGGTCATATCATTAAATCATTCGCAATATTTTTAATGGGAACATGGTGGGCGATTGCGATTATACTTCTTATGATACTAGGCCTTTATATGATTGTAAAAAAAGATGTCCCTAAATTTTTTAATAGTAGGCTTGTTGGTTTATATTTACTATTAATATCTTTACTTGCCTTTAGCCATATAGATTATATAAGTGGAGATGGGATTGTAGTAAAAAGCAGTGAAGTATTTCAAAATACTATTGATACATTTATGAATACTATTAACGATATTAATTATGTTAATTTAAGTCAAACAGGGGGAGGAATTATTGGCGCATTTTTTGCCTGGGCTTGTGCTAATTTAGTTGATTTAACAGGAACATATATTATCTTGTCAATTATTGGCGTTTTTGGATTAGTAATGGCATTAAATGTCTCTATAGCGGATGTAATTGCTAAAATTATTAAAGGATTTAAAGGATTTGGTAAAGGTATTAAAGATAGTAATGTCTTTAAAGTTACAGAAAGTTTTGATGATGATGAAGATGATGATGAAGTTATAAAACCAAATAAAGAATCTAGAGAAAAAGAAATTATTATTACTAGTAGTGAAGATTTAAAACAATATCATAGTGGAGCATACGAAAAAGAAGAAATAAAAGAACCTGTTATTCCAGAAAATTCAACTAATGGTGAATATAAATTACCTAGTTTAGATATTTTAAATCCAATTAAAAAGTCTTATAAAGGAAATACAACTGAATTCTTAAATACAACTCGTATTGCTTTAGAAAGAGTACTTGCTGATTTCCAAATAGTTGGTAAAGTAGTTGAAATACATGAAGGACCTGCTGTTACTCAGTTTGAAGTAGAAATTAAAGCAGGTACTAAGGTAAGTAGAATTACTTCAATTGATAAAGAAATTGCTCTTGCTTTAGCAGCTAAAGATGTTCGTATAGAGGCTCCAATTCCAGGTAAAAGTACAGTTGGAGTTGAAATACCTAATAAATATATTGCAGCTGTACCTATTAGAGAAGTATTACAAAATCCACCTAAAGATATGGTAAATTCTAAAATTATGGTAGCTTTAGGTAAAGATATTATGGGTAAAACTTGTTGCGCAGATATATCTAAGATGCCACATTTATTAGTAGCTGGGTCTACTGGTTCAGGTAAATCAGTTTGTATTAATTCATTTATATGCTCAATCTTAATGTATAAAAGACCTGATGAAGTAAAATTAATGCTTGTTGACCCTAAAAAGGTTGAACTATCTAATTATAATGGTATTCCACATTTATTATGTCCAGTAGTAAGCGATCCTAAAAAGGCTAATGTTGCTCTTCAAAGAATTGTATCGGAAATGGAAAGAAGATATGATGTCTTTGCGGAAAATAATGTTAAAAATATTAGTTCTTATAATGAAATGATTGAAAAAGAAAATAAAAATAATGATACGAATGTTCCTAAGATGCCATATATAGTTGTTATTATTGATGAACTTGCAGATTTAATGCTTGTTGCGGCTAAAGAGGTTGAAGACTCAATCATGCGAATTACTCAAATGGCAAGAGCTGCTGGTATTCATTTAATTGTTGCCA
>CACZQI010000005.1 GCA_902783345.1 uncultured Erysipelotrichaceae bacterium
AATGGAAAAAGAATTAAAAGAAGAAATAATAGATGCAGTAGAAGAATATAATGAAGATGCCGATGAACAATTATTCTATGATAAAGAGTTAGATGATTGGAAAGTAAGACAAGGAGCACTAGATGATGCTAAAAGTGAAGGTGCTAAAGAAAAATCTATTGCTATTGCTAAAAATCTTTTAAGTATGGGATTAAATATTCAGGATATATCAAAAGCTACTGGATTAACTATTAATGAAGATGTTGATGAACAATTATTCTATGATAAAGAATTAGATGATTGGAAAGTAAGACAAGGAGCATTAGATGATGCTAAGAGTGAAGGATATGCTTTAGGAACAAAAGAAAACTCTATTGCTATTGCTAAAAATCTTTTAAGTAGGAATTTTTCTATTAATGAAATATCAGACATAACGGGATTATCTATCAAAGAATTAGAAAATATAAAAAATAACTAAGTTATAATAAATTATTATGTTTATTCACTAGAAATTTTTAAAGAAAGAGAACAAATTATAATTTTAAAATTCACAGAGATAATTTACTATCTCTGTTTTTGTTGTTACTTTTTCTTGCATTAATTTTAAATTATTGTATAATAAATTTGAAAATCATTTTCAAATTGAAAGAAGGATTATAATGACTTACAATACAAAACAAAAAAATCTTATTTTAGATTTAATTAAAAAACAAGATAAATCATTTAGTATTAATGATATATATGCTAAGTTAAATAACCAAATTGGATTAACAACTATATACCGCTTAGTAGATAAATTGGTTTTAGATGGTGCATTAACTAAAACAATTGGGCCTAATAATACAACTTATTATCAGTACTTAGAAAAATGTAATCATGATAATCATTTTTATTTGAAATGTGATAAATGTAATAGTTTAATTCATATAGATTGTGAATGTATAAACACTTTAACTAATCATATTTTAGATGAGCATCATTTTAAATCTAATAAAGAGCATATTATCATAAATGGAATATGCGCTAGTTGTAGAAAGTAGGTAAACATGAAAGATATTATTATAGATAGTTTAATTGATACATTAAAACTATTACCTTATTTATTTATAACATTTATTATTTTAGAATTAATTGAGCATAAACTAAGTAATAAAAATGAAAAGCTTCTTACTAAAAATAAAAAATTAGGACCTTTATTTGGTGGTGTGCTTGGTGCTCTTCCTCAATGTGGTTTTAGTGCGATGGCTTCAAATTTATTTTCTGCAAGAGTTATTACTATGGGATCTTTAATTGCTGTATTTTTATCAACTAGTGATGAAATGTTACCTATTATGTTAAGTGAAAAAGTAAATCCATTATTACTATTAGAAATAGTAGGTTTTAAGATAATTATAGGTATTACAATTGGTTTTCTAATTGATTTAATATATCGGAAAGAAGAACACATCATTATTAGCGAAAACTGTGAAAAAGAGCATTGTAGTTGCAATGAAGAAGGTATTTTTTTATCAAGTATAATTCATACTTTAAAGGTAGGTTTATTCATTTTAATTGCTAATTTATTAATTGGTTTTATTATCTTTGAAATAGGAGAAGATAAGTTATCAAGCATCTTACTTACAAAAAATGTCCTTACTTATTTTACAGCTAGTTTAATTGGTCTTATTCCAAATTGTGCATCTAGCGTTATTATTACCGAGATGTATTTAGGAGGATTAATTACCATAGGTACTCTTTTATCAGGACTTCTAACTGGTAGTGGACTTGGTATTTTACTACTTTTTAGAACTAATAAAAATTTAAAAGAAAATATATTAATTTTAAGTATTATTTATTTTATTGGAGTTATCGTAGGTCTTATAATTGATTTACTTATTTAATAGTGCTTTTTTACTTAAAATTTGATACAATACATTTGGTGATGAAGTATGCTTAAAATTGCTAATTTAAGTGTTAATATAGATAATAAAGAAATCTTACATGACTTTAATTTAAATATGAAAATAAATGAAGTTCATGCTATTATGGGACCAAATGGTATTGGAAAAAGCACTATTTGTAAAGTAATAATGGGTGATCCTAACTATATTGTAGAAAAAGGTAGTATTACTTATAATGCTAAAGATTTACTTAAAATGGATGTTACTACTAGAGCAAAAGAAGGAATTTTTTTACTAAATCAAATCCCAATTGAAATACCTGGTGTAACTAATGCTGAAATGCTAAGATTATCACTTTCACAAAGAAATGGCGCTATGGTTCCAATTTTTGAATTTAATAAAAAAATGGAAGAAATATGTAAAAAGTTAGATATCCCTAAGAGTTTTATTCATCGTGGTATTAACGAAGGAATGAGTGGGGGAGAAAGAAAGAAAAATGAACTTTTACATTTATGGATGCTTGAACCTAAATTTATAATTTTAGATGAAATTGATAGTGGCCTTGATGTTGATAGTTTAAAAATAGTTTGTGAAAGTATTAATGAATATAAAAATACTCATGAATGCACGCTCTTAGTAATTTCACATCATCCTGATATTTTAAAAATGTTAAATGTAACATCTGTTCATATTTTATCTGATGGCCATATTACCGAAACAGGTGATTTAAATCTTGCTCTAAAAATAGAAAAAGAAGGATATAAATCATTTTCTGGGATAAATAAAGTAAGTGGTAATAAAGATGAAGCATAATATAAAAGTAGATAATATTATATTAAATAATGAAAGTTTACTAATTGAAAACCAAACTATTAGTAAAATAAAGGCTAAAGGCTTATCAGAAATAAACTTATTTAATTGTAATATTATAAATTTAGAAATAGAAATAGATAATAATGCTTCTTTGATAATTAATTCTTTTAATATTATTGATAAAATAGATACCAACATTATTATTAAAGCCAATAATAAATCAAGTATTACATTTAATCATTCTTTTATTAATAATGGTAAATATAATTTAAATATTTATACTGACTTTTTAAAAGAAGAAGGTAATATTTTACTAAATATTCATGGTATTAATAATGGTGGAACACTTAATACTAATATTGATGGATTTGTACATACTGATAAATTTAATAATGTTTTAGATGAAAATATTAGAATTTATAATTTTAACAATGGTATAGTTACTAGTAATCCTAATATGTATATAAGTACATCTAAAGTTATTGCTAATCATAATACAACTATCGGAATTGTAAGAGAAGATGAATTATTTTATTTAATGAGTAAAGGGATTAATAAAAAAGAAGCAATAAATCTTATTATAAAAGGGTTTTTAGTTAAAATAATAACTAATAATGATTTAAAAATAAAAATGCAAGAATTAATTCAAGGAGGTGAAAATCATGCATAGAGAAGATTTTCCCATGCTTAAACAGGATTTGATATATTTAGATAATGGCGCTACTACATTTAAACCTAAAAGCGTTCTTTCAGCAATGAATGATTACTATGAAAATTATAGTGCCAATGCTCATAGAGGAGATTATTCAATTAGTTATAAAGTTGATGTTAACTATGAAAAAGCAAGAGAAAAAGTAGCGAATTTTATTAATGCTGATTTAGATGAAATAGTGTTTACTTCAGGTGCTACTGAAGGATTAAATATAATTGCAAGTGGCTTTTTTGATAAAATAATAGAGCCAGGTGATGAAATAATAATATCTAATGCTGAACATGCTAGTAATGTCTTACCTTGGTTTAGATTAGCCAATAAACATAGTGCAGTTATTAAATATGTTCCACTTGATGCTAATTTACATATTACGCTTGATGCTGTAAAAGGTATTGTTACTCCAAAGACTAAAGTTATCTCTCTTGCCGAAATTACCAATGTAGTCGGTGATATTAGACCAATAAAAGAAATATGTGAATATGCTCATGCTAATAATATTTTTGTTGTTTGTGATGGAGCTCAAAGCGTTCCCCATAAAAAAACAGATGTTAAAGATAGTGATGTTGACTTTTTAGTTTTTTCTGGTCATAAAATGTGTGGACCAACTGGGGTAGGTGTTTTATATGGCAAAAAAGAACTTTTAGAAGAAGTTGAACCTTTATCTCTTGGTGGTGGGATGAATGAATCATTTGACTCACCTGATGCTATATATTTAAAAGAACTACCACATCGTTTAGAAGCAGGTACACCTAATATAGCCGGTGTTATCGGACTTGCTGCAGCAGTAGATTATTTAAATAATATTGGAATGGATACTATAAGTATTTATGAACAAAAACTAAAAAAATATTTAATTGATAAATTATCGAAACTTCCTTACATTCAAATTGTTAATGAAGAAGCAGATAGCGGTATAGTAGCTTTTAATGTTGATGGTATATTTAGTCAAGATGTGGCCTTTTATTTAAATAAATATAACATATGTGTTAGAGCCGGTAATCATTGTGCTAAAATATTAAAAAATTCCATTGGTGTTAAAAATACAATTAGAGTAAGTTTATATTTTTACAATACAACTGAAGAAATAGATGATTTAGTTGAGTTATTATCTAATAAAGATAAAATAATGAAGGAAATGATTTAATGGATCCAGAAATTAAAAGAGAAATTATTTTAGATAATTATACTAATCCTTTTCATAAAGAAACAAAAGAAGATGGATTTTTATGCGCTAATGCTAATAATGTATCATGTATTGATAATATTAATGTTTATGTTAAATTAGATAATGATAAAATAGTAGATGCTTATTTTAATGGAGAAGCATGCGCAATTAGTACAGCAAGTACATCCATTATGATTAAAAAAATAATTGGTATGACAATAGCTGAAGCCAAAGATTTTATTAATAATTTTGATAATATGATTTATGAAAAAGATTATGAAAAAGAATTAATGGGAGAGGCTTTAGCCTTTGATGAAATATGTAAACAAGAAAGTCGTAAAACTTGTGCAACACTCCCATATCGTGGTTTAGAAAAAATCATTAATAAAGAAAACTAAAATTGGAAAAGAGATATTCTTTTCTTTTTTTGACAAACTTTTTAAATAAGTAGAAGTATATTTATGATAGGTGATGTTATGCGTAAAAGATTTATTACTTATCCTAAGTATAATTTTAATATTATAAAAATAGTTGTATATATTATTTTAGCTATTATAGGTTTTATTTTAACTATAAAAGTATTATTTAATAAATATATTGAAAATAATAGTGAAGAAAGAGTTAATGAAATGCTTGCTATAAGTTCCAATAATTTAATTGGTAATATATCTATATTGGATTTAGCAAATATGAAATTATCTAAACCAGAAACTTTACTTAGTATGTCATTTGGTCCTGTTAATGATATAAAATACGAGAATGTTGAACCTAAAGAAAAGGAAGAACCGGTAATTAAAAAGAAAGAACCATTAATCTATATTTATAATACTCATCAAACTGAAGAATATGATGCAGGCTTTTTAAAGGAATATAATATAACGCCTACAGTTTATATGGCTGCTAATATTTTAAAAAAGAAATTATCTAATTTAGGAATTGAAGCTATTATTGAAGATGAAAATATAGTTGATGTTTTAAGAAAAAATAATTGGAAATATTCAGAAAGCTATTATGCTAGTTGGTTATGGCTTGAAAAAGCAAAAGAAAAATATCCGACAGTTAAATATTATCTTGATTTGCATCGTGATAGTACGTCAGGAAAAGTTACTATTAATGATAAACCATATGCTAAAATGATGTTTGTTATTGGAATGAATCATGATAATTATGAAAAAAATGAAAAATTAATGCTAGATTTAAATAGTTATTTAAATGAAAATTATGAAGGATTAATGCGTCCAGTATTTTATGGTAAAAGAAGTAGATATAATCAACATTTTAATGAAAATGTTATGCTTATTGAAGTAGGTGGATCGAAAAATAATATTGAAGAAGTACAAAATAGTGTTGATGCTTTAGGAGATGCCCTAGCGCACACTTTAGGAGGAATTTAATGGAACCAAAGAAAAAGAATAATAAAACTTTTAAATTTATTTTTTATGTATTAATTATTATTTTTAGTTTATTATATTTTACTGGTAAGACCGGTTATTATGAAAATAAACTATCTAAATCATCAGAGCTTACTAGGGAAGCAATTCTTCAGTTTGAAGCCGATGTAGCCGAAGGTAAACCAGTTGATATTAAAGATTATATTGAAGTTAATACTAAAAATTATCAAAATAAGTATTCTTCCTTAGGATATACTATTAGCAATACAATTGATTTAACTTTAAATGATGGAGTAGGTTATTTAGTTAAGATTTTAAAGGCTTTATTTAGTTCATAAGTTATGTTAATATAATAAGTAGTGATGAATTATGAAAAAATTAAAATATATCTTTAGAGCATTAAAAAGTTTAAATATTAGAAATATGTTTAAAGTAGCCAAAAAAGTTAGTAAAAAAGCCCATAAATTAACTTTATTTATTTTAATTGATATGGTATATTGTGGCTTTAAATATGGTGCTGGCTATTATGATTATCAAGAATTTGAATTTTATAATTTAAAAAAGGATGAAAGAAAAACATATCTTACAAGAACTAAGAATAATTTAATTATTAAAACTTATAATAATAAAGAATATTTTCCTAGATTTGATCAAAAGGATGAATTTAATAAAATATTTAAAAAATATATAAAAAGAGATTATTTAGTAATTAATGATAAGTCTTTTAAAGAGTTTGAGAAGTTTATTTCTAAACATAATCCTATTATTGTTAAACCAATTGATGGTTCAGGTGGATTAAATGTTGAAAAGTATGAAATAGATGATGAGTCTAATGTTAAAGCTTTATTTAATACTTTACTTATTAGAAAACAATTGCTTATAGAAGAATGTATTAATCAGCATGAAAAATTAAATAAATTATATCCTGATGCAGTTAATAGTTTAAGATTATTTACTTTTTATGATGGTAGTGAAGCCCACAACTTAAATAGTGTTTTTAAAATAGGTAATGGGGGAGTAACTGATAATTTTTCAAGTGGTAGTATGTATACCTTTGTAAGTGATGAAGGAAAAGTTTTATGTCCCGCTATTGATAAAGATGATAATTATTTTGAAAATCATCCAGTTACTAAGAAAAAAATAGTTGGTTTTGAAATACCAATGTATAATGAAGCAGTAAACTTAGTTAAAGAAGCAAGTAAAGTTATACCAGAGGTAAAATATGTTGGGTGGGATGTTGCGATTACCCCAAATGGACCAGTTATAATTGAAGGAAATTCTTATCCTGGAGTATTCCAAATGAAGCCATCTTTTAGCGCAGAACATATTGGATTAATCCCAAAATATGAAAAATATATGGATATTGATTTAAAAAAATAGAAAAATACTTGAACAAAAGGATAAAATGTATTATAATCTTTGTGTTCAAGCAAGTTATGTCCCCGTAGCTCAGTTGGATAGAGCATACGCCTTCTAAGCGTACGGTCGCGCGTTCGAATCGCGCCGGAGACACCACTTTTGATATTAAGGAATTTACCAAGATAAGTTCCTTTTTTATTTTATATTTATTTAGTCATAATAATAATAGAATATTAAAAAGAAAAAATACACACATACATAGAGATATAATCTTGATTTGTCATAATATTCATGATAAAATCATGTTTGTAATGCGATGATATAGGATTAGTAATTAAATGATTTTTTATAGAGAGTTAACGGTTGGTGAAAGTTAATAAAATAGTTTAATGAATCTACCTATTAGTGATGTTAATAGCATCCGGCTTAGCCGTTATAATAATTAAGTATATAAAGGGATGGTACCGCCTATTAGGCTCCTTAAGGTAGCATCCTTTTTCATTGGGGAGATGATTATGAGAAATATAAAAATAAATACTATTTATAAACACTTTAAAGGTGATTTATATTTAGTTATGGATTTAGCAAGACACTCGGAAACGAATGAAATGATGGTGGTTTATCGTGGATTATATGAAGATGCGCCTTTATATGTAAGGCCACTTGAAAATTTTTTAGCGGAGGTAGACCATAAAAAATATAAAGAAGCTAAACAAAAATATCGATTTGAAGAAATAAATATAGAAAGTAGGAATAAATAATGATAGATATTAAATTAATAAGAGAAAATAGAGATTTAGTTAAAGAAAATATTAAAAAGAAATTTCAAGATGAAAAATTACCTTTAGTAGATGAAGTATTTGAATTAGATGCTGAGGTTAGAGAAGCTAAACTAAAAGGTGATAATTTAAGGGCTGAAAAGAACAATTTATCAAAAAGTATCGGACTTTTAATGCGTGATGGTAAAAAGGAAGAAGCTGAAAAAGTAAAAGCTCAAATTGCTGATATGGATGCTCAAATTAAAATTTTAGAAATATCAGAAGAAAAGAAAAATGCCCTTATTAAAGAAAAAATGATGGTTATCCCTAACATTATTGATGAGAGCGTTCCTATTGGTAAGGATGATACAGAAAATGTAGAAGTTGAAAGATTTGGAGAGCCAGTAGTTCCTGACTATGAAATACCATATCATGCTGATATTATTAATGCATTAGGTGGTTTAGATAAAGAATCAGCTGGTCGTACTAGTGGTGAAGGTTTTTATTATCTTTTAGGTGATATTGCGCGTTTACATGAAGCAATGATTGCTTATGCTAGAGATTATATGATTGATAAAGGCTTTACATAT
>CACZQI010000006.1 GCA_902783345.1 uncultured Erysipelotrichaceae bacterium
AGATTAAACATACTAAGCGTTCAATTATTTCTGGACATCTTGCAGATAATACTTTTATAAACTTATCACTTATTAAAAAATGCTCACATCTTTTTTGCTTCATTTTATGCCTCCCTTAATCACTTTAACAAAAGACAAAGTCAAATGCAAATTACCAATTTTTAATATTTGCAGCCAAAAACAAACAGTTTTTTAAAATCTGTATAAAATTTCATATCAAAAATAAAAATCTGTATGATTTTTCCTTAATTTTCCATACAGATTTCAATATTTTGTAACTCGAAAAAAATTTTTTATCAAAAACGTGCTCGCAATCCCTTTATTAATGCAGACAAAATTAAATTTTAAAAATCTGCACCCCTAAAAAAATTTAATTTTTTTAATAAATATACTCTTGAGGTGCATAATCAGCCCTTTGAAAATATCCTTTATAACTTGCTAAACTAAGCATATATTTATTTTTACTTCTTTTCTTAACGCATGATAAGTGTCTTTTTATTCTTCGCATTGTTTGATTATTTATTTTAATAATTAACTTATCTTTTAAAATATAAGTGTACCCTAAAAAACTAAATCCTCTTTTAAAATCAATAATTCTACTTTTATTATTAACTTCTAAATTTAACATATTAATTCTTTCTTTAATTAAAGGTTTTATTTCTTTTAATTTTTCTTTATCATTATCTAAAATAACTAAATCATCCATATATCTAATATAATACTTACACTCTAAAACTTCTTTAATATAATGGTCAACATCATTTAAATAATAAACAGCTAGTATTTGACTAGTCATATTTCCTATTCCTAAGCCTTTATTTAACTCATAAATAGGAATTTTCATTATATCATTTATTTTTCTTTCCTTTTCTTTATCAGTAATTTTTAGCTTTTTCACCCTTTTTATTTCATTATTTTTTACTCTCATAATTTCTTTATTAACATAAACTTCATTAGTTGTATCTAAAGATGCAAATATTAACTCTAAAGCATCAACATCACTTATTTCATTTTTTAATTTGGCTTTTAAAATATTATGGTCAATATTATAAAAATACTTTTTGATATCTATTTTTAAAGCATAAATATTTTGGCCAGTAAATTTTAGTTTTCTTAAATACTTAGAAAGCATATCATAAGCATAACCACTACCCTTTTTAAATCTAGTAGCCACATTAGTATCAATAAGTTTATAATCCAAAGCAGGCAGTAATAGATATCTACTAATAACATGATTCACTATCTTATCAGGTATATTTTCACTCATAATTAAACGATATTTAGGCTCTTTTATCATAAAAATATGATATTTACTAAATTTATAAGATTGTTTTCTTAAAAGATCAGTAATTATATATAAATTAGTGCTTTCAAAAGAATCATAAGCATATATTCCTTTAACATTATTACAAGCCCGTCTTACTTCACCATAAACTCTTCTCAAATTATCAATGTTATAGACATCTTTATAAATATTACTAATTTGGTTCATTAATCCACCCAATAAGTAAACCTTTAACATTAGATAAAATTCTAATAACTGATAAATATCTTTTCTTATGCACTATTTTTAAATCATAAAAATAAGTAATTAAAAAATCAATTTTACTAATATTTAATAAAGCATTAACTTGATACTTTTTCCTAATACTTTTCTCTGAATTATTAGCCATAATAATGTTTTCAATTAACTCTTCACATTCATCAAAATACAGTATCTTTAAATGCTTTTTAGCCTTAGGAAAATTTTCATACACATAAAGGTCTGAATAAATAAATAACCTTTTGCATTCTTTTAAAAGACAAAAATTATCTTTAGTTAAACACATTAAAGCAGCATTATTCATTTATTCTCTCCTTTAAATCACTTAAAAAAACATAAGCATCTTTAGGACTTATTTCATTTAAATCTAAATTTTTAATTGCATTTATAATTCTATCCTTATTATTATTTTCCTCTTCTGTAATTAACTCAATATTTTCATTTGTAAAAATATTTAAATACTTTTCAATAGCTTTAATTGGAAAGCCACACTTAACTGTACTACCAAAATCAGTTAACTTAAAATGATACTTGTCACTTATAAAAAGTGCATCCTCATCTAAAAAATAATAAAATACCCCACCTTTAAACATATAAATTTTTTCTGGATTTTCGCGCTTTTTAGCATTATATAAATCCATTAATTTTCCCATCTGTTCCTACCTTTCATATACTTTCAAACAAAAAAATCCTACTAGGTACACAGACACCTCACGTTCAACTAACAATTAATGTCACCTACTTGCAAAGTGCTGCTTCTAATAGGTAATACTTTGAAAACTATTACACGGCAATGGTTAAAAAAATATATATACTATCATATTATTAACTATAACAGTTTATAGGACTATGCTTGTTTCTCTATCAGGCCGACTTCCTCTGCTATAGTGCCATAAGGCTACTATGAGGTCATCACATTAAGCTCTTTACTACACACTACTTAACTAATATTTTTCATAAAAAATACAAGAGAAATTGAGGGACGGACGCCAAGAGTATTCGTCACATTGTTGTTGTTCAAGTTCCCAGTCGAATTCACGTTCCAAACGTTAGACAAACGGTTATTCGTGTTGAAGTTGTTAGGCGACAACAGCCAAACACAGGAACCACACCCTCACAAAAAGAGCGAACTCGGTGCCCATATCAGCATAACCCTACTATAATTATATATAAAATATAAATTATAGTCAATATCAAGATAAGGACGAACTACTAAATCCTTATCTTATTCTTGCTTGAAAAGCAAGGTCAAATGGTTTTTCTATAATTTAATTTTAATTATAGATATATTATTTATATACTTTCTTTTACAAAAGAAAGTATCAAAGAAAATAACAGTTTATATTACTATTTATTACAAAATCATTTGTTAATCAAGACTTCATTTTAATTTAGTTTGTTTGCGTCAAGGGTTTGACGCAAACATTATCAGATATTTAGATTAACGGTTCAAAGTCTTGCTTTTTAATTTATGATGTATGGGTTTGATGCTAAACCATTCCCACCTAGTATTGTGACCGTTGATTTAAGAGAAACTG
>CACZQI010000007.1 GCA_902783345.1 uncultured Erysipelotrichaceae bacterium
ATTACTTCAAAAGAGTGGTAAACAAAATATTGAAGTTCATTCTAATAGTGATGTAGTACCAGAAAGCATTATTTATAATAGAGATTCTAAAATATCTGCATGGGTTAATATCATGTATGGCTGTGATAAGTTTTGTACTTATTGCATTGTTCCTTACACAAGAGGTAAACAAAGAAGTCGTAAATCTAGTGATATTTTAAAGGAAGTTCAAGCTCTAAAAGAACAAGGCTATAAAGAAATTACTCTTTTAGGGCAAAATGTTAATGCTTATGGTAAAGATTTAGAAGGCGAGATTGAATTTAGTAAATTATTGGAAAAAGTTAGTGATATAGGTATTGAGCGCATTAGGTTTGTAACATCACATCCATGGGATTTTACAGATGAAATGATTAATGTAATCGCGTCTCGTGATAATATTATGCCTTATATTCATTTGCCACTTCAAAGTGGATCAAGTAGAATTTTAAAACTTATGGGACGTAGATATACTAAAGAAGAGTATTTAGAATTATACCAAAAAATTAGAGCAAAAGTTAAAAATGCTAGTATTACTACTGATATTATTGTTGCCTTTCCTTCAGAGACAGAAGAGGACTTTCAAGATACTTTAGATGTTGTAGATATATGCAAATATGATGGGGCCTTTACCTTTATTTTTTCACCAAGAGAAAATACTCCAGCAGCTTTAATGAAAGATGATTTAAGTATTGAAGAAAAGGAAAGAAGACTTTATACTTTAAATGAAAAAATTAATGAATACTCAAAAGAAAGCAATTTAAAAATGCTTAATACTATTCAAAAAGTATTAGTGACGGGTATAAGTGAAAAAGATAATAAAAAGGTATGTGGTTATACTGAAAATATGAAGTTAGTTAATGTTTTAGCAGATAAAAGCGTTATCGGAGAGATTATTGATGTTAAAATAACTGATGCTAAAAGTTTTAGTTTAGATGGAATTATCGTAAAATAATTCCTTTTATTTTATCTGAATATTTGCTATAATTGTAATTAGAATGGAGGCTAGTGTATGAATAATGAAAATAATGTAACACCTAATAATAATGAGCCAATTGTACTTGGTGAATTAAAAAAAGAAAAATCAAGTAAACCATTATTTGTAGCAATAGTTTTTATCTTAGTTTTAGGAACTTGTTTTGGGCTTCCATATTTAGAGAAATATTTTAATAAAGAAGAAGAAGGTTATTATTTAAATGATAATAATCCCACTAGAACTACTACTAAAACAGATACTTCTTTAACTTTATTAGAAAAAGATGCTATTTTAACTGATGAGAAAATCTTTATTGAAAATATTAAGATTAGTAATAATAAAATTTCATATAAAATAACGGCTAAAGCATCTGATAATTTAAGTTTAAAATTCTATTATTTAGAAATATATGATATTAATCAAAAATTATTAGGTAAAATAAAATTGACTGGTTATGTAGGATCTGCTTCAAATAATAAAACTGATGATTTAAGTTTTAAAACAAATTCAAGTGGTTATTATTTAAAACTTATAAATGCAGAAAATGAAAATATAGCGGATTTAAATGTTAATACTTTAACATGTTCATTAAATAATAATACCTATACGTATACTTTTGAAAATAATTTGCTTACAGTAGTTAAACAGGAACTATCCGAAAGTAATAAGGAAGATTTAAATACTTATATGACTAGTTTAACTAATAGTAAGGCTAAAAGTGATTTAATTAAAACATTTGAAGGATCTATAAGTGCAGTAGAAGAAAGTGATAATGGGTATACTTTTACAGCTACTTTAGATTTAAGTAAAATTAAAGTAACTGATTTAGGAGATTATGCTGATTATAATTATTATAGTTATAATACTTTAAGTAAGTTAATTTCTTATGATATGATATTTAAAGGTTTTGATTGTAAATGAATATAAAAATTAATGAATTTGATGGACCACTTGATTTACTTCTTCATTTAGTAAAAGTAAATAAAATGGATATATATGATATTAATATTGAGTTAATTACAAAAGAATATCTTGATTATATAAATAATAATAAAGAGTTAACTATAGATGCTTGTAGTGAGTATTTAGTTATGGCTTCAGAGTTAATTCATTTAAAAAGTAAACTTTTATTAAATAATAATAAAGATGAAGAAGAAGATTCAATGTATGAAATTGAAAGTGAAGAAGAACTTCAAAAGAGACTTCTTGAATATCAAAAAATTAAAGAACTTACTGATGATTTTCGGGTATTAGAAGAAAAGAGAAGTACAGTTTACACTAAATTAGAAAGTAATTTAAATGAATTTGCTAGTGTTAATCAAGAACTTAGTGATGATGTTACTTTAAATGATTTATTAGAGGCTTTTAAATCTTTTTTAAAAAGGCAAGAGTTAAAAGAACCAATAAGTACTACTGTTACAAAAAAAGAGTTAAGTGTAGCTGATCGTGTTAAATCAATTAGAAGTATTTTAAAAATTAAAGGGAAAGTTAACTTTTTAGATTTATTTGAAGAAGTTTCTAAACCTTATGTTATTGTTACTTTTTTAAGTATTTTAGATATGACTAAAAATAGAGAAATTAAACTTAGTCAAAAGAATAATTTTGGGGAAATTATAATAGAAGGATGTAATAAAGCATGAAGTATTTAGGCATTTTAGAAGGATTATTGTTTGTTGTTGGTGATGAAGGAATTACTTTAGAATCTATTTGTAAGATTATGGAAATAAGTGAAACAGAAGCTAAAGATTTACTTAAAAAATTAAAAGAAAAATATGAAAGTGAAGATAGAGGCCTTAGAATAAGTTTTTTAGGTAATGCTTTTAAACTAACAACTAAGCCTGAACATAAAGAATTTTATCAAAAATTAGTAGGAGAAAGAGGAGCTTATACTTTAAGTGCCTCATCTTTAGAAACTTTAGCTATCATTGCGTATAATGGCCCAATTACAAGAGCTGAAATAGATGAAATGCGCGGAGTAGATTCATCATATGTTATAAGAAAACTCTTAGTTCAAGATTTAATTAAAGTAAGTGGTAAATCTGATTTACCAGGTAAACCTAATCTTTATGAAGTAACTAATTACTTTTTAGATTATTTTGGACTTGCTACAATTCATGATTTACCTAAATTAGAAAAAGAAAATTTAACTGAAGAAAATGATTTATATTCAACGATTTTTAAAGAAAATGAATAGATTTATGATATAATCTATTTATCCCCGTGTGGTGGAATTGGTAGACGCGTTGGACTCAAAATCCAATAATAGAAATATTGTGTCGGTTCAAGTCCGACCACGGGGACCAATATAATTTATTATTAGCTCTACTTTAGTAGGGTTTTTATTATAAAATAATAAATCATATGATAAAATTTATAATAGGAAGGTGAGTTATGAAAAAGAAAACGATATTTATTCTATTATTTTTACTAATTACATTAACACTAACTGGTTGTAATAAAAAAAGTAATGATACTAAAAATGAATTTGTTGGTAAGTGGAATACAGTTAAAGCCGTAAATTCTAAAACCGGTAAAGAAACTAATAATTTAAGAGATGTATTTGGGTCTTCATTTAATGAATTTGGCAGTTACTTAGAACTTAAAGAGGATAATACATTTATTGATGCTATTGTGCCAATTACTGATGGTAGTAAATCTAATACAGGTAAGTATACAATTAAAAGAGATTATTTTAAAATTGGAGATGCTTATATATTTTTGTCATACCAAGATGGTAATGAAGTAAAATTGCAAAGAGTAAAATTAGATGATAGTGATGAATCATACTTAGTTTTAGATAATATTATAAATGATTATCAGTTATATTTGAAAAAATAATTAGTACATTATTAAAGAGTTATTGATTTATAATAATACTTTTGATATAATGAATATGCAAACGGGATTTGCATAAAATAAAAAGGAACACTTAATTTAGCATGTTGAGTGTTGCCATAAATGTTGACACCACCTAACTAAAGCTTAGTTAGGTGGATTTCTTTTATATTAGTACTATAAATAGTAAGAATAGTAAAAGAAGGATAAAAATGAGTAATACTCCGATTAATAAATCTTTCTTAAACATATTATCGCCTCCCTTCATATAAGAAGTTTGGCTCCACCCAACTATTAAATGTTTCTTGAGTTCATTATATCAAAAGAAAATATTTATAGCAATAAAATACTTTCTATTTGATTAATTTTATTTTGGGCTAAAAATGCATAAAATATATTACTTTTCTCATACTAATAAAAGGTGATATATATGAAAGAAAATATTAATGCTTTAGATGAAATCCATAAAGGTGCTTGTATGGGACAAGATGCTTTATCTTTTGTATTAGATAAAGTAGAAGATAACAACTTTAAAAAAGTTTTACAAAAACAATTTGATGATTATGATGATATTTCAAAGGAAATAGAAGAGTTATATCCTAAATATAATGATGGTAAACCACATGATACATCTTTAATGAATAAAGCAATGACTTCAATGGGAATTGATATGAAAACTATGAATGATCATTCTAATTCTAAATTAGCTGAATTATTAATTCAAGGAGTTAATATGGGTATTATTGAAGGAAGAAGAATCTTAAATAAAAAAGAAATAAATGATGAAGTTGAAAAATTAGTATCTAAATATACCCAAATGCAAGAAAATAATTTAGATATCTTAAAAAAATATTTATAATGGACTAAAAGTGCCATTATTTTCATATAGTGCATTAGGGTGATAAATTGAAAATAGATTATAAAAAGTTAATCATAAGTATTTTAATTCCTTTAGGACTAGGTGCTTTAGTGGGATTTTTATCTGGTAGTGGAAATAGTTATAACTCATTAGTGCAACCATCTTTTGCGCCACCATCTTGGGTATTTCCAGTTGTTTGGAGCATTTTATATATCTTAATGGGAATAAGTGATTATTTAGTTAAAAGTGATTTAAATACTAATTCATCATTAAGGATTTATAAGTATCAGCTAGCCGCTAATTTATTATGGAGTTTTGTTTTCTTTACTTTTAAATGGTACTTATTTGCATTTATTTGGATAATTTTAATAATCGTATTAGTTATAAGAATGATGAAAGAATTTGTATCTATTAATAAAACAAGCGCTTATTTACAAATTCCTTATCTATTATGGTTAATTTTCGCAGCAGTTTTAAATTTTAGTATCTATTTACTTAATTAAAGGCAAATTTAATGCCTTTTTTTCATATATTTAAAAGAGGTGAAAAATGAAAGAGACATATACAGTTAAAGCTGGGGATACTCTATATGGAATAAGTAATCAATTTGGCGTATCAGTTACTGAACTTGCTGAGTTAAATGGTATCCAAGGTAGTAACTTACAAATTGGTACAGTTCTAAATATTCCAACTCAAAGTGGTACTAATCCAGATACAATGTTTATGTATACAGTAAAGAAAGGTGATACTTTATATTCAATTGCTAAAAAATATAATACAACTGCTGATAAAATAATTAGTTTAAATTATTTAAAAAGTCCTAGTTTAAGTATTGGGCAAGTGCTTAGAATTCCTGAGATGTATACAAAAGAAGAAGATATGGTTATGCCAGAGTTTATTAATTATGTAGTTAAAAAAGGAGATACTTTATATTCAATCGCGCGTAATAATAATGTTAGTGTTGATACAATTATTAAAGATAATAATTTAACAAGTAATACTTTAACAGTAGGAAAAACAATTAAAATAAGAGTGCCGGCTGATTCAATTGGAGCAGTTGAAGAATGCTTTGGTGCTGATTTTAC
This sequence comes from uncultured Erysipelotrichaceae bacterium, assembly GCA_902783345.1. The sequence continues at coordinate 5,771 of CACZQI010000007.1, forward strand.
GCCACCAGATAGTGCAGGAGTAAATACCATAAATTATACGGTTAAAAAGGGCGATTCTTTATATCAAATTGCTAAAAAATATAATACTAGTGTATCAAATATTATTAATCTTAATAATTTAAAAACTAATAATTTATCAATCGGTCAAGTTTTAAAAGTGCCATCATCTAGTAGTAGTGGGGGAAATACCCAAACATATACTGTTCAAAAAGGCGATAGTTTATATACAATAGCGCGTAAATTTAATACTACAGTTGATAGTATTAAAAGAAAAAACAATTTAAGTTCTAACTTGCTTAGTATTGGGCAAAAATTAATAATATAAGGGAGGTTTATGAAAACATATTATGTAACTGATGAAGATTTTATTAATTCAGATGTTTATCAAGACTTTATTAGAAATAATCCAGCTAAAGGTAATCTTAAAATAAGAGCGTATGCTGCTAATCAAGCAGTTCCTATTAAAGGAGTTAAAATTATTATTTCGACAATGGCTAATGATAATACTAAAATAATATTTTATGAAGGAGAAACAAATGATTCTGGTGTTATTGAAAAAATAAGTTTGCCAGCGCCAAGACTTTCTAGTGATAATATGCTAGTCCCTGATAAAATAGAATATGAGATAGATGCTATATATACGCCAGATAATATAAGCGCTATATATAAAATAAATATGTATGAAGATGTTTGTGTACAGCAAAACATTAATATAGTGCCGGAACTTAAGGTAGGTGCTTTTAATGGCCGTTAGATACCCAATTGTTCCTAATACTATAACTGTGCATTTAGGTAAACCAAATGAAAATGCTAGAAATATAACGGTTCCATTTACAGATTATGTTGCTAATGTAGCATCAAATGAGTTATATCCAACTTGGCCTAGAGCTGCACTAGTTGCCAATATTTACGCAATAATATCTTTTGCTTTAAATAGAGTTTATAATGAATGGTATCGTTCAAAAGGTTATAATTTTGATATTACATCAAGTCCTACATATGACCAAAAGTTTACTGAAAATCGTTCAACATATGAAAATATTAATGATATTGTAGAAGAAATTTTTAATAATTATGTTATTAAAGGAGAGCAAATTCAACCTTATTTTACTAGATATTGTGATGGACGAGTAACTACATGTGATGGCTTATCTCAGTGGGGAAGTGTATCTCTTGCTAACCAGGGCAAAACAGCTTTACAAATACTTAGAAATTATTATGGCAATGATATCTCTATTAAATATAATGCTCCTGTTGGTGATGCAAAAGAAGGATTTCCTGGTTATGATGTAGGACTAGGAAATGCTGGAAACCCTGTTTTACTTATTCAACGAGATTTACGAAGAATAAGAAAAAATTATCCGGCTATTCCAGATATTACCACTACCTTAGGTATTTATGATTTAGAAACGGAAAATGCCGTAAAAAAATTTCAAGAAATATTTGGGCTTCCTGTAACAGGGGTTGTTGATAAAGGTACTTGGTATAAAATAAAATATATTTATACTAGTGTTAAAAAATTATCGGACCTTTACTCTGAAGGACTTACTGAAGATGAAATAACATTTCTTTATACTGATGAGTTAAATTATGGTGATACAGGAATTGAAGTACAATATGTACATTATTTCTTAGATGCTTTAGCCTTTTTAGATAAAGATATTCCAAGGCTTCCTTTAAACTCTATTTATAATAATAATACTATTACTATGGTAAAAGCCTTTCAAGAAAAATATAAATTACCAGTTACCGGTGTATTTACTTATCAAGACTGGTTAGTTTTACAAAATGCTTACAATAATATTTTAAAATCATTTCCTTCAGAATACCAAGACTTTGTAAATGAATTATATCCTGATTATTTCTTAACTTATGGAATGAGTGGAAAAGATGTTCGCCGTTTTCAAAAATTTTTATTAAAAATATGTCGATTTGATAAATCAATACCAGGTGTAAGAGTTAATGGTATCTTTGATGATTTAACATTAAAAAGTGTCTATAAACTTCAAAATGATTATGGCTTTGATATTAATGGTATTGTAGGGCCACTTTTATGGCGTAAAGTAGTTGAACTTTCTAAAAGATAGATTATGGATAAAGTTTGTTATGATAAAGTAAATGAAATATTAAACTCTAATATGAGTAATAATGATAAAATTGAAGCCCTTAATGAAGTTAAGAAACTGATTAAAGATGTTTATTTTTCTAAAATTTATTATCATAAGAGTATTAATATACTAAAATATTTATGCTTTTATGCAGCGGCTAATTTAGATATTAAATATTATCAAAAAAGATTAAAATAGTTATAAAAAGCAAATTGTTTATATTAGCAATTGCTTTTTATTTATTCTTTATATTAAAATAATAATAGGTAATATAAAAATGGTGGAAATATGAATGTAGAAGAAAAGATAATTAAGGATTATAATGAGATATTAAAAGATGAATGTAATTATGATAAACTTTTAAGTTATGAACAAGTATTGAAACTTAGAAATATTGCTAATAAAAAAATAAAAGATAAAAAATATCCTCATAATATAAAAGATCCTTTAAAAGTAGTTTTAGAGTTTTTTGAAGAAGTATATCCAGAATTTTATGGTTTAATTATTAAAGGAATAAAAGATAAACGTATTATTTTTAATAGTGATGGATGCTATGTAAATACTACTAATGGGATATGCCATTTACAAGATATAAAAGATGATAGTGCAGTTTTTACAATTGCTCATGAATTTGGTCATTATATAGCATTAAATACTAATCCACCTATAATATCAAATAAATATAAAATGTTTGCTGAAGTTTTATCAATATATATGGAAAAACAGTTAGAAAAGTATTTTAAAGATAAAAATATTTATTTAGATGCTATAAATGCTCGTAATATAAATAGAGCTTATATTGATAGAAATATGATAGATGTTATTTATTTAGAATATACTTATGAAAATAAATATAAGAGTTCAAAATTATTTTTAACTGATTTAGATTTAAATAATATATTAAAAATAACCAGGCTTAAAGGCAGTAATATTATTAATCAACTTTTAACATATCCACTAGGTAATATGATAAGTGAATACTTAATTGATAATAATATTAGTATTAATGATGATTTAATAGATAATTTAACACTAATAAATATAGATGAATTATTAGAAAAATATAAAGATATTTATACGATTGAAGAGATGAATTATGAGAAAAAAGGAATATCAAGATTTTTTAACAAGATATGATAAATTTAAAAATAATAATATGCCAACACCATTTTGGGATGATGAAAGACAAACTTTAGAATACATTTATTATGATAATAAAGATAATCCTCTTATGCTTTCATTAAATAAGAAAACTGATTATAATCCTAAATTACATATAAATTTTAATATAACAGATGCTTTAGGAGATTTAGCTAAAACAGGATTTTATTATTCATATAATTGCAAAATGTTTCAAAGTGAAAAGATGAGTGATGGCTCTTTTGTAGATAAAACTGTAATTGGGCATACTCATGCTCATTCATTTGAAGAAGTAGTGCATTCTTTATATAATTTCCCAGAAAGTTTTAGTATTCCTAAAGAAGATGAAGAATTTTATAGCACTCAAGAATTAGAATATTTAAGAAGAGTAAAAAAATATCTTTTATTTATTGGCCTAAAAGATAAAGATAGTTTTAAAACAAAGGTAGCAAGATTTAGAAATAAAAAGCAAAAAAAGTTTGAACATGCTTTTATTTATAAATTTACGAATAAAGAGATTAATTCAATAATTAAGGGTAAGAACTATTTAGTATATGAATATTTAGACTTTTATAAAGAAAATAAAACTTATCAAAAAGGCGAATATCAAGCCCTAATTACTGATGAAGAAGATAATTTTAAATTATTTATTGAATTTACGCATGAAAATGTTCAAAATTATTATACTGTTAAAAAAGTTTATCATAATAGTAAACTAAAAGATAATGATAAAATATTAATTAGATATTTCAAAGTATTGGAAAAGTACTGAAAATAGGCGCTGTCTATAAAATGTAAACTTTACGCAAATTTGACACTTGCGGGGGGGTAATTAAATGATATAATCACCTTAAGAGTAGGTGATTTTTTCATGAATAAAAAAGTAACAATTTTAGTAGTATCTATAATAGCGTTTTTAGTAGCTGTTGGGGGACTAACTTATGCATATATTAGGAAATCAGCAGTACAAAGTGATCCTAACACGATTAATACTTTAACGTGTTTAGATTTAAGTTTAGAAAGTAAAGATAGTAATGGTAATGCTACTAATGCAATAAACTTAACAAATGCATATGCTATATCAGATGAAGAAGGATTAAAAGGAAGCCCATATATATTTACAGTAACAAATAATTGTACATCACCAATAACAGTAGATATAAAT
>CACZQI010000008.1 GCA_902783345.1 uncultured Erysipelotrichaceae bacterium
GGGAGAAATTATTAAAAATAAGGGTATTTTTGATTTTAAAATATTCAAATTTACCCTTTTTTTAATATTAAAGTGGGGATTATAAAAGCCGTATGACAAAGCCGGTTTGAAAAACCGACTTTGTCAACGGCCTGAGGAACTTTTAGAGTTCTTTTTCTATTAACAAAATGTTATAATACTTTGTAGATAGTTGGAGGAAGTAAAAATGAATGAATATTTAAATTTAGATGAAAATAACATTCAAGATGAACATATTTGTTGTGCGATTGGAGATCCTAAACATCAAATAGGTGTTGATAAGAAAAAGGAATGGATTAAAAATAAATTAAAAGATGATCATGTATTTCGTAAACTTAATGCAAGAGGTAAAACTTTTATTGAATATGAACCAATTGAAACAGCTTGGGTACCTATAAGTGGTAAGAACTATGAATATGTTTATTGTTTATGGGTTGCTGGTAGTTTTAAAGGTAAAGGAATTGGTAAAGAATTATTAGAGTATGCCATAAATGATGCTAAAAATAAAAAAATGAGTGGTCTTTGTACACTTGTCTCAAAAAAGAAAAAACCATTTTTAGGCGAAAAAAGTTTCTTTGAACATTTCGGTTTTAAAGTGGTTGATAGTATTAATGATTATGAACTATTAGCTTTATCTTTTGATAATAATCCGACTCCTAAATTTAATGATAATGCTAGAAAAATGGAAATTGATAGTGAAAATTTTACCATTTATTATAGTAATGAGTGTCCTTATGTGGAATATGAAGTTAAAGAATTAACCGAATATGCTAAAGCGAAAAATTTTAAATTGGACTTTATTAAAATTGATACTTTAGAAAAAGCTAAAAATGCTCCTTGTGTTTTTAATAACTGGGCTAACTTTTATAAAAGAAAGTTTATTTCTAATACTATTTTAAATGCAAATGCTTTAGAAAAATTAATTAAATAGAGGCAGTATGGAAGAAATATTTGATAAAACTAAAGAATTAAATAATAAAATAATGGAAGATGAACAAGAGATTTGTAATTTAAACGAGGAATTATCAAATCTTACCCATATTTGTCCTCATGAAATAGTTTTTAAATATAATGACAATCATCCTCATAAGATGGTTATTGATGGAAATTACTTTTGTCCTGCCTGTGGAAAAATTATAATGTGTACAAATAGTGATGAACTAGCAAATACTGATTTTAAAAATTCTAGAGTAATTCCTTTAACTAATATATCATTAAGAGGGACTAAAGAAACTTTAAGTTTAATAAGAAATGAAGTTTATGATAACTTAGATTTATATTATGATCGTCATGTTAGATTAGATTATTTAATTAAAAAAATGGAAGATACTTTAAAAGACCAAGTATATGATTATTATCAAGATATTCCATTTATTAAAGTATTAAAAAGGAAGTGGCCAAAATGCAAATAGAAGAATTTATTAAAGAAAATACTTGGTTAGTAAATATTTTTAAATCTTTACTAATAATACTAATTGCAATATTAATTTATATGTTTTTTTCTAAATTATTTATTAGTAAATTAGAAAAAAGAAATTATAAAGTATTTAAAAGCAGAAAATCAGGGACTTATCTTAAACTTTTTAAAAGTATTAATAGATATCTATATATTTTAATCTTAATTTTTATTATCTTAAAAATTAATGGTGTTAATATTACAGCTATGGTAACAGGTGTTGGAGTCATTGGTATTATCTTTGGTTTTGCTATTCAAGATGCTTTAAAAGATATTATTAAAGGCTTTGATATTATTGCTGATTCATATTATCAAGTTGGGGACATTATAAGTGTTGATAAATATACTGGGAAAGTATTAGCAATTGGCATTAAAACTACTAGATTAGAAGACATTTATGAGAAAAATATTATTTCAATTTCTAACCGTAATATTGAAAAAGTTGAAGTATTATCACATATGATTAATATTGATATCCCGCTTCCATATGATTTAAAACTTAAAGATGCAGAAAAAGCCATTGATTACATAGTTAAAAATATTAAAAAAATTGATAAAGTTGAAAATGTTGAATATCGTGGAGTTAATAACTTTGCTGATTCATCTATTAAATATCAAATCAAAGTATACTGTGCCCCTATTGATAAAGTTCAAACCAGAAGAGATGCTTTAACTTGTATCTTAAAATGTTTAGAAGAAAAAGATATTCATATACCATTTAATCAAATTGATATTCATCAAAAATAATTAAGACTAAATCACAATCATATGTGATTTTTTTAAGATGTGTTATAATAAGTAAGGAAGTGAGAATATGGAATATAATAAAGTAAAAGATGCAGCTAATATTATTAAGAATTCATCTTATGTAGTAGATAATCCATCTAAATATAAAAATAAATGGCAAGACTTATTTGGTAATCATAATCCTATTAATCTAGAACTAGGTATGGGTAGAGGGGATTTTATAATTAATATGGCTTTAAAGTTTCCTAACATAAACTTTATTGGGCTTGAATTAAATGAATCCCAAACTGCTACGGCTGTAAGCCGTTTAAATAATCAAAAAATACCTAACTTAAAATTAATATGTGCTGATGCGCATGATATTATAAATTTTTTTGGTAAAGAAATAGATACAATTTATTTAACATTTTCTGAGCCATGGCCTAAAGCTCATGATGAAAATAAACGCTTTACGCATATTACTTATTTAAAACTATATGATCGTATATTTAAAAAGGATAAACATATAATTTTAAAAACTGATAATAAAGGTTTATTTGCTTATTCTTTAGAAACACTTTCTCAGTATTGGTATGAATTTAAAAGAGTTAGTTTAGATTTACATCATGAAGAAAATCCTATTCCAAATGTTATGACTGATTTTGAAAAACAATACTTTAAAGAAAATAGACCAATATACTATCTAGATGCAATATTTAAGGATTAATTATTGCTTATTATCATAAAAAAAGATAAAATATTTATAGGAGGTTTAAAACATGAATAAAAAAATAAAAAACATTATAATTGGAGTAGTAATCGCTCTTGTCCTTATCTTACCAATCTTCTTATTTCCACCTAAAAAGGATGTAATATCATATAAAACTGTCTCAACATATGATGAATACAAGACTATAGTTGATAGTGATAAAATTGTAATGAGCGTATTTGGTCGTAATAGTTGTAGTTGGTGTAATAAATATAAACCAGTCTATAATGAAGTTGCTGGCGAATATGATGTTGATATTTACTATTTTGATTCAGATTCTTTTGATAAAGATGAATATTCTAAAATAAGAAATATGGGGCTAAAAATACCTTCTTCATGTGTTCGTGAAGGTGTAGAAAAAGATTTATCCGAAGATTTTGGGACACCACTAACATTATTTACTAAAAAAGGTAAAACAATTGATTGCATTGGTGGATATGTTGATAAAGATGCACTTGTTACTAAGTTAAAAGATGTTGGCATGATAAAATAGAAAAGAGGAATATTATGGCTTCTACTTATGAATTAGTCAAAGATTTTAAAAATAGATATAAAGTTACTATTTGTTGGCGTGTTAAAAAGCACTGCGCTCTTATTGATAAAAATTTAAATCCAAATGAAAGAGTGCTTTATGCTTTTGCGGCTCAAAATAACGGAACTCATGATAGTATTTTTGATACCGCTGTTTTAGCCTTAACATCAGAAAGACTTATAATCGCCCAAGATCGTATTGTAGTTGGCTATAAAGTAAGTACCATTACTCCTGACTTATATAATGATTTACAAGTAAATGCAGGTATTATTTGGGGAACAGTAACAATTGATACTATTAAAGAAACAGTTATTTTTTCCAATATTTCTAAACGTGCGCTTTCTGAAATTCAAAAGAATATTACTTCATTTATGATTGAAGCCAAGAAAAAATATAAAGATAGAGAAGAAGAGGATTCCGAATAGAATTCTTTTTTCAAAGGTAGTGATAAAATGAAAAAACTTTATTTGTTGATAACTTTTATTTTATTAACATTTATTGTTTTCTTAATAGTTGTTTATCAAAAACGAAGTTATAAAATAGAATATACTATTGCTGACTTTAAAATAACAGAAAACTATTTAAAAAAGGATGGCTATTTATTTAATATTAATTATAAAGATAATAATTATCCTTTATTTATTAAGAATAATTATAGTAAATCAAGAAAATTTATTAAAGAAATAAAATCTTACGAATTAGATAAGGAAGTATGTTTAAATATAAGTGTTTTTGATAAAAATTATTATGTATGTCGTGATAATAATGAAATTAAGACAATTTATGCAATGAGTAAAAACTTTTTAGAAAAATATTCAATTAATATTGAGCCAGATAATCTAATTAAAAAATATCAAAATATTAATATTTATAATAATGATTATACTTATTTAATATGGAATTATAAAGGGTTCTATCAAATTGATAAAACTGAAAAAAGCTTAATATCTTTTAAAAAAGATAATTATCAAAATGAACTAGCCTATCAAACAGAAAAGTATTTAATATTTCCTAATTATGATAGTGAGTATTACTTTAATAAAATATATGTTTATGATATAGAAAATGAAAAATTAAAAGAAGTAATTTCTGAATTTGATATTTCTTATGATAGTTATTACTTAGGTGTAGTTAAAAATAGTTTATATTTAATTGACAAAAAGGGTAAAATTGAATATGAAATAAATTTAAAAAAGAATACTATTAAAATAGTATCAGATGGTAATTATGCTAAAATATATAATGGCTCAAAATGGGAAGAAGTATCTATTACTAAAGCTATAAATAATAATGTAGTTTTTCCTACTAATAACGAATATATCTATTATTTAGATGATAATCACTTATATTTAAAAATAAAAGATTATAACATTTTAATTACTAATGAAAAAGTTAAAAAAATAATTCATATTAATAATAATGTAGTTTATTATTTAGTAGCAGATAAATTATATCGTTATGAATATTTAAAAGATAATAAATTATTACTTAAATATCCTGAATGGAATTTCAATTATAATAATCATATTTTCATTTTTAATTAACACAAATGCCTAGTATAGAATAATTTATATTAGGAGTGATTTAATGTTTGAAATGTTTAATGTAAATGAAGAAAATAAACCTAATAATAATTACTTTGAATACTATACTATTCAAAAAGGCGATAATTTATATGCTATAGCAAAAAATTATAATGTTAATCCGACATTGTTGGCGACTTTAAATGGACTTAATACTAATGATTATATTTATCCTGAGCAAGTAATTATGATACCAAATTCTAATTTTGCTTATTATATTACTAAAGAAGGCGATACTTTAAACTTAGTAGCTGAAACATTTAATACTAGTGAAGCTAATCTTTTAAAATATAATCCCACTATTTATTTACAAGAAGGACAATTAATCGTAAATAAAATAAACATGTAAGGTTTATTTTATTTTTTTGTGATATAATAATCTTAGAATAAAGGGTGATTACAAATGCTATTAAAGAAACCTTATGCTTTTTTAATCAAAAACTTTAAAATAATTCACTTAATTCTTTTTGCTGTAATTTTGTATATCACTTATCGCTTTAATAAAATATATTCATTCTTTGCTAGTTATGTAAGTAACAATAATAGTGTTGGTGTAACTATAGCGAATACTTACATACCAATCACAATATTTTTAGCAGTTTTATTAGTTATAATATTCTCTATTTTAATGTTCTTATTAATGAATAATAAGAAAAAGCCTAGTAAATTCTACTTAATGACAGCAATTTATTACTTTATAATCTTAATTGCTGTAATTATTGCTTATAATCTTATTAATCAGTTATCAACTATAACTTTAACTCAAAGAGCATCTCGTGCTTATCGAGATATTTATCAAATTTTATTCTTTCCTAATTTATATTTTCTAGTAATAAGCCTTATTAGAGGTATAGGATTTGATGTTAAAAAATTTAATTTTAGTAAAGATTTAGAAGAACTAGAAATAAAAAGTGAAGATAATGAAGAATTTGAATTTGTTTTAGGGACAGATTCTTATAAATGGAAAAGAAAACTTCGTCGAACTATTCGAGAACTTAAATATTATGTAATTGAAAATAAGTTCTTTATAACTATTATTGCAGGAGTTGTTCTTGCTATTGGACTTATTACTTTACTTTTAAATGTAACACTTTTCAAAAAAACATATCATAGTGGAGATACTTTAAAAACCTTAGATTTTGTTTATAAATTTAATGGAGCATATTTAACAGCATATGATTTAAATGGTAAAAAAATTAAAGATGATAAAAAGTATATTATAGTAGATTTATATGTTAGAAGCCTTGGTGGCGCTAAAAATATAAAGTCTGAAAATATCTATTTACATAAAGATAAAAAAACTTACAATCATAAGACATCTTTATCAAATTCATTTTCTGATATAGGTATTACTTATAAATGGGACAATATAAGTACAACAGGTGATAATTATATCTTTATTTTTGAAGTAGATGCTAATGAAAAAGGAAGTTATAGTTTGTCTGTATTTGATCAAATGGATTATAAAAATGATAAACTTGAATACATTTTTAAAAACTATAAATTTAAACCAACTAATATTGATAAAGAAGTAGAAAGCTCTATTAAAAATACTAATGATGTATTAACTTTTGATAAAAATATTTTTGGAAGCACTACTTTAAAAATTAAAAATGTTAAAGTATCTAATTCATATGAATATACAGTAGGTAGTTATTTGTATCCATCTGATAGCACCAAAAATAGTTTATTAGTGGTAGAATATGATTTAAATCTTGATAAAAATGCCCCTATTTATAATGCGGTAAAAGATAATCCAAATTTATTCCTTACTAAATTTTTAAAAGGCAGGTATACTTATCAAAATAATGATTATATTACAGCGCTATCACCAAGAACTATTGATAATTTAGATGGAGTTATAATATCTGATATATCTAAAACTGTTCAAAGTATGGAAAATCTTAGTATTGCTATATCAACAAGAAATCATAACTATGTTATTAGAGTTAAATAAGGAGCAATTTTCTTGCTCTTTTTCTATTTATAAATAACTCAACCTACGCTTTAGTAATTTCAACTTATATTTTATTTTCTTTTTATAAATAATATTTTATGATGCACTTAAGGAGGAAAAAATGAAAAGAAATTTAATAATTGTAGCCATATTAAGTTTAATTGTAGGAGGTGTATTAGGATATTTCATTTTTGGAAATAAAACTAATAATGCTCTAGCGCCTTTACCTAAAGGAGAAAAATCAGAAGGATTAAGAGGAGTGTACGACATAGATAAAAACATCAATGAAAAAACAATTGATAACTATTTAAATAGAAGCGATGTTGCATATCGTGATGTTCGTATGTTAGAAGATACTGCTACTTGGGAAAATAAAGGTGGCGAAAGAGATTTAACAGGATTTGTTGAAGGATTTGAAGTAATCCCATATGCTTATTTAACTGAATTTCCAGAAGCTTATGTAAAACAGAAAAAAGAAGAAAATGTATCTGGTTTATATAAAGGAAAAACTTTATTTAGAATTGATAAAGACGGGAACTATGTTGCTAACTATAAAGAATCAATGGATATTTTAGAATCAATTTTCCCTAAAGACAAATACATATTCTTAATGTGTGGCGCTGGTGGATATGCTAACTTCACTAAACAAATGTTAGGCTCTCTTGGATGGGATACATCAAAAATATATAATGTTGGTGGCTACTGGAATTATAATGGTAAAAAGGGTGTTTCTACAAAAGTAGAAGGTAAAGATAAATGTGATTTTTCTAAAGTTGCTTATCATAATATTGATTTTAGTAGATTAACAGAGGTTAAATAATGCTAAAAAGAATAACCTTAATCATAATTTGTATATTATCTTTAAGTTTATATGGATGCTCTAATAAGATTAATCAAAATGATGGCATTAAAAGATTTTATTTAACCGAAAAATATTACAATAAAGGTGAATTTATAACTACCAATGATTTAAATAATGTTAAAAACGAAAGTTATATCTTATTTGTATATAACAATTATTGTAATTTACCCATACCATGTGAAGATATTTTTAAAGAATTTATGGCAAAATATCAAATAGATTTTTTATCAATGCCTTTTGAGAAATTTAAAGATACATCATTTTATGAAAACGTTCAATATGCACCTTCTATTATTATTGTAAAAGAAGGTCAAATAGTTAGTTTTTTAGATGCTAATAAAGATGATGATTTAGAAAAATATCAAAATGTAAATGAATTTGAAAAATGGCTTAATAATCATGTATATTTTACCAAAAAATAAAATGTATGATTTGTATTCATACATTTTTTGTTATATTGGAGGGGCCTACCGGATTTGAACCGGTGCTCAGGGAGTTGCAGTCCCTTGCCTTACCACTTGGCTAAAGCCCCATAGCTCTTTTTATTTTACACTAGAAAATAAGCCTTGTCAATTAACCAAATTACTTTTTCATAATATCTTATGCAAGTATTCTATAATTATTAAAAATTCATTTGACACTAAATATCTTCATAAGTATAATATGGGTGGTGAATACAAATGAAAAACTGTATTGTAATTTATAATCCTAATTCAGGTCATGTTTTTAAAACTAAATATTTAAAAGAATATAAAAAAATATTAACTAAATATGATTATAATCCCAAATTTATAGGAACTGAATATGCTGGACATGCTAAAGAAATAGTAAGCCATTTAGATAATCATATTGGTTTAGTAATATCTATGGGCGGGGATGGAACCTTTAATGAAATAATTACTGGTAATTTACAAAGAAAAAATCCTCTAGTTCTAGCACATATCCCTGTTGGAACAACTAATGATGTTGGAGTTATGTTTGGTTATACTAATGATATAATGAAAAACTTAAAACTTCTTTTAACTGGAGAAGTTATGGGTATGGATATTGGCAATATTAATGGTAGACCATTTGTATATGTAGCAGGGTTTGGTAAATTCATGCATATACCATATCAAACACCTCGTAAACTTAAAAAGAAATATGGCCATCTTGCATATTTAATAGAAGGTACAAAAGACTTTTTTGCGCCTACTAAACTACATAAAATAACTTATAAAGTAAATGGCATTGAAAAAACAGGTTATTATTCATTTATGCTTATTTCTAATGCTAATAGAATAGCCGGTATTAATAATTTTTATCGTAATGTTAAATTAGATGATGATGCTTTTGAAGTTGTTTTTTGCAATTTTAAAAGAAGAATTGATATTATTAAAACATTTACACTTTTATTTACCATGGATGCTGCTAAAGTATCAGGTATTGAGTTTTATAAAACAAATCATATTGAAGTTAGATTCTATGATTATCCTAATAAAGCTTGGTGTGTTGATGGTGAAAAGTTAGACCGCGCAGTTTTAAAATATGATATATCTAATATTAGAAATGTTAAAATAATGATGCCAAGTAAGAATATCGATAAAAACTTTGTTCATAATAAAAAGGATGCTTAATCCTTTTTAATTTTTATCCAAATTGCTAAAGTACATAGGGATACTAAAGATATTAAAGCACTTATTTTAATATAAGGAATAGTATATTTAAGTTTAATATTATGCGCTCCTTTAGGTACATTAAATCCTAATAAAGTATCAGAAATACATTCGGTTTCTATTAATTTATTATCAACATAAACTTTCCATCCTTTATCATAAGGAATAGATGTATAAACAAAAGTATCTTCTTTAAAATTAGTATTTGCTTTAATTATATGTTCTTTAAATTCTGTAATTTCAATTTTTTTACTTAATAAATAATTATAAGCCTTATTAAATTTATCAGTATTTAATTTATATATTTTAATTTCATTATCTATTTCTTCATCATAATAAGTATAACCTACATAAACTTCAATATTTTTGTTATCTGTTTTATTGTTTATTACAAAATTTTCATTATAATCATAATAATTATATATTGATATATTTTTAAAATTTTGAACATATTCGTAATCATCATTAAAATAATATAAATCACCTTCATTATAAACAAAATCACAAATAACATTATTATCAAAATACATATAATAATTATCATAAAAATTAGGTAAACTATATTTTACTATTGTATAATCATCACCAGTATCAACTATCTCTTTATTAGTTATTTCAACTTCTTCTAAAATATTTTTAATTCCAGTTGCTTTTTCGATAAAATTATTTTGATTAATAAAAGCATTATCATTATTAGCTTTATAATTTAGAGTATCTTTATTAACTCCAAACATTAATCCAATTGTATAATTAAATCTATAAACATCTTCATCATTATTATAATATAAAGAATATCTACTATCATCTACACTTGTTCCAAGTATATATTTAATATTAAACATTAAATCATATAATGGGGTATTTTGTTTATAATAAAAACTATTAATTTCATTACCAGGCATACCTAAAGAATAATTTAATTTCGCCATATTCTCATATTCCATCGAACTAAATGCAACTTGTCCATAATATCCATACCAAGATGGATCATTAAAGGTTAACATTGAAAGTTTTTCTAATCTATAAAAATTACTTTTATCGTTATCTTTTATATATTTTAATGAATCATTAGTATTATTATAATCAGAATAGAATCCTTTTAAATTTTGATTAATACGCCAATTATTATTTACAACAATTACACATTCAAGTGAAGCAGTAAGGATAAAAAATCCAATAGGCCAATATTTAGTACATCTAAAATACTTTAATAAAATATAACTTAAATAAATAATAGTAATAACAATATAGTTAATTATAATCATATCACTATTAATATTTTTATAGCCAATTAGTTTTAAAATTGTAATTATAATTAACATAACCATATAAATACATAACACATATTTAGGCTTTATTTCTTTTAAATATTTTAAACTATAAGCCGATATTAATATTAAAACAAAACTATAAACAAAAGAATATCTAAATGGTAAATCATTTGGAACATGAAATGCATGCCAAATAAAGTCAAGAGCTCCCCATCTAAAACAAACCGCTATAAAAATTAAAAGTCCTAAATAAGTAAGTTTAGTTTTTAATTTAATCTTAGGGTTAATTATAAATAATAATAGTAGCGCAATAGGAATAATTCCTACTGAAATATTAGGAGCATTACTTACTCCTGATTTTAAAACGGTACTACCAACTCCTGTAAAATGATTAAACAAGAATTCTTTTAAAGTAAAAGCATAATACTGACTAGTTGGAAAAGCATCACTTGTCGCACTTATTTCTTTAAGCCCTAAATAAAGTGGTATTAAAAATATTGCACATAGTCCTCCAGCAATAAGTGAGGCACCAGCAAAAGATAATCCTTTTTTTAAAATCTTTTTAATATTGAATTTATGAGTACTAATAATAAGTTCACAAATAAAATAGAGAACGCTAAAAATACATAACATATAACCAATAAAATAGTTAGCAAAAAGCATTACTGAAAGGCTAATAACATAGAACAATATTTTATTTTTATTAACTAATCTATCGATACCTAAAGTAATTAAAGGTAACATTACCATTCCATCTAACCACATAATATTCCAATAGTATGCAGTAAAATATGCACAAAAAGCATACAATAAAGATATCGCAATAAAACTATAACTCTTACCTAATTTTTCTTTTAAATAAATAGCCATTGTAAGAGCAGATACAACTGCTTTAAGACCAATAATAACTGAATAAGACATAATCACATTCTCATGTTTAAAAAATAAAAGTAATATATTAAATGGGCTTGATAAATAATTAAAGAAATTTCTAAAAAATGGCAATCCCATGCCCATTTGAAATGAATAAATTAGATTTCGACCACTTAAAATTCTATCACGCATTTCAGCAAGCATTGGGCCATATTGGTGGAAAAAGTCGATTGTTAAAAGAGAATTCTTTCCTAAAGGCGCTACTTTTTGTAAATAATAAATACTTATTATAACAATTGAAGCACAAAATAAAGTTATTAAATAATAAGTCCATTTACTAAAAAAGCGTTTCATTTTCTTCACCATTAAAATTATATCAATATAAACGTCAAATTTATAGATTTTTCTTGCAAAATCTTTCTTTTTGTTGTATTATCTTATGAGTTCGAAAGAAGGAAGTAGTATGGAAAAAATCATTAATATTGCAGTAGTAGCGCATGTTGATGCAGGAAAAAGTACTTTAGTAGATGCATTACTAGAGCAAAATGGTGTTTTTAGTGAAAGAGATGAAATTGTTGATTGTGTAATGGATTCTGATGATATTGAAAGAGAAAGAGGAATAACTATCTATTCTAAAAACTGTGCCATCAGATATAAAGATTATAAAATAAATATAGTTGATACCCCAGGACATGCAGACTTTTCATCAGAAGTAGAGCGTGTTATTAAAACTGTTGATACTGTAATTTTATTAGTTGATTCAGCAGAAGGGCCAATGCCTCAAACTAGATTTGTTTTAAAAAAGGCTTTAGAACATAATTTAAGACCAATTTTATTTATTAATAAAATTGATAAAAAAGATGCTCGCCCAGAAGAAGTAGTTAATATGACTTTTGATTTATTCTGTGAACTTAATGCAACTGATGAACAATTAGACTTTCCTATTATATATGGAACAGCAAGAGAAGGAATTGCAAAATACTCTTTAGATGATGACTCTAATACTATTGAACCACTTCTTGAAACTATTTTAAAACAATGCAAACCATTTGCTGGTTCTGAAAATGATAATTTACAACTTCAAATATCTAATTTAGGATATGATGAATATATTGGAAGACTTGGCGTAGGTCGTATTACTAAAGGTAAGATTAAATCAGGCGAAACTGTATCTTTAGTTAAAAATGATGGCAAAATTGAAAGCTTTAAAATAACTAAACTATTTGTAAACGAAGGAATTAAAAGAGTAGAAAAAGATGTAGCATACTATGGTGATATAGTTACAATTGCTGGATGCTCTCATATCTCAATTGGAGATACTATTTGTGAACTTAATGTAATCGATCCTCTTCCTCCAATTGAAATTGAAAAACCAACTTTAAGCATGAACTTTTTAGTTAATAATGGTCCATTTGCAGGTCAAAGCGGTAAATATTTAACTACAAGACATATTAAAGAAAGATTAGAACGTGAACTAGAAACTAATGTTGGGTTAGAAATAGAAGAATTACCTGGTACTGATGGTTTTAAAGTTAGTGGACGTGGAGAATTACACTTATCAATTCTTTTAGAAAATATGCGTAGAGAAGGTTACGAATTATGTGTAAGTAAACCAGAAGTTTTATTTAAAGAAATAGATGGAATAAAATGTGAACCATATGAAACTGTTATAGTTAACACACCAAATGATTATGCAAGTACTATTATTAATGCTTTACAAGAAAGAAAAGCAATGCTACTTAAAATGGAAACA
Organism: uncultured Erysipelotrichaceae bacterium; assembly: GCA_902783345.1. The sequence goes on from CACZQI010000008.1 coordinate 13,456, forward strand.
GAAGATAGCTTTACGCATTTAGAATTTTCAGCACCAACTAGAGGATTAATTGGTTATCGTAGTAGTTTTATTACTGATACTAAAGGCGAAGGTATTATGGTTAGAAGCTTTAAAGGTTATGAACCATATGCTGGACCAATATTATCTCGTAAAAATGGTGTTTTAGTAAGTATGGAAACAGGAAAATCATTAGGATATTCACTATTTAACTTACAAGAAAGAGGTACTTTAATAATTGGGCCTGCTACTGATGTATATATTGGTATGATAGTAGGTATTCATAATCGCGATAATGATTTAAATGTAAATCCATGTAAAAATAAAGAAATGTCTAATACTCGTAGTAAATCTTCAGATGAAGCAATTAATCTAGTACCACCAAGAGCATTTAGTCTTGAAGAAGCCTTAGAATTTATAGCTGAAGATGAATACGTTGAAGTAACTCCAGCAGTTATTAGACTACGTAAAAAAACTTTAGACCCTAAAGACCGTTTTAGAGAAAATAGAGAAAATTAAATCTTTTTAATAAAAAGTATTTTATTAAAGGAATATTTATGATATTATGTATATAAGGTATAACATAGGGGGTTAAAAATTAACTAATTATAGAAATTAATCTTTTATATAGTGATGAAAAATAGGGGTATTTGGTTGTCGCTGAATAGTAAAATAATTAGTATAATTTTATTTTAGAAGTGCAAAAACTTATTCCTAAGTTATGCCTTTTATAATATATAAAGATAATGGAATTAACCATTGTCTTTTTTTCATTTTTAATGATATAATTTTCTTAAGAAAGAAGGAAGTAATATGGAATTAAAAGGAAGTCGTACAGAAGCTAATTTAATGGCTGCTTTTGCTGGAGAAAGTCAAGCAAGAAATAAATATACTTATTATGCATCACAAGCTAAAAAAGATGGTTTTGAACAAATAGCAGCTATCTTTGAAGAAACAGCTGGTAATGAAAAAGAACATGCTAAACTATGGTTTAAACAATTACATGGTGGAAAAGTACCTTCAACATTAGATAACTTAAAAGATGCAGCAAGTGGCGAAAACTATGAATGGACTGAAATGTATGAAGAATTTGCTAAGGTAGCAAAAGAAGAAGGATTTGACCAAATCGCGTTTCTTTTTGAAGAAGTTGGTAAAATTGAAAAACATCATGAAGAAAGATATTTAAAACTAATTGATAATATAGAAAATAATTTAGTATTTGAAAAAGGCGAGGAAAAAGTGTGGATTTGTCGTAACTGTGGGCATGTTTATGTTGGAGAAAAAGCTCCTGTTGTTTGCCCAGTTTGTGCACATCCACAAAGTTATATGGAATTAAAAGCCGAAAATTACTAATTTGCATATTTAAACAAGACCAATTAAGGTCTTTTTTTATAAAATGATGCTTAATCCTTGTCAAATCGCACTTTTTTGTTGACTTTTACGAGCTTATCACATATAATTCATATTGGTACATTTTGATTAGCCGTATTTTCTTTAGGTGTGGGAAGCCGAAAAGGAATGAGGCAAGTTGAAAGGAAATTTTTATGAAAACATTTATGCAAACAAAAGAAACTGTTGAACGTAATTGGTATGTTATTGATGCTGAAAATTTACCTTTAGGTAGAGTTGCTACTAAAGCAGCTTCTATGCTTAGAGGAAAACATAAGCCAACATACACACCACATATTGATTGTGGAGACTATATTATTATTGTTAATGCCCAAAAAGTTAAATTAACTGGAAATAAGCTTAACGATAAAATGTATTATGATCATTCTGGGTTCCCAGGTGGACTTAGAGAACGTAATGCTAAGACTATGATAGAAAGTTATCCTGTTGAAATGGTAGAAAGAGCTGTTAAAGGTATGCTTCCAAAAGGACCTTTAGGTAGACAAATGTTTAAAAAATTATTTGTTTATGCTGGAGAGAATCATAATCATGCTGCTCAAAAACCACAAGCAGTAATAATTGACTAGGAGGTAAAACATGGCTAAGAATAATGAAATACATGCTACTGGTAGAAGAAAAAGAAGTATTGCTCAAGTAAGACTGGTTCCTGGTAAAGGAAATATAACTGTTAATGGTAAAGATGTTAATGAATATATGCCATTTGCTACTTTAGTAATGGATTTAAAACAACCACTAGTTTTAACTAATAATGAAAATACTTTTGATATTACTATTAAAGTAAGTGGTGGTGGATTCTCAGGACAAGCTGGCGCTATTAGACTTGCTATTGCAAGAGCATTAAGCATTTATGATGAAAGTGCTGACCAAACTAGAGATGATGCTTATCATAAAGTATTAAAAGTAAATGGTTTCTTAACTCGTGATCCAAGAGTTAAAGAACGTAAAAAATATGGTCTTAAGAAGGCTCGTCGCGCGCCTCAATTCTCAAAGCGTTAAGAAAAAGTCTTATTCAATATGTTTCGAAAAGTCCGATTATTACGGACTTTTTATTATTTGATTATATTTACTTTTTATTATGAATAATATATAATTAGTGTGAAAAGTATAACTAGTTATACTTGAAAGGAGAAATATATGAAAGATAAATTTGTAGGAATTGCCAAAGTTGGTGAAAAAGGGCAAATTGTAATACCTAAAGAAGCAAGAGATATGTTTGATATTAAATCAGGAGATTCTATCATTGTTCTTTGTGATAAAGAAAAAGGTATAGCGCTCTTAAAAGCCGATGCAATTGAAGACTTAACTGATAAAGTTTTTACAAAAGGAGATAAAGAGTAATGATAGCAATTGAAACAAAAAAGTTAACAAAACATTTTAAAGAAAAAATAGCAGTTAATGAATTAGATTTAGAAATTAAACAAGGAGAATTATTTGCTCTATTAGGGACTAATGGTGCTGGAAAAACAACAACTATTAAAATGCTATCTGGTTTAATAATGCCTACATCAGGTAATATAAATATAAATTCTATGGATATGAAAAAAGATATATTTAAAATAAAAGAAATATTAAATATATCTCCTCAAGAAACCGCTATAGCGCCAAATTTAACTGTTAAAGAGAACTTAGAATTTATGGCAGGTGTTTATGAGGTTAAAGATAAAGCTAAAAAAATTAATGAATTAATTAAACAATTTAAACTTGATGAAATATTAAATAAAAAAGCTAAAACTTTATCTGGAGGATGGCAAAGAAAAGTATCAATTGCCATAAGTTTAATAAATGACCCAAAAATATTATTTTTAGATGAGCCAACTTTAGGTTTAGATGTTATTGCAAGAAAAGAATTATGGAAGGTTATTAATGAATTAAAGGGTAAGATTACAATTATTTTAACTACTCATTATATGGAAGAAGCCGAAAGTTTATCAGATAGAATTGGTATCATGGCAAATGGAAATCTTATAGAAATTGGGACTGCCAAAGAATTAATTAAAAAGGCTCATACTAAAAATTTTGAAGATGCCTTTATTAAAATAGCAACTGGAGGTGAATTATAATGAAAATGTTAAATTTTGCAAAAAGGAATTTTAAAGAATTAACTAGAGACCCATTAAGTTTAGCATTTGAAATTATTTTACCAATATTTTTATTAATAATTTTTCAGCAGTTTAATATACCATCAGATAATTACAAACTCGAAAACTTTACTCCTGGAATTATAATATTTGGTTTTTCCTTTATTACGCTTTTTACTTCAACCTTAATTGCTAAAGATAGAACATCATCATTTTTAATTAGACTTGGAACATCACCAATGAAGTCAAGTGATTATATTCTTGGATATATATTATCTTTAATACCTATAATTATTATTCAAGATATATTATTCTTTATTGTCGCTATGATATTAGGGCTAAGCTTTAGTGTAAATATTATATTTACTGTTATAGTATCTATGATAATTTCTATTTTCTTTATAGCGTTAGGCATTTTAATAGGAAGCTTAGTTAGTGAAAAAGGAACTGGTGGACTTGGAAGTATAATTGTGCAACTAGTATGTTTTACCAGTGGTATGTATTTTCCTAAAGAATCTGTTGGAAATGTATTTGCTAAAATATGCGAATTATTACCATTTGAAAGTTCATTAAATATCATAAAAGGTGTATTAAATAATGATTTTACTATAATTACAATTCAAAATATTATTATATTTATTACATATACTATTATTACTTTAGTAATATCAATTTTAGTTTTTAAAAGAAATATGATAAGTGATAATAAATAAAATAAAAATCCATAAATTTGGATTTTTTTCATAGTAAAATTGTTTTTAATTTTAAAATGTGTATAATAATTAATACTTTGGAGGGTTTATGTCAAAAGAAGAAAATGTTATTAATTATTATGTTTTGTGTAATAAATTAAAAAATCTTATTAGAACTGGATGGAAAGATTGGAAAGTTAATCGTGATAGATTAGAAAGCGTAGCCGAACATATCTTTGGAGTTCAAATGTTAGCTATAGCGATGAAATCAGAATATGAGTATGATATAGATATTATGAAAGTATTGTTTATGCTAGCTATTCATGAACTTGGGGAAACAATAATTGGGGATTTAACTCAATTTCAAATAAGTAAAGAAGAAAAAGAAGTAATTGAACATGCTGCAGTTCATGATATTTTGTCATCATTAATAGATGGAGATAAAATTGAAAAACTATTTTTAGAGTTTGACGCTCATGAAACACCTGAGGCACTATTTGCTTATGAATGTGATAAATTAGAGTGCGATATTCAAAGTAAACTATATGATCAAGAAAATTGTGTTGATTTATTTCATCAAGAAGGAAATAAAACAGCTGATAATAAACTTGTTAAAGAGTTATTAAATAGTGGGAAATCTTGGTCAGATATGTGGATAGAATTTGGGCAAAAAACTTATCCATATGATAACAATTTTATGGCTGTTTCACAGTATATTAAAGAAAACAAGATTGAAGAGCCATTTACTAAGAAACTAAAGCGTTAATATGGTATAATCATTTAAGAAAGAAGGGTATTTATGGAATTAGAAAAAGTTGGAGAAAAAACATATTATCTTAAAAATCCTACTAATATAGGTATTTATAAAATAGATGATAATAATGTTTATTTAATAGATACAGGTAATGATAAAGATGCCGGCAGAAAAGTGTTAAAAATAGTTGAAGAAAATGGGTGGCAAGTTAAAGGTATTATTAATACTCATTCTAATGCTGACCATATTGGGGGAAATAAAATAATACAAGACCGCACATCTTGCCCAATATATACTTATGGCATAGAAAAATGTTTTACTGAGTATCCTATTTTAGAGCCATCATTTTTATATGGTGCTTATCCCCTAAATGAACTGCAAAATAAATTTTTGCTTGCAAAAGGAACAACTGTTACCAATAGTGAAAATAATTTACCTGAAGGATTAGAATACTTTAATTTGAAAGGGCATTATTTTGATATGATAGGTATTAAAACAGATGATGATGTTTACTTTTTAGGAGATTCTTTATTTAGTGAAGAAACAATTACTAAATATCATTTATTCTTTATTTATGATGTTAAAGAATATTTAAATACCTTAGATTATCTTAGTTCTTTAGAAGGTAAATTATTTATACCATCACACTCTCTATCAACAACTAATATTAAACCTTTAATTGAAATAAATCGCAATAAAATCAATGAAATATTAGATAAGATTTATAATTTATGTGATAAATATATTACTTTTGAAGATATTTTAAAAAAGATATTTGATGATTATAACTTACAAATGAATATTAATCAGTATGTTTTAGTAGGTAGTACGATAAAATCATATTTAGCATATTTAGCAAATGAAAATAAAATCCATTATGAATTTATAGATAATAAAATGTTATGGAGAAAAAACGAAGCCTAAGTTAAGGCTTTTTATTTTGTATTGACAATGTTTTAAAACAGTTATACAATATTATTGTATTAAGCAAATAATACAATAAAGGAGATATTTATGGATTTAACATTTGATAATAACATTCCCATCTATATTCAACTTTTAGATTATTTAAAAATATATCTTTTATCAGGAACTTTTAAAGCCGGAGAAAAATTACCATCAGTAAGGGACTTTGCAAGTACTTTTAAAGTAAATCCTAATACAATGCAAAGAGCCTTAGTAGAACTTGAAAATGAAGGATTAATATATACCGAAAGAACTAATGGTAAATATGTTACTAATGATAATGCTTTAATAGATAAATTAAAAGATGAATATGCAACTGCTTTAGCCAAAAGTTATTTTCAAGGAATGAAAAAAATTGGTTTAGCTAAAGCAGAAGCTATTAAATATATAGATAGAATTGGAGAATAAGATGAGTTTATTAGAAATTAAAAATTTAAATAAATCATATGAAAATATTAAAGCATTAGATAATGTTAATATTAATATTGAAAATGGTAAAATTGTTGGTTTACTTGGTAAGAATGGAGCCGGGAAATCAACACTTATTAAAATAATAAATGGACTACTTTTAAAAGATTCTGGCGAAATATTATTAAATGGTAAAAAGATAACCGCTAAGGGCAAGGATATAATTGCCTATTTACCGGAAAAATCATACCTAAATAAAAGTATGACTGTTACTAATTACTTTGATTATATGGCAGATTTTTATAAATCATTTAATAAAAATAAAGCCTTTAAACTATTAGAAAATCTAAAATTAAATCCTAATATGAAAATATCAAAAATGAGTAAAGGTATGCAAGAAAAGTTGCAATTAATACTAGTTATGGCTAGAGATGCGGAAGTTTACATTTTAGATGAACCACTTGGTGGAGTTGACCCAGCAACTAGGGATTATATCTTAGATACTATTTTAACTAATTTTAAAGAAGGATCTAGTGTAATTATTTCTACTCATTTAATAAGTGATATTGAAAAAATACTTGATGAAGTAATATTTATTGATGAAGGCAAAATAATTTTAAATAAAAATGCTGATGCCTTAAGAGAAGAAAGTAATAGTTCGATTGATGAAATATTTAGGAGGATGTTTAAATGTTAAAGAAATTAATAAAATATGATTTAAAAGATTTATTTAGCATTTCATGGATATTTTATATTATTGTAATTTTATTATCATTTATATTATTTATATATAATTATAATGAATGGTTTGGTAAAAGTATTATTTTAGAATTATCTTATAGCTTATTAAATACTATATTACTTATATTACTGATTTTATTATTTGGTTTTATAGTGTTTAAAATACTTAAAAGGTTTAGTAAAAATGTTTATAGTGATGAAGGATATTTAACTAATACTTTACCAATTAATAAAGGAAAACTATATTTTTCTAAAATATTATCAAGCACAATATATTTAATAACTTCAGGTTTAATAATTAGTCTTGCCTATAGTTTTGGGATGGCTTTTGTATTTACTAAATCAACTTGTTTTGATGGATTAAATCATACTTGTAGATCATCACAAATAGAAAGTTTAATAGAGGAGTGGAGTAGTTTATTACATATTTCTCCAATATGGGTTTTATTACTACTTTTATTATTAATCTTTTTTGAAGTAATGGTAATAATTTTAGCCGGTTATAACGGAATAATTAAAAATCATTTAACTAATACGCCTAGAAAAATTAAATCAGTAATATATTCAATATGTTTTTATTTAATGTCAGTTTTAGTTATTGTATTTATTTTCTATATAGCAAGTAAAATTAATCCAGATATTGCTAAATTATTTACAATGAAAGAAAAATTATTTTATGAGGTAATGTATCAATATACAGAAACTTATAAACAAATTACTTTAATTGGAATATTTTCTTATTTAGGTATTAATATTTGTTTATTATTTAATGGATATAGATTATTTAATAAAGGAATTAATTTAGAGTAAAGCCTTAAATGGAGTGATATGATAAAAGTAGATAAGGTAAAAAAAGCCCATTTTACTTTTTTCTATGCTAAAATTTAATAAAGGAGATGATAATAATGGGAAGACCTGCTGGCACAAAAAATGTAATGAGAACTCCAGAAGAAAAAGAAAGATTAATTAAAGATATTGAAAAATACATTAAATCTATTGGTGGAAGCTGTGATTAAACATGCTTTAAATAAGCATGTTTTCTTTATGTAAAATAAAAACTTTTTTATTGAATATATTGTAATGGTATGCTATAATACTTCGTGAGCGAAAAGCTCCTTGCTTTATTTAGATATAAAGCCGAATAGACCAGAAGGAGGATAGAAAAATGGAAAACTATGAAATTATGTTTATAGTAAAACCTACTTTAGATGAAGAATCTATCAAATCTACCGTAAAATCTTTAGAAAAAATCATTACTGATGCTAAAGGTAAAGTTGAAACTAAAGATATGGGTAAAAGAGAACTTGCTTATCCAATTAAGAAAGAAATAAGTGGTTTTTACTATTGTCTTACTGTTAATGCTAGTCATGATACAGTTGTTGAATTTGACCGTAAAGCTAGACTTAACGAAAATATTTTAAGACATCAAATTATTAAATTAGACGAGGAGTAATATTTATGAATAATGTATCTTTAGTCGGAAGACTTACAAAAGACCCTGAACTTAGAACTGTTAGTACTGGTAATACTACTTGTAATTTTACTGTAGCTATTAATCGTCAATTTACTAATGCAAATGGTGAAAGAGAAACAGATTTTATCAATTGCGTTATTTGGGGAAAACAAGCAGAGAACTTAGCAAAATATTGCACTAAAGGTTCTTTAGTTGGAGTAAGTGGTAGAATCCAAACTAGAAATTATGATGGTGCTGATGGTAAAAAAGTTTATGTAACTGAAGTTGCAGCAAATAATATTACTTTCTTAGGAAGTAAAAATGGTGCATCTGATGCAAATATGAATGAAAATGTTAACTTTGCAGAAGAAGCAAAAAATAATGATAATGGTTTAGTTGAAACTACTGATTTAACTGAAGATCCATTTAAAGATTTTGGATCAGAAGTTGTTTTAAGTGATGACGATTTACCATTTTAGAAAGGATTATAAAAATGGCTGAATTTTATAGAAAAAAGAAAAAAATCTGCCAAATGTGTGCAGGTAAAGATGTAGACTATAAAGACGTAGCTATTGTTAGTAAATATATTAATGATAAAGGCAAGATAATGCCAAGAAGAATGACAGGAGCA
>CACZQI010000009.1 GCA_902783345.1 uncultured Erysipelotrichaceae bacterium
AAAATATCTGAATTTGCGGCTAATATTCGTAAAATAAGAAAACCAGAACCATATAAAGGTAAAGGTATCCGTTATAAAGGCGAATATGTAAGACGTAAAGAAGGAAAGAAAGCTGCTAAGTAGGAGGGAAAGTTATGATAAAAAAAGAAGATAAAAATATCGCAAGAGCTAGAAGACATGCTAGAGTTCGTAAAAACGTTCATGGCACTGAAGCTATGCCTCGTTTAAATGTTTTTAGATCAAACTCAGAAATTTATGCTCAAATTATTGATGACGAAACCGGAACTACATTAGCAAGTTCTTCAAGTATTGCTTTAAAAATTAAAAATGGCGGCAATATTGAAGGAGCCAAAGAAGTTGGCGCTGATATTGCTAAAAAAGCATTAGATAAAAAAATTAAAAAGGTCGTTTTCGATAGAGGTGGATACCAATATCATGGACGTGTAGAAGCATTAGCAAACGCTGCACGTGAAAACGGATTAGAGTTCTAGGAGGCGCACATGGAAGAAAATAAAGAAATAATGACAGAAGAAGTAGTTACTACTGAAGAAGTAGAAGTTAAAGAAACTAAAAATAATCGTAATAATAAAGACAGAAAACCTAGAAAAGACTTCAAAAAACGTGAACCTCAAAAGAAATTATTAGAAGAAAAAGTTATTTCAATTACAAGAGTTACTAAAGTTACTAAAGGTGGTAGACATTTTAGATTTGCTGCTACAATGGTAGTTGGAGATGGTAAAGGTTTAGTAGGTATTGGAACTGGTAAATCAATGGAAGTTCCAGAAGCTATTAAAAAAGGTATCCAAGCTGCTAATAAAAATTTAGTTAAAGTAAATATTGTTGATGGAAGAACAATTTCACACGAACAAGTTGGTAAATGTGGAAGAGCAAATGTACTTTTAAAACCTGCTAAAGAAGGTACTGGTATTATCGCTGGTGGTGCTGCTCGTGCAGTATTAGAAATTGCTGGTGTTAAAGATATCGTATCTAAAAGTTTAGGTTCTAATACAAAAGTTAACGTTGCTAAAGCAACTTTAGAAGCATTAAAATCACAAAGAAGTGCTGAACACATTGCTGCTCTTCGTGGAAAAACAAGGGAGGAGTTATAAGATGAAATTAAATGAATTAAACTCTTTACCAGAAAAGAAGAAAAGAAAAATTGTTGGACGTGGTCCTGGATCAGGTATGGGTAAAACTTCAACTCGTGGTGAAAATGGACAAAAATCAAGAAGTGGTGTATCAATTTCGGCCTGGTTCCAAGGTGGACAAAGTCCAATATATAGAAGAATTCCTAAAAGAGGATTTAATAATGCTGAATTTACTAAAAGATTTGCTGTTATAAATTTAAGTGATTTAAATAGATTTAATGATGGTGATGTAGTTAGTTTAGAATTATTAAAAGAGATGGGAATTATTAAGAAAGAATTATGTGGCTTAAAGGTTTTAGGTAATGGAGAACTTACTAAAAAATTAACTGTTAAAGCTAATCGTTTCTCATCTAAAGCCGTAAGTAAGATAGAAGCAAGTGGCGGAGTAGCAGAGGTGATTTAATGTTTGCTAATCTAAAAGGATTATTTAGTCCAACTAATAAAGATTTACGCAAAAGAATATTATTCACTTTAGCGTGCTTAGCAATATTTGCTCTTGGTACTAATATTATGGTACCAGGTGCTAAACAAATTACAAGAAATTTAGGTTTCTTAGAATTATTAAATTTAATGAGTGGTGGAAGTTTAAAATCCTTTTCAATCTTTGCTTTAGGTGTTATGCCATACATTACAGCAACCATCATTACGCAATTATTTGAAATGGATATTATTCCTTACTTTGTTGAATTAAAAGAACAAGGAGCAACAGGTAGACAAAAACTAAATAAGATTAATAGATATTTAGGTATTATCTTTGCATTTGTTCAAGGTTATGTATTTTCAATTGCCTTCTTAGGTGGAGATGCTTTAACTATAATGAAATCAGCTATTTATTTAACAGCTGGTACGGCATTTCTATTATGGCTTGGCGATGAAATTACTAAAAAAGGTATTGGTAATGGTGTATCATTAATAATCATGGCAGGTATTGTTAATACATTACCTAAAATGTTTATTACAGCCTTTAATGAATTAGTACTAGCAGGAAACTTTAGTACCGTTCTTGGAACAATTCTATTTGTATTATTTGTTATTATATATATATCAATAATTATTGGTGTTATATTTGTTCAAATGGCAGAAAGAAGAATTCCAATTCAATATTCTAATCGTACACAAAGTGCTTATGGGGCTGAAAAATCATTCATTCCAATCAAATTAAATAGTGCAAGTGTACTTCCAGTTATTTATGCATCTGCAATTGTTGGAATACCTTCACTTATTGCCGAAGTAATTAAAAATGAAGCCTTTAAAAATTTTGTTAACAATTATATTGTATATACAAGTTATACTGGTTTCTTATTATACATGGCTTTAATATTTGTATTTGGTTATTTTGTACCTTTATTACAACAATTAAATCCTGATGAAATGGCTGAAAATTTAGATAAATCAAGAAGTTATATTCCCGGTATAACACCAGGAGAAAAAACTAGTGAATACTTAAAATATGTAATAACTAGACTTACCGTAGTAGGTACTTTAGGCTTAATGCTAATTGCAGCCTTACCAATTATTTTTACAAAGATATCTCATCTATCTAGTAGTATTACAATTGGTGGTACAGGTTTAATAATCGTTGTAGGTGTTGCACTTGAAACATACAAACAATTAGAAAGTAGTATTGTTTCTCGTAGTTACACAGGTATGAGAAAGAGAAGAAGAAGATAATGAAAAATATTGTTTTTATCGCACCTCCTGCGGCTGGTAAAGGAACTCAAAGTGAATTACTTGTAAAAAATTATGGTTATAATCATATATCTACTGGTGATTTACTTAGAAATGAAGTTGCTAGTGGAAGCGCACTTGGCAAAGAGTTAGAAGCCAAGATGAAAACAGGAGAACTTATTAGCGATGAAATAGTTAATAAACTTCTAGCCAATGCTTTAAAAGAAGATAAACCATTTATTTTAGATGGTTATCCTCGTACGGAAAAACAAATTACTTATTTAGAAGAAATTTTAAAAGAAGTAAATAAAGAAATTGGGGTAGTAATATTTTTAAATGTTGATGAAGTTGTAGCATGTAATCGTGCTTGTGGAAGACTTATTTGTCCAAAATGTAATCAAACATTTCATAAAACGGAAAATAAGCCAATTAAAGAAGGAATTTGCGATTATTGTGGAAGCACTCTTATCGGAAGAAGCGATGACAATGAAGAGACATTTAAAGTTAGATTTAATACATATTTAGAAAATACGAAACCAATTTTAAATTATTATGAAGCAAAAGGTTTATTAAAAGTTATTGATAAAGTAAGTATTAATGAAGTTTTTGCAGAAATAGAGAAAGTGATAAAATAATATGGTTACAATTAAAACTCCAGAAGAAATTGAAAAAATGAAAAAAGCTGGGCATGTTAATTATTTAACTCATCAATATTTAAAAGGTTTAATTAAACCTGGTATTACAACTAAATATTTAAATGATGAGGCGGATAAGTTTATAAGAGCACATGGTGGCATACCTGGATTTTTAAATTATGATGGATATCCTGCAAGTATCTGCGTTAGTGTTAATGACGAGGTCGTGCATGGTATTCCATCTGCTGACCGTTATTTAAAAAATGGCGACATAGTATCACTTGATATTGGAGTTGTCATAGATGGTTATCACTCTGATTCAGCTTGGACTTATCCAGTTGGAACAGTAAATAAAGAAAAAGAAAGATTAATGCATCATACGGAAAAAGCTTTATTTATTGGTTTAAAAGAAATAAAAAATGGTGCGCGTTTAAATAATATCGGCGCTAGAATTTCTGAATATGCTCATAAACAAAGATTGGGTGTAGTTGAAGAATTAGTTGGTCATGGGGTTGGAACTGATTTACATGAAGAACCTGATGTACCAAACTATGGCAAATATAATACTGGTATGGTAATTGCAGTTGAACCAATGATTAATGCTGGAACTAAACATATCTGCATGCTTGATGATGACTGGACAATTGTAACAGAAGATGGACGATGCAGTGCCCACTTTGAACATACAGTTGTAGTTACCGATGATGGATATGAAATATTAACGGGAGAGTGAAAAATGGCGAAAGAAACTAAACTTGAAGTTGATGGAAAAGTAATTGATGTTTTCAAGGATGTATATAAAGTAGAACTTGAAAATGGTCATATAGTACAAGCTCACGTCTCTGGTAAAATCCGAATGAATATGATTCGCATTTTACCGGGC
>CACZQI010000010.1 GCA_902783345.1 uncultured Erysipelotrichaceae bacterium
ATACCACCATTTATGATTCATAGTGATGTTGTAACTGGAGTTATGTCTTTTCCTGAAATGGAAGCCATGATGTATAAAATTGAAGGTGAAGATTTATATTTAATTGGAACATCTGAGCATTCAATGATTGGAAGATTTAAAGGCCAAATGGTTAAAAAAGAAGATTTACCAATTAGAATGACTTCATATTCACCTTGCTTTAGAAAAGAAGGTGGTTCTCATGGTCTAGAAGAAAGAGGTTTGTACCGCGTTCATCAATTTGAAAAGCAAGAAATGATAGTTCTATGTGAACCAGAAGATTCTATGAAATATTATGAAGATATGTGGAAATATACAGTTGAAGTCTTTAGAAATATGGATATTCCTGTTCGTGAACTTGAATGCTGTTCTGGAGATTTAGCAGACCTTAAAGTAAAATCTTGTGATATTGAAGCATGGAGCCCAAGACAGCAAAAGTATTTTGAAGTTGGCTCATGTTCTAATTTAGGCGATGCTCAAGCAAGAAGACTTGGAATTAGAGTAAAAGGAGAAAATGGTAATTACTATTTACATACATTAAATAATACTGTTCTTGCTACTCCAAGAGGACTTATCGCTTTATTAGAAAATAATTATAATGCTGATGGTAGTGTAACTATTCCAAAAGTATTAAGACCTTACATGAATGGTTTAGAAAAAATTGAAATTAAGAAGTAGAGAAATCTGCTTCTTTTTTAACACTTTTAAATTAGGCACATATACTATTTTAGGTGAGATAGATGGATGATAATTTATTTGAAAAAGTAGAAAAGAAAACTAATGTTGATAAGGATACTATTATATCTTTAGCGCATATGGTAGAAGAAAATGGTTTAAAGGATGAAAAAACTTTAAGAGAAGTTATATCTAAATTAAGTAAAATGACTGGTAAGGATGTAAGTCCTGAACTTGAAAATAGGATAATAAATACAGTAATGGAAGATAAGGTACCTAATAATATTGATTCATTATTTTAGTATATAGTTTATAAACTACTTTACATCAAATGTGTCAAATGGCACATTTTTTAATTTTGATTAAAATTTATTATTGATATTTTATCCTTAATATTGTAATATAATGGTAGACGGTGGCATGATGTGGAAGAAAGTGGGGGATTAAAATGTTAATGGGTGAGTTTCATCATAATATTGATGATAAAGGTAGGCTTATAATTCCAGCTAAATTCAGATATGAATTAGGGGAAAAATTTGTTATTACTCGTGGACTTGAAAAGTGTTTATTTGTTTATTCTCTTACTGAATGGGAAAAGATAATTAAACGTTTAAAATCCTTACCATTTACTAATAAAGATGCTCGTAATTTTACAAGATTCTTCCTATCAGGCGCTGCAGAATGTGAGTTCGATCGTCAAGGTCGAATAAACATTACCTCCCCACTCGTGCATTACGCCGATTTGACCAGTAAATGTGTGATAATCGGCGCTAATGACCGATTAGAAATATGGGCTGAGGATAATTGGGATACTTTCTTTAGTGAAAATGAGGATAGTCTAGCCGAAATTGCTGAAAATTTATTTAAGGATAGTTATGAAACATTATAGTGTATTAAAAAAAGAACTAATTGATGGTTTAAATATTAATCCTGATGGAATTTATGTTGATTGTACGCTTGGCTATGCAGGTGACGCTAAAGAAATATTAAGAGAGTTAAAAAGGGGCTTTCTTTTCGCCTTTGATAGAGATGAAGACGCTATAAACTATAGCGCTAATGAACTATCAAAAATAGGAAATAACTTTAAAATTATTCATGCAAATTTTAGTGATTTAAAAGAAAAACTTGCAAGTGAAGGTATAACTAAAGTAGATGGATTTATCTTTGATTTAGGATTATCTAGTCCTCAAATTGATGAAAAAGAACGTGGTTTTTCGTTTCAAAGTGATGCTACTTTAGATATGCGAATGGATAAAAAAAGTTCACTAACGGCTAAAATGATTGTAAATACTTACTCTTATGAAGAACTTGTTCGTATTTTTTATAAGTATGGTGAAGAAGATTTTTCGAAACCAATTGCTAAAAAAATAGTTGAAGTAAGAAGTAAAAAAGAAATTGAAACAACTTTAGAATTAGCTCAAATAATTAAAGAAGCAGTTCCTGTTAAATACTATCTTAAAAGTCATCCTGAAAGACAAATATTTCAAGCAATTAGAATTGAAGTTAATGATGAATTAAGATCAATTGAAAAAGCCTTAAATGACGCAATTGATATGCTAAATATTGGCGGTAGAATATGCGTTATTAGTTTTCATTCATTAGAAGATCGTATTGCTAAAAATATTTTTAAAGAAAAAAGTGAAATTAATCCTTTAGTTAAAGGTTTACCAGTTATTCCAGATGACTATAAGCCTTTAATTAAATTAATTAATAAAAAACCTATTTTACCTAGTGAAAAAGAAATAGAGGAAAATAGTCGAAGCAAAAGTGCAAAATTAAGAATAATTGAAAGGGTATAAAATTATGAAAACAAGAAGAAGAGTAAAATTATATAAAACAGATAAATTTATGATTAGTCTAATTTTATTTTTATTAGTACTAAGCCCAGTTGTTATTGTTTATTCTAAAAGTGTTTTATCTAAAAGTAATATTGAAGTAGAAAGAATTAAAAACAAAATTGAAAAACAAGAAACAATTAATGAAAGTATTTCAATGAAGATAAATGAATTAGCATCACTTTCAAATATTCAAGATGTTGCAAAAAATTATGGATTAACATATCAAAATGATAATATAATTGTGGTAAAATAATAAAAGGTGATATTAAATGAAAAAAGCAAGCAAAAATATAAGAGTTAATAGATTTACAATTATTTGCTGTGCTTTTTTATTTGTCTTAATAATTGCTAAACTCTTATATGTTGCAGTATCTCCTAAAGTAGATGGAATAGATTTAAAGACTTTTGCTTTATCAAGAACAACTGCTAATAAAACAATTGAAGCTAAAAGAGGCACTATTTATGATATTAATGGTGAAGTTCTAGCGCAAGATGTTCGAAGCTATACTGTTATCGCATATTTAGCCGAAAGTAGAACTAAAAATCCAGATAAACCTCAACATGTTGTTGATAAAAATATGACAGCTGAAAAACTAGCTCCAATTTTAAATATGAGCAAAGAAAGCATTTTAAAAAGATTAAATATGGAAGGCTTATATCAAGTTGAACTTCGTCCAGGTGGATTAAATATTACGGAACTTAAAAAACAAGAAATTGAAGCCTTAGATTTACCTGGTATTGATTTTATTAAAGGAAGTAAAAGAGATTATCCTAATGGAGATTTTGCTTCTCATATTATTGGTTATGCTAGAAAACTAGACGGTGAAGAGATCAATGGGGAACTTGGTATTGAAGCCAAATATAATACTGAATTAAAAGGTACGGATGGGAAAATAACATATCAAAAAGATGCTTATGGATATAAAATTGCTAATACTCCTGAAGTAATTGAAGAAGCTGAAGATGGCTATGATATTTATTTAACGATTGATAATAATATTCAATTATATTTAGAAAACGCAATTGATAAATTAGAAAATTTAGGTATGGAGTGGGCAACTATTACAATTGCTGATGCTAAAACTGGCGCTATTGTAGGTTCAGCATCTAGCCCTAGTTTTAACCCTAATACATTAAATATCACTAATTATAATAATCCTCTTACTAGTTATGCATATGAACCAGGTTCAACAATGAAAATATATTCTTTTATGGCAGCTATTGAAGAAGGCGTTTATAATGGTGATGAAAAATACTCATCTGGTTCCATTCCAGTTGATCAATTTACTATTAATGACTGGAATAAAAAAGGATGGGGTTCAATTACTTTTGATAGAGGTTTTACTTATTCATCAAATGTTGCGGCTGTATTACTTTCTAAAAAACTTGGTAAAGATAAATTATATGAATACTATAAAAAATTTGGCTTTGGTGATAAAACAGGTATTGAGCTTTCCAATGAATATACTGGTAAAATAAGTTTTACCTATAACTCAGAAATAGCAAGTGCTTCTTTTGGACAAGGTATTACTACCACACCAGTACAAAATATAGAAGCTCTTACTTCTATTACTAATAAAGGAATTGTTTTAAAACCATATATCATTAGTAAAATAGTTAATCCATCTACTAATGAAATTATTTATGAAGGACAAAGAACTGAATTAGACCGTGCAGTAAGTGAAGAAACAGTTAATAAAATAATTGATTTAATGGATCAAACGGTTAATTCTGAAGATACAGCAGTAACCGGATATAAATATCATACAAATGCCGTTAGATTAATTGGCAAAACCGGAACTGCTCAGTATACAACTGCAAGTGGTAGATATTCATCAGGTACTTATAATAATATTCGTTCTTTTGCGGGAATATTTCCTAAAGATAATCCTGAATATATTATTTATTTATCTATTAAAAGATTTGCTAATGCTTCAAATAAAATGGGGGAAGTCGTAAAAGAAGTAGTTGAATCAGTTGCTAAATATAAAAATTTATCTGATAAAGAAACAACGGAAGATATTAGTAAAATATATACTGTCGATAGTTTTATTAATAAAAATGTTAAAACTAGCGTAGAAAAACTAGAAAAAGCAGGATTAAAACCAATTGTTATTGGTAATGGCGATAAAGTAATTAAACAGTATCCTACTAAAAAAATGAGCGTTTTAGAAGGAAGTAAAGTTTTCCTTTTAACCAATAGTGATACATATACTATGCCTAAAATGATTAACTGGACTAGTAGTGAAGCAATAACATTTGCTAATTTAGTTCATTTATCTTATAATATAGATGGATATGGGAAAGTTAACAAAACTTCAATAAATGTTGGAGAAGAATTAACTAACGATATGGTTTTAGAAATAGTTTTAGGAGGTACGGTTAATGAAGAAAGAGAAAATGGAGACGAGGAGAGTAAAGAGAATTAAAGGCTTTTTAAAGTCTTATAAACCTGTCTTAATAGTGCTTATTATTTTACTTGTTGTAGTAATGAGTTATTCAAATTATTTACTTAAATCAACTAAAGTATATACTTTTAGTGGTAAAGGTGATTACGTTAAAATAAATAATGGTGTAGTTAGTTTAAATTATGATGTTAATTTATTAAATGGTAGTGATATTACATATATTAAAGAAAAAGATATCGTCGTAGTTGATTATAAAATTGGTTATTATGTTAAAGATGGTGATAATTTATTATCTTTGTTAGTAGTAGAAGATGCTGATAAAGAAGGTTTATCTTTAAAGAAAGTTTTAGAAGGAACTAATACATTTAATTTAAATGAATTAAATAGTAATCATAAATTCTTTAGTAAAGAAAAGATTGAACTTTTAAATAATGGTTTATACTTTACTATTGAAGCCAAAGATAAAAAAGGTAAAGAAATTAAAGATATTACTAAATTAGACTTAATTAAACTTACAAAATAAACAAATTTTAGATTTTTAAAATTTGCTAGCAATCCCAGTAATAATGCAGGATTGCTTTTAATTTTTTATTGACAAAAAATACTCATAATTATATAATTAATCATGAGCGGAAGTTTGGCGCTGATTTCATCTTTTCAAAATAAAATCTTTTGATTTAATTTTGGAAGGAGAGTGATAAGTATGAAGCAAAGTAGTTTCTACAAAGTTGTAATACTCTCGCTGTTATTTATATTAATAATTGTATTATTAAATAGATAATCAAAAAGGCACAACCGAAGTTGTGCCGACACAACCGAAAAGGTGAGGTCGGCCACTTGGGGGTCTTCCACTCTTTTCATTTATTATTATATCAATATTATTTTTATTTATCAAATAAAAGTGACAATAATAGACAAAGTTCTTTATTAGATTGTCGTATGATAATTTTGGTGATGATATGAAAAAATTTCTTCCTTATATCTTTTCTTTAATAGTTGGTTCAGTCTTTGGCTTTTTACTTTTCAATAGTAAAGATATTGATATACCAGTTTTTAAAGAAAATATTAAAGCAACTGGGTTTCAGCTTGGAGTATTTAATTCTTTAGATTTAGCTAAAGAATATACTAATAAATATCCTAGTTCGATTATAATTAGTGAAGATGATGTTTATAGAGTATATATAAGCATTTTAACTAATAATAGATGTATAAGTAAAATGGAAGATTATTTAGATAAACAAAAAATAGCCTATTATAAAAAAGATATTATGATAAGTGATAGAGGGCTTATTAAAGCACTAACAAATTATGAAAATACTATGTTAGAAGGTAATACTGATACATTTATTAGTATAAATAAATTAATTATGGATAGTTATGGGGGAAATGTATGAGATTAAAAGAACTACCAAAAGCCGAAATGCCAAGGGAAAGACTTATTAAATATGGTGCTTCTAATTTAAGTAATGAAGACTTAATATCAATTTTAATTAGAACGGGAAACAAAGATGAAAACGTTAAAGAATTAAGTAGTAAAATACTTAGCAAAATTAAAAGTATAAGTTCTTTAAATGATTTAGGATTAAGAGAACTTACTTCTATTAAAGGAGTAGGGAGAGCTAAGGCCTTAACTATTCTTGCTGCTATTGAACTTGGCAAAAGAGTAAGTAATGTAAGTATTGAAGATAAAGTAGTTTTAACTAATACCGATAAAGTACATGAATATTTTTCATCTTTAATTGCGAATGAAAAACAAGAAAATTTATTAGTCATTTTATTAGATAATAAAAATAGATTAATTAGTTATAAAATTATGTTTAAAGGAACAAATAATGAGTCTATCGTAGATATTAAAGAAATATTTAACTATGCTATTAAAGAAAGGGCTGATAGACTTATCATTATGCATAATCATCCATCAGGTATGGTTGAACCAAGCAAGTCCGATATTGAACTTACCAATAAAATAAATCTAAGTGGTAGGATTATTGGCATTCCTTTAGTCGATCATTTAATTACTAATGGTATTAAATATTATAGTTTTTATAAGGAACTAAATAAAAATGAAGCCTAATTATCTACTATATTTAACATTATTTCTTTTAATTATTTTTCGCACCTGTTTTATAAATATGGTTAATAATTTAGGGGTAATGTTTTTTAATGATAAAGATGAATTACAAGTAAAAGTCTTAAATGATAAAATTAAATCTTTAGAAACTGAGTACGCTGCTTTAGTAGATTTTAAAAATAATATTAATATAAAATCTAATTATACATTAACTAATCTTTATATGAATAACTATAGCTTTGATAAACTATTAATAAATGGTGATAACTATCAAAAAGGTGATGAAGTAATAAGTGTGGAAGGCCTTATTGGGATTATTTATAAAACATACCTTAATTATAGTGAAGTATCTTACATTTATGATACAAAATTACCAGTTAAAATAAATAATAATGAAGGTAAAATAATCGGTAAAGATGATGATAATAATTTAATAGTTAAAGAACTAACTAATTATAATGATATATCTTTAAATGATAAAGTCTTAAGCACTAATAATACTTATATTGGTAAAGTAATTAAAATAGATAAATCGGCCTTAGATACAATCGTAAAAGTTAAAACAGTTGATATGAAAAATATTCATTATGTAGTAGTAATAAGTAGGCAAATATGATTTTAGATTTTCTTTCTTTAAATTTAACCAATATTTTATTATGCTCAGTTTTAGTTAATATTTTTTATTTAACTGATAAAAAGGTTTACTTTATTTTAGGTATTGATATCTTACTTAATGGAATACCATTTACAACTATTTTAATTATTCTTTTATATTATTTAAATAACTTTATTTTTAAATTTATAAGTAAAAGTTTTTTAACTAAATATCTTTTAATTATTATTTATTATTTATTATTTAATATTATCCTTTATAGTATTTTTCATACCTTTGATTTTTATATTATCAAATATGCTTTTAATAATTTAATTTATAACTTAATCTTTTACTTTATTAGTATAAAATATTTAGATGATAAATATAATTTAGAAGGTGAAACTTATGGATAAGAAAAAATATATTAAATCATTATTTACTAGAGTTTTAATTAGTATTATTTTATTTTTAAGTATCTCTATCTTTGTTAATTCAAGTGATAAGAATTTATTACTTTTTAAAAATAACATTTATGATAAAACTTTTAAGTTTACTAAAGTGTCTAATTGGTATAATAAATATTTTGGTGATATTGTTAAAAAGCCTAGTATTGAAAAAGTAGTTGCAGTAAATAAGGAACTAACATATACCAATTATGAGAAATTCAAAGATGGCGTAGAACTATATGGAGTAGATGCAGTATATCCTTTTAAAAGTGGGATAGTAGTTTATATTGGGGAAAAAGAAGGATATGGAAGCACAGTTATTATTCAAGGAATGGATGGTATAGATTATTGGTATGCTAATATAGATAATTTAAGTGTTAAATTATATGATTATGTTGAATCAGATAATATTATTGGAGAATCTAAAGATAATAAGTTATATTTAGTCTTTATGAAAGATGGTAATACTTTAAATTATGAAGATTTTTTAGAGAAAAAGGAAAATTAAAGGTCTTTTTTCTTTTTATTTAAATATATTTATAAAGAGTATTATGAAAATAAGCATTAATCCGATAACCTATTTTTTACTTTTAGTTATTTTATTATGTGGTTATTTTAACTATTTTTTAATTATAAGTATTATTTTATTTATTCATGATTTAGGTCATTTAATCATTTTAAAATTATTAAATATAAAAGTTGATAGTATTGAGATATTACCATTTGGAAGTCTTATTAATACAAATATAAGTTATAACATAAAAAGTATATATTTATTTTTAATATCTACTAGCGGTATTTTAATGCAAATGGTGCTTTATCTTATTTTCTATCTTTTATTTTCTTATAGTTTAATAAGTGATTTATCATATAATATTTTTATAATTTATAATAAACTTATTATTATCTTTAATTTACTACCTATAATTCCTTTAGATGGCTCTAAAATCTTATTTAGTTTACTTGAAAATATCATTAGTTATAAAAAGTGTTTAATTATTATGAATATTATTAGTATTATATCAATTATCATCTTTATCTTTATTAATACAATGAACCTTAATTTATTATTAATTAGTTTCTTTTGTTTATTTAAAACTTACCTTGAAATTGCTAATCATGCCTTTATTTTTAATAAATTTTTACTAGAAAGATATATCTATCATTATAAATATAAAAAAGTTAAAAATGTTGGCTCTATTAAAAATATTTACAAAAATAGATTAAATTTTATAAATAATGAGAGAGAAGATAAAATTCTTGCGAAAATATTTGACATTGGAAGGTATTTTTGATATTATCTAGTTGTTTGTAATTAATTTATAAACCGCACTAAAAAGGTAAAAAGTTGGGTATCCACACCTTCAAGGCGAGTCCTAAAAAAGATGGGAGGAAATTAATGAAAGCTATATTTGTAACTGGTGGAAAACAATACTATGTTGCTGAAGGCGATACTATCTATGTAGAAAAGTTAGACGCTAAAGAAGGCGAAACTGTTGATTTTGATACAGTACTTGCTGTTGGTGAAAAAACTGGTACTCCATATGTAAGTGGCGCTAAAGTAACTTGTGAAGTCGCAAAACATGGTAAACAAAAGAAGATTATTGTTTTCAAATACAGACCTAAAAAGAAATATCGTAAAACTCAAGGTCATAGACAACCTTATACTAAACTTGTAGTTAAGAAAATAGTTGGTTAATATGATTAAAGTTAAACTAGGTGAAAATAAAATAGTTATTAAAGGACATGCAAACTTTGATAATTATGGTAAAGATATTGTTTGTGCGGCAGTATCATCAATTGTAACTGCTAGTGTAAATGATATGCATATAGTTAATCCTAAGGGTTTAAAATATACTGATGATGGAGAGGCTATTACAATTGAAATAATTCAAAATGATGAATTATTAAATAAGTTATTAAATAATCTTAAAGAATTATTAATTAATTTGGAAGAAGATTATCCGAAAAATATAAAAGTTGAAAGGGAAGGATAAAATGTTATTTATAAAATTAAACATTCAACGTTTTGCTCATGTTAAAGCACAGGGTTCTACACAAAATGGTAGAGATTCTGAAGGACGTAGATTAGGTGC
>CACZQI010000011.1 GCA_902783345.1 uncultured Erysipelotrichaceae bacterium
ATAACATAGAGGTATTATTTCATTTTCTTTTCTTTTTTCAAACATGCTGTTCCTTTCTAAGAGGTTAAAAGAAAGTCCGGACTAATTCTCACCTCTACTATATATATTACCGATGAAGGGCCTATTTCCTTTTTTTAAAATGCATTTTGTTAATAACTTTTTCATTTTGTGGATAACTTACCAAAAATTTGCAATTTTTACATGCAAATTATTCAAATCCCAGAAAATTTTTTACCAATTTTAAATATCTCAAATTTTTAAGACTTATCAACATTTTTGAGCAAAATTAAAAATCTGTACGATATCATACAGATTCAAATTCAATTTTGCCACTACTATTCGCTTATATTTATCTTTTTAGCATGAAGAGCTACTCTTTTCGTTCCATTTTTTGTGCAAGTTGATAAAGTTAAAATGGTATCATTATTATTGACTGATACTCCATAATTATAAATTGATCTTGATTTAATAGTTTTTAAAAACTCACTATATTCACTAATACTATTAAAATCAGTAGTTATGTAATAATCTTCAGGAATAATGCTATAACTTGAAAAGATTTTATAATATTCCGTCCCTTTACTAGTTACAAAATAAATATCGGCATTTTGCTCTTTTAAACTATCATTCCACTCTTTATTAAAAACATTTTTTAAAGTCCCAAACATTGAACCATCAGCGGTATTATGTCCATAAATTACAATATTTTTATCACTACCATCAAATTTATTTTTAAAATCAGCAAAAATCCACCCTACTTTATTATTCTTTTTATTAAAATCATGATTTAAATAATACGCATTATCTTTTGCTTTAACAACTACATAATCAATATTACTATTTTTAACAATTAAATATCCAACAGCATCACTATTTTTCTCTTTTAATTTGGTGAAATTAACAACATAATCTATTTGAGATACATCCCCACTTTTTTCTGTATTTTCAACTACTTTTATTTCCTTTTTAATTTCTTCTTTGGTATTTGCATTTTCTTTAACTCCTTTATTCCAAACCAAAATGTTAATAACTGAATAGGTTAAACCAACTATAAATATTATCAATAAGAAATAAATTAGCCATTTTTTCAATCTGTACCTGTTTTTCATATTTCACCTACAAAAATAGACTAGTTTTACTAGTCTATAAAACACTCTTAATTATAATAATAGCAAATCTCTTATAATTAATCAATTCTAAGTGTAAATATTTAAATATTTAATACAATATAAGCTGTTACATCTATGATAAAAATAATAAATAATGTTATACAAATAATAGTCATTTTTTTAGAATTAACTTTTTCTACTAATGTAAATATCTTAGGCAAGAATAAATAAATCATTATTAAACCTGCTATCCCAAAAAGTCCAATACTTCTTGCACATATATACCCATGTAAATTACCAAAATTCCAAATTTCTGTATTATAATCCCATAATCTTAAATTAAAAAATTCGAAAAGCCCCCAGCCAGTAATATATTCTAAAGTTCCAAGCACTATAGTATTTATAAAAAATACTTTCCAGGGATTATCTTTATAATTATAAGTTAAAAGGACAATTAATAAAGCCCCTACTCCATATATTGGCACAGCAGGTCCAAAAGATGTTCCTCTTTTAGTAAAGTATCCTAAAGTAAGACGATAAAAAGCGCTTTCCCAAATAAATCCAAAAAACGCTCCAAATAAAATTATAATAATTAGTATATTAATGGTACTAATTTTATCAATTTTTTTATCTTTAAATAAATTTATCATATTAAAACTACTTTCTTAAACTTTTATTTTTTCCTGTTACTAAAGCCATAACCGAATAAATATTATTAAACTGCGTTAAAGAAGCTATTTTATCAGCTCTAGCCATTATTTTACCTTCTAAATATTTAGATTTGCACCATGAAAGATTTAAAAATTTACATCTTGCTGTACTGGTAAATATTAAATCTTGCATATTTTCAGGCATCTTTTTAAATAATTTAAAGTTATTAAGTTCTCGGTTATTAACAATTTTATTATCTATAACAATTACAGGAAGTGGATACATATGATGAATAATTCCATCAATTATGATTTCAGCATCAAAAATATCTTTAAAATCATCACAAAACCAAGTATATGCATTAATAGCTGCTTCTACGGGATGCCTAAAACCATGTTTATTTCTAAATTTATTATATTTAGCAACTTCATTATTTTGCCATGGCATCGTATATAAATCATGAAACATAGCAATTTTAATAGCTAAATCTAATCTAAAGTTTTTATCTTTCTTTAAGTATTTTTGGGCTAATTTATAAGTTTTAATCGTATCTTCTAAGATATGCATACCTAAAGTTTTTTCTCCATGATGTAAAAAGTCTTTAGTTAATCTTTTTTGAAATTCTCGATGCTTATAAATATGCTTAATAATAGCACATATTTCTTTTATTTCCTTATCATTTAAATCATATAATTTTAAAGTTTCTTCTAATGTCATAATATATATTCCTTCTTAAAAAATTATATCATATGAAAGGTAAAAAAATAAAACCTATTTTAAAGGCTTTACTTTATTTTTCTTATTTCTTTTTAAATAGTAAAATTCATAACATGATTTAATAATACTAACTAGTGGCGTTGAAATAAGCATTCCAATAATACCAAAAAAGTAACCAAAGACGATAATACCAATAATAATAAATAAAGGACTAATATTTAAAGATTTACTCATAATAATTGGATGTAAAAAAGTTGATTCGATAAATTGAAGCACAATAACAAGGCCTAAGATTATAATACCAAACTTAGGGCTTATTGAAAGAGCCACTAAAACCGCAGGTATTCCTCCAATATAAGGCCCAATATAAGGAATGATATTAGTTATTGATATAATAATTGCAAAAAGTAATGAATATGGCATTTTAATAAAATAAAAGCTAATCAAAGTCATAAGAAATAAAACTAAAGTATCAATTAAAGTCCCTCTTACAAACGCTTTTAAATTTAAACTAATATCATTAGCAAGACTTCCAGGAATATACTTACTTAATAATTTAGTAACTTCTTTATGCCTTACTAAATAAAAATATGAAATAAACACGCTATAAAAGATATTTAAAATAATATTTTTAGCATTAGTTGTAGAATTACTTATCATCGTAATAGCTTTAGTGCCTATTGCGTTTAAATCAATATTATTTTTAATATTACTAGGCAAATTATTATAAAAATCAATTACATTAGGAATTAGATTTTTAACTTCATTAACAACTACAGGAATAAAAAAATATCCAAGTATAGCAATAATTATGGCTAAAATAGTATATGTTAATGCGGCACTTAATTGAATGCTTAGATGTTTATTAATTTTTAACATAATTGGTTTTAGTAGCCAAGCAATAACATACCCAATAAATAGTGGTGATATTAAATTTAAAATAGTATAACAAAAACCAATTAACTTACACTCTTTAATAATAATTAAAATAAGTAAAAAGTTAACAAGAATTAATAATATCTTTTTTAAATAATTATCTTTTATTTTATTTATCATATTTATATTTTGATATGAAAAAAGAGTTTTATACTCAAAACTCTAATTAAACATTTCTGCTGTATCATCTATAATTGTATTAACTTTAGATTTAATTTTATTCTTATTTTTACTCATTTTAGATAGTCCCATATAAACACCAATACCAGCAGCTGCTCCTACCATCATCATTATTTTATCTTTCATATTACACCTCTAGTTTATTTTAACCAGAAGTTTTTATATTATGCACTATTTTTTCTTGTAAAGTAGTTTTTCTTATTTCACTATAGTTATTTAAAATACTATTATTAAAAGAATGATAAGAACCAATTATTACCAAAGACTTTTTGGCTCTTGATACAGCAGTATATAAAAGTTTATTATAAAGCATTCTTGAAAAAGCAGGTGTTATTGGCATAATAACATGTTCAAATTCTGAA
>CACZQI010000012.1 GCA_902783345.1 uncultured Erysipelotrichaceae bacterium
ATTTGATATTGATGCTAATGGTATAGTTAATGTTAAGGCTAAAGATTTAGGTACTAATAAAGAACAATCAATTACTATTACATCAAATACTAATTTAACTGATGAAGAAATTGATAAAATGATGAAAGAAGCTGAAGCTAATAAAGAAGCTGATGAAAAGCGTAAAAATGAAGCGGATGCTAGAAACGAGGCTGATAGTACTATCTTTGCTACTGAAAAAGCCTTAAATGACTTAAAAGATAAAGTATCAGAAGATGATAAGAAAGAAGCCGAAGATTTAATTGCTGATTTAAAGAAAACTTTAGAAGGTAATGATATTGAAGAAATTAAAAATAAAACTAAAGCTTTAAATGAAAAAGCAATGGCACTAGCTTCTAAAGTATATGAAGAAGCTGCTAAAGCAAATCAAAATAATAATGCTTCTGATAATAATGGTGAAGCTGAAGAAGCTGAATTTGTAGATAATAATAATTAATAAAAGTTCTAGGAAGACTAGAACTTTTTGGAGGAAAAATGGATTATAATAAGAGAGTAGAAATAAATAAAGAATATACCTGGGATTTGTCTTGCTTTTATAAAAGTGATGAATTATGGGAAGAAGATTTAAACAAATTAAAAAAGGATCTTCAAAAAATTACTGAATTTCAAAACAAAGTTATGGATAGCTCTAATAGTTTATATAATGCTTTAGAATGTTATTATGGGCTTATCAATAAAATTAGTCAAATTTATATATATGCATCACTTAAACATGATGAAGATTTAGCAAATTCTAAGTATTCATTATACTTTACGAAGGCTTATGCTTTATATAGTGAATTTATTTCGCTTTCTTCATTTTTAGTTCCTGAAATATTAAAGAAAATATCTAAATTAAATATATATTTAGAAAACCCAAAATTAAACAAATACCAATTTTTACTTAAAGATATTGCTAGATATAGAAAGCATACATTAAGTGCTAAAGAAGAGTTATTAATTAGCAAATTAACTGCACAAAATGGAATATTTGATAAATTGAATAGTACTTTATTAAATGCAACTTTAAATTATGGTTCATTAATAATTGATGGTAAAAAAGTAACTATTACTAATAGTAATTATCGTAATATTATGATGAATAAAAATCCCCAAATCAGAAAAAAATGTTATAAACTTATGACAAATAAAATTAAAGAGTATGAAAATATTTTTGGCGATATTTTAATTACTAATATGAAAGAAATAAGCGCTCTTGCGGAAATTAAGAACTATCAAAGTACAATGGAAATGGAATTACATTCATCTAATATACCAGTAAAGGTAGTTGATAATTTATATAGTGTTGTTCATAAGAATCTTGATGTTTATCAAAAATATTTTAGATTTATTAAAAATAATCTTAATTTACCAATTTTAAATTATTATGATATTAATGCTGAATATAATAGTGATGAGCATTCATTTAATATTGAAGAAGCAAAAGATTTAATTATTAATGCTACTAAGATTTATGGGGAAAAATATAATAATATTATTAAAAAAGCCTTTAAAGATAGATGGATTGATTATGGTTCATATAAAGGAAAAAGAAGCGGAGCATATTGCACGGCAGTATATGGCTTTCATCCGGTAGTTTTAACTAATTTTCATGGTAAATTTGGGGATGTTTCTGCTATTGCCCATGAATTAGGTCATGCTGTCAACTTCTATTTAAGTATTGAAAATAATGATGCTCATAACTATGAAAATGATATCTTTGTTGCTGAAGTGGCATCTTTAACAAATGAAATAATTTTATCAAATTATATTTTAAATAATAGTACTGATAAATCATTACGCCTTAGTGCGATTAGTAATTTAATTGATATTATTCAAAACAATTTATTTGATGCTTGTTTAGAAGGCGAACTTGAAAACGAAATGTATGCACTAATAGATGCTAAAGAAGAAATAGATGCAAATAATTTATCAGACTCTATTTATAATTTAAGGAAAGAATATTATGGTAGTGTTGTTAAATTAGACAAAAATGTAAGATATTTATGGGCTAGAAGAAGCCACTATTTTGCACCATTTTATTTATATCAATATGCAACCGGAGTTAGTGCTGCAATAAATATTGCTTTAAATATTATAAATGGTGATAAAAATTTTAAAGAAAAATATCTTGAATTTTTAAGTAAAGGTTCAACTGATTATCCAATAAATTTACTTAAAGAATTAGGCATAGATATGACTAGTCCTAAAGTAATAAAAAATGCAATTAATTATTTTGAATATTTAATAGATTTATATAGTAAGGTAAGTGATGAATAATGGCTAAAAAAGATTTTTATGAAGTTTTAGGAGTTAGCAAAAATGCTACTGAAGCGGAAATAAAAAGTGCTTTTAGAAAAAAAGCTAAAGAATATCATCCTGATAATAAAGAAACAGGAAATGCAGAAAAATTTAAAGAAGTAAGTGAAGCATATGGTGTTTTATCAGATGCTAATAAAAGAAAACAATATGACCAATTTGGTTCGGCCGCTTTTGATAATAATGCTGGAGGTTTCTCTGGCTTTGGTGGTGGCTTCCAAGGATTTGGTGGCGGATTTACTGGCTTTGATTTTGAAGATATTAACTTAGGTGATATATTTGAGCAAATGATGGGTGGTGGACGAGGTAGAAGCTCTCGCTCTAGAGCCACTAGAGGCGCTGATATTTTAGTGAAACTATCTTTATCATTTGAAGAAGCTGTTTTTGGATGTGAAAAAACCTTTAATGTAACTTTAAATGAGATGTGTCATGAATGTAATGGTAAAGGTGGTAAAAATCCTATTAAGTGTACTACTTGTAATGGTAGGGGAACCATTGTTAGAGAGCAACGTAGTATTTTAGGTATGATTCAAACTCAAACTACTTGTCCAGATTGTCATGGAACTGGTGAAACATTTAAAGAAAGCTGTTCATCTTGTCGTGGCAAGGGAGTTGTCAATATAAATAAAGAAGTAAAATTAAAAGTTCCAAGTGGTGTTGATACAGGCGACCAAATGAGAATGCCTGGTAAAGCAAATGCCGGAAGTAATGGTGGCGAGAACGGAGATATTTATATTGAATTTAGTGTTAAAGACCATCCATTATATAAAAGAGATGGTAAAGATTTATA
Organism: uncultured Erysipelotrichaceae bacterium; assembly: GCA_902783345.1. The sequence goes on from CACZQI010000012.1 coordinate 3,128, forward strand.
TTTAGTTGTACCACTAACTATTACTGAAGCCGTTTTAGGATGTAAAAAAGAAATTCCAACTATTTATGGTAATGAAGTAGTTACCTTTAATCCAGGTACTCAAAATAATGAAAATATTAAACTTAAAGGTAAAGGAATAGATGATAAAAAATCTGGTAAACTTGGTGATATGTATATAATAACTAATATTATTATGCCAACTAAATTAGATAGAAATCAAAAATCCTTATTTAATGAACTTAAAGAGACTAAATTAGATAATGAAGAAGAATTCAAAAAATTTAATAAATATTTATAATTGATTTTATAAAAATACATTTGTTATAATATTTTAAGAATTTGTATGAGGTGAATGCCATATGAATAAAGAAAAGATTAAAAGTAAATTATTAGAATGGTTACCATATTTAATAATAATTATTGTAGTAATTTTAATTAGAACTTATCTTTTTACACCTATTAGAGTAAATGGTACTAGTATGTATCCTACATTGAAACAAAATGATTTAATGATTTTAAATAAAATCGGTTTATCTAAAGGAATAAATAGATGGGAAATAGTAGTTGTAAAAGAAGATAATAGATATATTATTAAAAGAGTAATAGGGCTTCCAGGTGAATCAGTTGCTTATCTTGATGGTAAATTATATATTAATAAAAAGATAGTTGAAGATAATTATTCTTTAAGTACAACTAAAGATTTTAATGAAATATATTTAAAAGAAAATGAATATTTTGTTATGGGGGATAACCGAGCAGTTTCTGCTGATAGTAGATCAATTGGCCCTGTAACAAATGAGCAAATATTAGGTAAAACTTCTTTTAGATTTTTCCCCTTTAATAAAATAGGTAATGTCAAATGAATACTTATTTAATAAATTGTTATAGTATTAGATTATTAGAAGAAGAAATAGATAAAATTATAAGTGGTAAAGAAAACATTGTCACGCTTAATTATGATGAAGTGGGCATTGATAATGTTTTAGATGAATGTGCTTATTTTTCTCTTTTAAATGAAGAAAAAATAGTAATTGTAAAAAATTTTAAAATAAATAATGCTAGTAAACCATTAGAAAAATATTTAGATAATCCAAATCTTAATACCAGATTAATACTAGTAGTAGATAATTTAGATAAAAGAAGTAGTATTTATAAAAAGATAAAAGAAAAGGGCACTGTAATTGAAATATCAGAAATTAGTTCCAATGATTTAATAAATAAAATAAATAATTATGCAAAAAAGCATAATATAATTATTGACTATTTAGCCATTAATAAATTAATAGACTATAATTTAGCAAATTATGATTTAATTTTAAATGAAATTGATAAAATAGGAATTATTACTAATAAAATAACAACTGATATAATTGATGAATATAGTTCTAAACTTAATGGGGAAGATACTTTTAATTTATGTGATGCGATAACAAGTAAAAATTATAAAAAAATAAATGAATTAGTAGATAAATTTATATTAGAAAAAATGGAAGTTGTACCTTTAGTAGCACTTCTAGCTGGACAATACAGGATTATTTATGCAACTAAAGAATTAAAAGATTCTAATGAAAAAATTGCATCTATTTTAAATGTTCATCCTTATAGAGTTAAACTAGCAAGAGAAAAATCTTATTTATATAGTAAAGAAGAACTTAAAGATATATTACTTGAGTTATGCAATTTAGATAAAAATTTAAAATCTTTAAATGTTAATCAATATACTTTATTAAAAGAGTTTTTAATTAAATTAGGGTAAAAAAATTTAATAAAAATAAAAACAAATGGTTAGTTTTAATCATTTGTTTTCTTTTGAATTCCTAAGATTGAGCCAACAGTAGATGATGCTATTAAAATTGCATAATAAATTAAAGTGTTTATTTGATAATTATTTTTAAAAAGCAAACTTAAGATAAAAAATATTAGTGAAGTAAGTGCTCCAAAGGCAAGACCATTGATATATCCTTTTTTATTTACGTTTTTACCGATAAAAAAGCCACTAATAAGCATTGTTATAATCATAACGATTAAAATAATTATATTAATTGTTTTAACTCCTAATAAATTAAAGATGCCAACAATGAGCGGAGCAATAAGAACAAAGCCTATAGGTATTAATAAAACCTTTAAATAATTTATTAATGTATTCAAAAAAACCACCTAATAGATGGTATGTTAATTTTTATTATTTATGCATATATTTGCGCATTTACTATAAGTTCTAGATAAAAGTGGGGCACCTAACTTAGTTCCGCCAAAGAATCTAACAACTAAAATCAAATGATTATTTAAACTATTATGCTCTAATAAATTTAAAAAATTTAGACCAATATTACCTGGTTCTTTATCATTAGATTTACCAGCTGTATTAATAATTTTATAGGCATATGGTATATGACGATAACCTTTATTATTCTTTTTTATATCATCTAAAATAATATTGATATCTTCTTTAGTATCTATTTCATATAAATAACCATAAAATTTAGATTTCTTTTCTTCTAGTAAAGAAGTATTTAATAATTTCATAAATATCACAATTAAATTTTATCATGCTATTAATTAAGTGTCAAAAATGTAGTATACTAATAATGTGATTTATATGTTTAAAGAGGAATTAAAGTTAGTCCCAGAAAAACCAGGTTCATACCAAATGTATGATGAAAATGATATTGTCATATATGTTGGTAAAGCTAAAAACTTAAAAAAACGATTAAGTTCTTATTTTCGTGGAACTCATACTGGTAAAACTAAAATGATGATTGATAATATTGCTTATTTTAAATATATAGTTACAAATACTGAATTAGAATCTTTTATTTTAGAAATAAATTTAATTAAAAAATATAATCCTAAATATAATATTTTACTAAAAGATGATAAAAGTTATCCATATATTGAATATGTAAGAAAGCCATATCCTAGTTTAAAAGTAGTGCGTTATTTAAAGGTCAAAAAACATAAAGATAAAGTGTTATTTGGACCATATGTAAATGCTTATGCCGCAAGAAGAATAGTATCTTTAATTAATAGATTATATCCCCTTAAAAAATGTGAAGGGTTACCTAAAGAAGTATGCTTATATTATCATATTCATGAATGTCTTGGGTACTGCACTAAAAATGTTAAAGAAGAAGATATATTAAAAATGGAAGAAGAAATTTTATCATTTTTAAGAGGTAATGAAGATATTATTAAAAATAAATTAAAAGAAAAAATAGCATTTTATTCTGATAATATGAATTATGAAATGGCTTTAGATTTAAAAAAAGAACTTGATTATATGACAGTAGTTCTAGAAAAACAAAAAGTTGAACTAAATGTTAGTGAAAATTTAGATGTAATAAATTATGCTTTTAATAATGGTTTTATTGGCATCGAATTCTTATTTGTTCGTAGTGGTAAATTAATTGGAGAATATCATGATATAACACCAGTTACGGATAATTATTTAAGTGAAATTGAAACCTATATCGCGCTTTTTTATCAAAAAAAGGAAATACCTAAAAATATTTTAATTCCTGATGAAATAGATGCTGAAATTATTAGTAAAATAATTGATACTAAGTTTATTAAAGTTAGTAAAGGCTCTAAATATAAGTTATTAAAAATGGCTAAGGAAAATGCTGAAATTAATTTAAATAATAATTTTAAAAGAATAGAGCAAAAGTTAGAGCGAACTCATGGCGCTAATGAAGATTTATCACAACTTTTAAATATAGGTATTAAAAGAATTGATATTTTTGATAATGCGCATTTATTTGGAACATATGCTGCAAGTGGCATGGTTGTTTATATAGATGGCGCACCTGATAAAAGTAAATATCGTAAATATAAAGTTCATACTGATCAAAATGATGATTATCATACAATGAAAGAAGTAATATACCGTAGATATTACCATGCATTAATAGATAAAGATATGCCAGACCTTATCTTAGTTGATGGTGGAATAAGTCAGGTTAATGCAGCTAAAGAAGTATTAAATGAAATGAATTTAAATATTAAGGTATGTGGTTTAGTTAAAAATGATAAACATCGTACTAATGAGTTATTAGATGGAGATACTTTAGAAATATATAATATTGATAAAACAAGTAATTTATTTCATTATTTAACTAGAATGCAAGATGAAGTACATAGATTTACTATTAATTATCATCGCACTATTAGAAGTAAAGGATCTATTCAAAGCGTTTTAGATAGTGTTGAAGGTATTGGGCCTAAAAGAAGAAAAGAACTCATTAAAACATTTGGTAGTGTTAAAAAAATGAGTGAGGCTAAAATAGAAGAGTTAGAAAAAATATTACCTAAAAAGGTTGCTCAAGAACTTTTCAATTATTTACAGGAAAGAAAGTAATTGTTATAATAATTTAAGGAGGGTTTGTATGGAATATGATGTTCCAAAATTTGATTATAATACTTTAGTGTTTTTAAGAAAACATACAGTTCTAGGGCCAATCGCTTTAAATAAAATTTATCGTGCAAGAAAGGAAGCTGCTATAATTCAAAAGTATTACTTAGAAGTAGAACATGAAAATTTAGGACTTGATACAACAGCAGCTGATGAATTAGAATATGCTTACCGATTAAATGCCTTTAAAACTAAAATAATGAAGCATTGGTATGTTTATGGCGATGGACTTTCTTTAGATGAATTTGTAGATTTAATTATATCTAGATCTATTAAAAAAGAAGACAATAAAGTAAAATAAGAAGTGGTGAAAATGGAGTTTATTAAAAATATTTTTAAAAATCAAATTATTAGTTATGTAGTAATTTTACTTCTAGGTATTATCTTACTTGCGTTTCCGATTGAAACAATTAGTATTGGTACTGAAATAATTGCTGGTATTTTTATTGTGGCGGGTCTTGCTAACATTATCTATTTCTTTATTGATAATAATCCTAAAAACAAAATGGATACAATATATTTTGTAATTAGTTTAGCTGGTATTATTTTAGGCATTTATACATTTATGAAACCTTTATGGTTAATTACAGTAATTAATATTATTGTTGGTTGTTTATTAATAATAGGCGCAATTAATAATTTAAGATATTTATTTAAATATAAAGTTAAAAATTATTTTTGGTGGATATTTACTATTTTATCTTTTGTTATATTAATTTTAGGTATTGTAGTTATAATTAACCCTATTGAAGTTGCTAGTATTATTACGAGACTTGAAGGAGCCTCATTAATATTTGAAGCAATAATGTCACTTATGATTATGAGAAAATTTACATTAATGCTAAAAGAAGGAGAATAATCCTTTTTTTATTGAAATAAATTCTTATTTTATATATAATAAGTCTTACTTGGAGATGATAATATGTTAGATTATTCTTTAAATAATTTTCAAAAAGAAAGTTTTATCTTAGATTATGATATTGACCCTGAAGATAAAACTATTATGGTTAATTATGCTAATCAGAAAAGTGAAGTATTACCACTTACTATTCAAAATGAAAAAATGATATTAGAAAGAATGAAAAGACAAGTAACAGGTGGTAATAATTTTTATAAAACAGCCAAAAAAGCTAGAAGAAAATTTAAAATAATAGATAGATTATATAAGATTCTTTATACTGCTTTATTAGGTATGTTTATTGGTTTAGCAGTTAAAGAAGGCTTTATAATTGGTTTAATTACGGCTTTAGCATGCACACCATTTATGGTTTTTAATCCATTTATGAGAGAAAACAAGAAATGTTTAAAATATTTAAATAGTGTGCTTAATGATTATGAAAAGAATTTAGATTTTCTAAATAATAGTGAAGAGTTTACTAATGAAAAAGTTATAAGACCTTATGTAATATCAAATACAACTGATAAAGTAAGATTTGTAATATCAGCAGGTATCTTAATAGATAAATATGATGCAATAAAAGAAGGCGAAGGTTATAATTTAGTAGATTATCGTGTATATGATGATGAGCATAAAGATAAAGAAGAATCTTTAAAATATCAAAATGAAAGAAAAGCAAAAGGTTATTTTGAAGTAAATAATAGGGAAATACCATTTATTAATATAAATAATACAGATCTTTTTTCTCATGAAGAATTAGCTGATCTTTATAAACTTACAACCTCAAAAGATAATACTCCTGGTAAAGTTTTAGTCAAAACATATAAAATAAAAGATATTAATAATAAATAGGTGAAATATGAAAGATTATTGTTCAACTGAATATGAAAGAAAAAGTTTTATTACTAAATATGATATTGATAAAGAAAAAAGTGAAATAACTATTTATTATGCTGATGATGAAACTTTAAAAGTACCATATTCTTTTAAAGAAGAAATAAGACTTTTAAATAATATGAAAAAACAAGTTAAATATTATGACCATTTTATTGATAGGGCTAAGAAAGAAAAAAGAGTATTAAGATTTAAAAGATTACTAGCGCTTATTATGGCCGGTTATGGAACTGTTTTACTATCTTATTTAAGTATAGGCGCATTTTTATTGGGATCAGCAGGTATCTTTATTATGCCAACTATTTTTATGAATTTGTTAATTATTATGATTATTAAAAGAAAATTTGATGAAATATCTGATAAAATAGATAATATTAATGAGGGTGTTAATGATTACAATAAAAATATGTTTTATTTAAATAATGAAAAAGTATTTGCTAATGAAAGATTAATGCGTAAAGATGTCATAAATAATACACCTAAAAAAGTTAAATATTTAATTGGTAATAGTAAAGATATTCCTTTAATTAATTTAAATAATTTAGAAAATATCTCAATGAAAGATTTAAAGAAAACTTATGAGGCATCACTGCAAAGTAGAGGGCCAGAACTAGTTTTAAAAAAGAATACAAAAAGTTAAAATAGTCTTAAACTATTTCTTTTTTTATGTTAAACTATAAATAGTAGGTGAATAGGTTATGATTAAAATATATAAAAAATGTGAAAAAACAATGGATAATCCAACTGGAGCAGTAGAGCTTACTAATTTAAAATCCTATGATAAACCATTTTTATTATGTATTTCACCTCAAGAGCTTATTGATAAATCAGTTTTTGGCATTATTAAAGAAGGGGCTAGAGCTGCAAGAGTAAGAACATCTGATGAATTTGCTGGCGGATTTAAAATAGATGAAATGCCAGTTGATTTTTTAGGAATTAAAAACGATTTAAAAGATAAAAATAATTTTGATTTAGTAGATGATTTTTTATATCCTTATTTAAAAAAAGGAACTGATATTAAACTTCAAGCAAGAAAAATTAATGTTTTTGCTTATTGTAATGGAACTTATGTTTATGTTGAAATAGAAAATAAACTTAAAAATAAATTATTAAATGCAGGTTATAGTGCTGAAAATGTTAAAGAAATACTATCTCAAATATCTGTTATATCAGTTGCTAGTGAAGTAGATTTATCAAATACTTATGCTACATCTATTTTATTTAAAGATGTAAATGATACCGAAGTATTTGATAAGGTAAGTAAAGTTACAACTAAAAAAATGAATGAACTTGCTCGTAATACTTATGCTGGGTATATTGATAAAGAATATAAACACGCTATTTTTACTTTTAATGGTACTGGGGAACATGATTTAAAAGAATATTTTAAAGAGGAAAACTTTGTTAAAAGTTCACTATGTGCAGTAGTTTCATTTGTTTTAAATAATTCAGTGCAAAATACAAATAGTTATAAATTAATGCCTATAAATGGTAGAATGCTTTTACAATATGCAATGAGATACAATAATGAATTTGAAGATATGAATGCTTTATTAAATAAATTAGATCAAGAAATAACTTATAATGTAGCGCCAAAATATACTAAAGAAGAAGAAAAATATTTAAAAGAATTAGAAAAAATATATTTACGTTTAGCTAAAGCAGAAATATTACTTCAAACAAAAGAAATTGAACTAGAAAAGGAAAGTAAAGATAAAAGACTTTTAATTAGTGAAATAAAAGATAAGTGCTCAGATATTGCATTTAATCAAATAGTAGTTAATAATGGCTTTTGGAATAATACTAAAGATAATATTGACTATAATAGTATGAAAACAGATCGAATGATAAGAGAAGAATACGAAAAAAGTTATAATGGGAAATCATTATAACTTTTTATTTAATAAATGTTCTATTTTTTCAGTATTTTTAAAGTTTAATTTAGCAATATCTTTTAAAATATCTTTACCATATCTTTGCACTAACATTGCGCCTTGTTTATCAACTTCTAAGCCAGCGCCTTTTTTTAAGAAAATATGATATTTATCTTCTAATTTTTGCATTTCTAATAAGAAAATATATCTACATATTACTGATGAAGCGGCTACTGATAAACATTTATCTTCAGCTTTAGTTGCAAAGGTTATTTTAGTAAATTTTTCTGGTTCATTATAAATATAACCAAAATAATTTCTTGGATAGCAAAATTGATCTACTACGACATATTTATAATCAGAAGTTTCTTTTACCATTTGGCATAGTACTTTATTATGTAATATGGCTTTAATTTTATTCATGTTAGTTGGTCTTTCATTATAAGTTTTATTATCTAAAATATAAGTATGATGAGGTATTTTTTTAATTAAAGTAGGTCCGATTTTTAAAATTTGTTCATCAGTTAGTTTTTTAGAGTCTTTAACACCTAATTCATATAAAATATTGGCATTTTCTTTAGACACATAAGAAGCTGTAACAACAATTGGTCCAAAATAATCTCCAGTACCAACTTCATCAGAACCAATAGTTGAAACACCTATAAATCTTAAATCTTTTGCTTCTTCTTTTTTCTCTTTCTTTTTAGCTTCTTCTTCTGCAAGTTCTGAGTCAATATCTCTATTATTTAAAGATTTTTCTAAATCCTTCCACATATTAGCATCAATATCAGCAGAAAGACCTTGAAACATTACTTTACCAGATTCATAAAGCGTGATATTAGTATCGGCTTCATCTGCTTGAAATATAGCATAAGGTGGAGTTTTTTCTCTTCTTTTATCAAAATAATAATCAATCATTTGTTTTTTAATATTATCACTAACTTTAAAGACAATTGTCATAACTCATCACCAATATAATAATACCATATTTTCATAAATATTTCTTTATTTTTTACTTATACTATAATATAATTAAATAAGAGTAGTGAGGTTGTTATGAATTTATTAGATTATATAATTATTATAATTCTATTATTAAGTGCTTTATTAGGATTTAAAAAGGGTTTTATTAGTACAATAGTTGCTTTTGTAGGAACTGTCTTAGTTATAATCTTAGCATTTTATTTAAAAAATCCAGTTAGTACATTTTTATATGAACATTTACCATTTTTCTCTTTAGGTGGTAAGTTTGCTGGAATGAGTGTAGTTAATATTTTAATTTATGAAGCAATTAGTTATATTATAACTTTAACAATACTAGGCTTTATTTTAGGTATTATTGTTAAAATAAGTGGGATATTTACTAAACTTGTTCATTCTACAGTTGTTCTTACTTTACCAAGTAAGATATTAGGAGCGATATGTGGTCTTGTTGAAGGAATTATTATTGCGTTTATTGTGGTCTTCATTTTAGGTTTAATTAGTCCCGTATCATCTTTATATAATAATAGTAAATATGCAGGTGTTTTTTTAGAGAAAACGCCAATACTTTCAAGTGCAGTAAATAGTACTTATAAATCTGTAATTGAAATATATGATGTAGCAGTCAAAAATGAGAATAAAGAAAATAAAAATGAAGCTAATTTAGATAGTTTAAATATTTTACTTCAGTATGAAATATTAAATGTTGATACGGCTAAAAAATTAATTAGTGATAATAAAATAAAAATAGAGGGTGCAAGTGAACTTATAAATAATTATCAAAAGAAAGGAAATGTATAATGATAGAGTATTTAAGTGGTCAAGAATTAGAAGATGTTTTAACAAATGATTTAACAATAGTTGATTATTTTGCAGAGTGGTGTGGACCATGTAGAATGATGGGAGAGGTTTTAAAGCAATTAAATGGTATTAAAATTATTAAAGTAAATGTTGATGAACATGAATCTCTTGCTCAGGAGCATGGAGTAATGAGTATACCTACTATTGAAATATATCAAAATAAGGAAATGATTAGTAAATTTATTGGTTTTAAAACTAAAGATGAAATAGAAGAAATAATAGCAAATATTAATAATGACTAGTTATTTCTTTTTTTTTACGTTATAATTAACTAGGTGGATAGTATGACCAAATATGTTAAAATTAATAAAGATTTAAACTTTAAGTTTGATAAACACATTAAAGAATGTTTAAATCCTGATTATGTATATATTCCTTATAATGATAAAGATAATTTAAATGTTAAAGGGAATGAAGAAATACATAAAAATTCAATTGTGATAGCAAATAAAAATAAATTTATTTATAGTCCAGTATCAGGAACTGTTAAAGGTATGTGTGATAATATTGTAGACGGTAAAAAAATGAAAACTATTGTCATTGAAAATAACTTTAAAGAAAGTGTTCGTAAATCTACTGGGGTTAAAAAGAATCCTTATAATATTACTAAAGATGAACTGTTAAATTTAGTTAAAACTTATAGAGTTTTTAATGGCAATTTAAATGGTAAAACAATGATTATTAGTGGAATTGATATGAATATATATGAAAATGTATACTCAACTATAATTAGCGAGCATGCTGAGCAGTTACTTGAAGTAATAGATGCATTAATTAATATATTAGGTATTCATAAATGTTTTTTTGCTCTTAAAGATACTGATAGTGCAAATGTAACTATGCTATTAAATCAAATAGGGACATACCCTAATATTGAACTAAAACTTATGAGTGATAGTTATCCAATGGGACATCCAGATATTTTAATTAAAGAACTTGTATTAGATAATAAAATGGATGAAGGCGTAGTATTTTTAACAACTGAAGATGTTTATAATATTTATCATACTATTAAAAGAAAATGTCCGCTAAGTGAAAAATATGTAACTATTGGGGGAAATTTACTTAATAAAGGAAAAGTAGTAAAAGTTAAAATTGGAACCCGTATAGCAGATATTATTAATAATGAATTTAAAATAAAAACTAATAATTACCATATTATTATTAATGGTTTATTATCTGGTTATGAAATAGATTCCCTAAATGCGATTATAACTCCAAATATTCATAGTATTTTTATTGAAAGTGCCAGAAAAGAAAAGGAAGTTAAATGTATTAATTGTGGACTATGTCATATTCATTGTCCAGTTAATGCTGACCCTAGAAATAATGTAAATATGGATAAATGTATTAAGTGTGGTCTTTGTAATTATTTATGTCCTAGTAAGATCCATTTAGTAGGGGGTAAAAAATGAATAATGTTTATTTAAGAAATAAAGACACTGTCAATAGAATTATGTTTAAAACATTACTCGCTTTATTACCACTTGTTTTAGCAGGATTTTATAAAAATGGTATTAAATTATATTTAAATGAATATGTTACATTTTATGAAATGTTTAGACCATTATTATTTGATATTGTTGGTTTTCTAATTGGAATCTTTGTTAATATCATTTATGAAACAATTATTAAAAGAAATTTAAAATTAAAAGAAGCATCTTTTTCTTCATTTCATCCTTTATATGGTTTATTAATTGCTTCTTTAGTTAGTATTAATACTAAATTTTGGTTATTTAGCGCTGTAACATTTATATTATTATTAATAAGTAAATTTATTAAGAAAAACAATATTAATATAATTGCTTTAACAGCTTTAGTAATTATTTTTATATCTAAATACTATACTGGATTTACTTTTTTAAATTTATATGAACAAAGTAATTCTTTACATTTAACATCAATTGATTATTTAATAGGTCGTGGTAGTGGAGGAATAAATACTAGTCATGTTTTATTACTTATCTTTAGTTTATTAATATTATTTAATATTAAAGCCTATAAAAAAGAAATTCCAATAATAGGGGCGATAGTTTATTCAGGTTCTATGACTATTTATTCAATAATCAATAATGAACTAGGACTTGTTTTAGATAATATTTTTGCTAATGGTATACTTTTTAGTTTTATCTTTGTAGCAACTGATTCTTTAACTAGTTCTTATACAGTTAAAGGTAAACTTATATATAGTTTAATAATTGGTTTTAGTACTTTTGGTTTATTCTTAGTTTATCCGCCACTTGCATCTTTAGGTGGTATTGTAATTGCTAGTTTATGTCATAACATTATTGATAAAATAGTGCTTAAAACTATGAAAAAATAAATAATCTCTAATATAAGGGATTATTTTTTATATTTAATATAAACATTTTAAAATTTTCGCATATATAGGTATTCTAATTATTTCGTATTTGTGATGCTAAATATAATATAGTAAAGGTGGTTAAAATGCGAAATATTACATTAAAATTTATAGGTGCAAATTATTTTAATGAAGCATGCATTCTAATTTATAACAATAACTCATTAGTTTATGAAGGTACTACTTGTAATGGCAAATTAGTAGTATGTTTAAAATCAAACGAAATATATCAAATAAAAGCCAAAACTAAATATGGTATAATTAATACTTCTTTTTATTTAAATAGCGCATTAAATACATATTCTTTCACTTTTCCGTATACTTATATTTGCCAATGTAATAAATCTAAAGTTTTAGCTACCTTTAAATTAACAGATGCATATTATGATGCTCTGCCTATTAGAGAAGGGGAAATATATTTGTGGCAAAGATAATTAATATTGTAAATGGAACCGGTACTGGAGAACTTATTAATGATACTTATAGTATTACTGCTAATGTAACTGGTTATGATAATGCAAGTATTTTACCTAGTAGTATAACAGTAGAAGAAGGCACTAATAATTATGCTTTAACTATTGCAGCAACTGGAACATTAACTTTACATGTATCAGAAGATGGTACTAGTGGTGGAACGCCAGTAAGTGGTGCTGCTTTCATAAGAACTGATTCATTAGGTAATGAATATGGAACTGAAATAACAAGTAATGCTGAAGGTAATGCCGTATTTAATAACGTTCCTTTCGATGCCAATAATGCACCACTAATTTACTTTAAACAAACAGCAAGTGATGGAGAACATGAATTTAGTACGGCTGTTCAAAGTACATCTCTTACAAGTAATACTGGTACTTTTGAAATTGAAAATGCCCCTGGAGCAGTTAGAACTATTACATTAACTGATGCAAATTATTCTAATTTACCAATTGATAGTGGTTCTGTAACATTTACAAACTAAGTATAAGGTGAAAATCTTATACTTTTTTTCTTAAATATCAAGATCCATGATATAATTAATAAAGGTGATGATTTATGAAAAAAGTTGTAGTTTTAGGTGGCGGAACAGGAATGTCAACTTTACTTAAAGGTTTAAAGTTATTTCCTTTAGATATAACAGCCGTAGTATCGGTAAGTGATGATGGAAGAAGTACAGGAAGACTTCGTGAAGAGTTTAATACTATTGCAGTTGGGGATATTAGAAGAGTAATAACAAGTTTATCTGAAACCGAACCTTTAATTGAGAAACTAATGAATTATCGTTTTGAGACAACTAGTGATTTAAATGGACATGCAGTTGGTAATTTAATTTTAACTGCTTTATCTAATATTACTGGCAATTTATCAGATGGTATTGAAAGTTTATCTAAAGTCTTTAATTTAAAAGGGAAAGTTCTTCCTTTAACCGAAGATAATGTAACTCTTGCTGCTCATATGACTGATGGAAGTACGATTATAGGTGAGCATAATATTACTGAATCACATAAAATTATTAAGAAAGTTTTTTATAAAGAAAAATCAACCACTAATCCCTTAGTTTTAGAAGAAATTAAAAATGCTGATTTAATAATTCTTAGTATGGGTAGTTTATATACAAGTGTAATACCTAATTTAATAAATAGTGATATGAAAAAAGCCATCAATAGTAGTAAAGCAAAAATTATGTATGTTTGTAATATGATGACGCAACCAGGTGAAACTGATAATTTTACTGCAAGTACACATATTAAAGCTTTAAATAAATATTTAGGTAAAAGATGTGTTGATATAATTATCGCAAATGATGGTAAAATATCTGATGATGTAATAATTAAATATCGTGATACCGAGCAAAAAGATGAAGTTGTATTTGATAAAGATAATTTAAAGAAAATGAATTTGCATATTATTCATAATAATTATGTTGATATATCTGAAGGCTTTATTAGACATAAAGTAGATAAACTTGCTTTAGATATTTATGCTTATCTAATTAAATAGAGGTTTTATGAGAAGTAAAATAAAAATATCATTAGTATTAAATATTATAATTGTAATACTAACTATTTTAGCATCTATAATAATGTTTACTGGCTTTAAATTTATGAGTGGGCCGGAAATTATTTTAGAATCTACAAAAATCGGAATGTTTAAGTTTTTTACTGTTGATTCAAATATTCTTATGGGAATAGTAGCTTTAATATTTTTAATACAAGAAAGTAAATTATTGCAAGGCAAAATTAATAATATAAATAAAAACTATTATTTAATAAAACTTATGGGAACGTCAGCTGTTAGTTTAACTTTCTTTGTAGTTTTTGCATATCTCGGCATATAGCAGATGGTGGAATATACTCAATGATTATGAATAGTAATTTATTTTTCCATTTAATAATACCAGTACTTAGCATTGTTACTTTTGTTTTCTTTGAGAAAAATAATACGCTTAGTTTTAAATATAGTTTTTATGGTTTAATACCTACTATAATTTATTCTTTTTATTATATGGTAAATGTTCTAGTTCATATGGAAAATGGTAAAGTATCAAGTGTCTATGATTGGTATTGGTTTGTACAAAATGGAGTATGGACTGCTTTTATAGTTGTGCCAATGATGCTTATAATTTCATATTTAATAAGTTTGGCTTTATGGAAATTCAATAAAATAAAAGGGTGAAAAATAGTTAACCATTATAAAAGTAAGAACTATACAATAGTTTTTTCTTTTGATATAATTTTATTGATTTAAATGAGTTGATTCATTTTATAGTTACTCGTAGTAAAAGAGGTGTATTATGGAATATAAATTAGTAAAATCATCTGACAAAGATATAAATAGATTAATTGAATATAAAAAAAGAATAATCTTTGAATATGCAAAGGAGTTATCTAATGAAGAAATTGCTAAAATAAATAATTATGTCATTACTGAAGTTCAAAAATTAATTAATGATTATTGTAATATAATAGTTGATAATAAAATTGTTGGTTGCATATTACTTACAAATAAAGATGATGGTAAATTCCTAGATGAAATTTATCTTGAAGAAGATTATAGAAATAAAAAAATAGGAACTGATATTATAAAAAATATTCTAAATAATAATGATATTGTATATTTATGGGTTTATAAAGATAATGAAAAAGCAGTATCTTTATATAAAAAACTAGGTTTTAATGTTATAGATGAAACTGAAACAAGATATCATATGAAATATGTTAAACAATGGATAATAGATTAGAATTATTAGAATTTAAAAAAGTTTTAATATTCAATATTAATAAAATTCATACAACCAAACTAGGTGAAGATAGAATTAAGAAAAATATAAACATTAATAATGATGTTGTTAAGTATTTAAAAAATAAAATATTAGATGATAAATCTATAGTATATAAAGAAGGAAAGAATTATTATTGTGAAATAGACAGTATAAGAATAACTATAAATTCTTATAATTATTCAATAATTACTGCTCATATAAAAAAATAAAGTAGGTGTTTAATATGAACGATAAAGAAAAGCTAACTCAATCAAATATCAATTGGTTGAGCATGATTTATCTAACCCCTTTAACAAATCCTTATAAAATAAGGAAAAATTAAAAACTAGATCTTACAGCTTTTATATAA
>CACZQI010000013.1 GCA_902783345.1 uncultured Erysipelotrichaceae bacterium
TGATGCCATTGCAAATAGGTGGAAAAAAGTTATATGACTGGTTTCTTCTTTTTTTCTTAATTTTTCATAGTATTTTACTAAATTTGTTACATCAACTTTAGTATTAATATAAACATCTGAATCACACCTTTTAGGCATTACAAAACACATTACGGCAAACATACCTTTTGTTTTAATTTTGGTTCCATCTTTTCTATTCATTTTCATCCCATCCTTTACATACATCTACCCATTTTTCATAATTGGAATATTTTTCTAATTCTTTTATTGTTAATTTAATAGCACTATTACTTGAACCACATGCTGGATATACATATTCAAATCTTTTAAGTGATTCATCTAAATATACTTTAATATTATCATTTATAGCAAAAGGACAAACTCCACCAACTTGGTGTCCAATTAAAGGTTCAACTTCTTCAAATGATAACATTTTTGCTTTAGTGCTAAACTCATGTTTATATTTAGCATTATCAATTTTAGCATCCCCAGCAACTACTATAATTATTGCTTTATCATCTATTTTAAATGATAGGCTTTTTGCTATTTCACACTCCTTACAATGGAGGGCATGAGCAGCTTCAGCAACTGTTGCTGATGATTCACTTAACTCAATAATATTTTGCTCCATATTATATTTTTTAAAATATTCTTTTACTTTTATTATTGACATTTAACCACATCCTACTTAATTATAAAAAAAAATGAACTATTTAGCAAGTAATATGATATAATACTATTGTTAATGAGTGGAGGGATATAATGAAAGTTTATAAAAAGGAATTACCTAAAAATGTTAAGAAAATGTTTGCTTATGACAAAGGTGTAAAAGTTAAAGTTCTAAATAGTTTATATTATGATAAAAAGAAAAAGAAAGCTAATTAATTTAAATAGCTTCTTTTTATTTGCTGATTTGTAAAAATAGTAATTATTATTTATAATTTAGGCAAGCGAGATGGGAGGGGATATTATGAATATTGAAAAGTTTGGTAAGTTTATTAAAGAGCTAAGAAAAGAGAAAGGTTTAAACCAAGAACAACTAGCAGAAGAATTACTTGTTCATAGAACTACTATTGTAAAATGGGAACAAGGTAAGTCTTTACCACTTAATGATACTTTAGTTATTTTAAGTAAATATTTTAATGTAACAGTAGATGAACTATTAGCAGGTGAAAGACTTAATACTATTGAAGATAAGAATAAAGTAACATTATCATTATTAACATCTAGAAGAAAAAGTATTCGTATTGCTAAGTATTTTGCTATAATTTCATTTATCTTTTTTATTACCTTTTTAATTTATTATTTCTTTACAACATATAATTCTATTCATGTGTATAAAATTTATGGTGAAAGTGAAAATTATACAACTAGAGATGGAGTATTAATTATTTCTAATGATAAAGCATATTTAAGGTTAGGTAATATTTATAGTAAAGATAGAAAATTAATAGATGTTAAAAATATTTCGATTTATGCAGACAATGATAACAATAGCAAATTATTATTTAATGGAGATCCTAAACAATTATTAATTGAAAAGACAATTAATATTGAAACTATTAGATTTAATAATTTAAAAGATAAATATAACAACTATTATTTAGTTATGAATATTAATGATAAAGAAGAAACACTAAAATTAAATATTGTTAAAGATTTTGAAAATAAAAGTTTATTTAAAATATTTTTTAGTAATACTAATGAAACATATACTGAAAATAATATTGAATTAAAACTAAGTGATAAGTTTGTCTATGATAAAGATACAGCTTCTTATAAACTAAAAGATGAGAATGTTGAAATTGAGTACATAAATGATGACGGCTTTTTAAAAGTAATATATTATAATAATAATATTACAAATGAATATAAGTATGATATATTTGCTAAAAAATTAAGATATCAAATAATTGATAATAATATAGTAAATTATAAAATTACAATTGATTTAAACGGGCAATTAAATCAAAATGAGCAAAAGATTTATAATATATTTAAAGAAAATATTCTTGATAAATATTTAAGTTGAAAGTAATGTGAATTGCTTTCACTTTTCTTTTAGACAAAATTTAGTTATGCTGATGTTGGAAAGGAGAAGTAATGAAAAAACTAGTAGTACTATTCATTAGTGTTTTAACAGTTAGTTGTTTTGCAATTAATGTTAATGCTGATGAAATCTACTATACAAATGCCAATAATGTTAGTATGACTAAAGAGCAGTATGATTATTTTGTAGAACTAGTTGATGAATATTATCCAACTGTAGTTAATCAAAATACTTACGATAAATTTTTGAATGATGGACTTTTTGGTCAAGCGATTGAAAAGCAAACATTTGATGAAGACGAATATAAACTACAAACAATTATTCCGATGGCTGAACCAAAAGGCACAGTTCATGAAACAACTGCAAAAAAGTTGGTTATTAGCAAAACATGTGCAGCAACTTATTGTGATATAACGGTAACCTTAACTTGGAAAGGTCAACCTAAAGTTAAAAGCTGGGATGTTATTGGTGCTTTATTGTATGGTAATTTAACTTTAATGGATGGTCCAGACACTGATTTGACTTATTCAGGTGGAACAATATATTATACTGACCCTCAATTTGTAGGTGGCGGATTTGGAACATCTGTTAAAATGCAATCAAGTACTACTAATATGCGAGTATATCAATCATATGATGTATATGGAACTGGAACAGTATATGCTAGTTATCAACATGCAACTAAGAGCATAACAAAAGCAACTAGTAAATTGTATACTGTTGGATTTGGTGGCGATGGTGGTGTCTTCCATTTCTATGGTTCTGCAATTGGTAAATTTGATCAAATGGGTGGTGTAGATGTTTATGTTAATATTTAGGCAGAAAAAAAGACTACTTAAAATTAAAATAGCCTAAATTAACATTCGCATATTATTAAACAGAAAATATAATATTTAACTAGCTCACTACAACAATTAAATATTATTGGAAGTTCTGTTTTAAGCTTTTTCCTTTTTGGATTGGTGGCATAAGAAGAGCCTCTTGCGGCAATGAGGGGCTCTTCTTATGTGCACTTTTTTACAGATAATGGAATATTAAAAGTAATATTTTTATTATCTTTATTGATTGCTTTAATTTCTAAATATAGGTTATCATTTGAATAATTTTTACATAATCTTTCTTTCTCATTGCTCGTATTTATTGTAACACCTCTTAAATATTCTTGTAAAGTTACATTGGTGTTTTTAATATGGTTACAAGTACCAATTTTAGTAGTAAGACCATGGTCTTTTTCATATAAAGTAGCATTTATTTCTTTATATATTTCATTTTCATTAGTTCCACAATATTCAATATTAGATATATAAATAACTGATTTATTCTTATTATAAGCAATACTACCATTAACTTTAAAATCTTCACAATTAGCTGATATAGTTCTAAATTCAAAATTAGGATTATTTTTGTGGTATGTATTTATAAAATAAATTAATAGTCCGATAAATAGTATAAATAATATGATAAATAAATAATTTATATATTTTTTTCTAGTGGTAATATTTCCATCTAAAATATCATCTAAATTTATATTATAATCATTACATATTTGTTTTAAAAGTAGGGTATCTGGTAAGTTTTTACCATTTTCCCATTTAGATACTGCTTGGTAAGTAACACCATACTTATCAGCAAATTCTTTTTGAGTTAAATTACTTTTAAGGCGTAAATCTTTTATTAAAGCACCAATTTTATCTTGATTCATAATATCACTCCTTGAATTAGATTATAGCATTAAAAAAGCCTAAATGTAAGGCTTATTATTCTTTTGTTATTTCTTTTTCATATAATTTTTTATATTGTTTGCATTTTTTTAATAATTCGTTATGAGTACCAACTGCTTCAATTTTACCATCGTTAATAAATAAAATACGGTCAGCATTAATAATAGTTGAAAGTCTATGAGCGATTATTAAAATAGTGTAGTCATTACGCATATTTTCAATAGCTTCTTTAATTTTATCTTGAGTTTCATTATCTAAAGAAGAAGTTGCTTCATCAAATAAAATAATTTTAGTTTTTTGGATTAAGGCTCTAGCAATTGCTAATCTTTGTTTTTGGCCACCTGATAGATTGATACCACCTTCACCAATAATAGTGTCATATTTATTAGGTAGTTTTTTAATAAAATCATCTAAGCAAGCAATCTTACAAACTTTTTTAATTTCTTTATCAGTTATATCAGCTTTAACTAATCTTAAATTGTCTTTGATACTCATATTAAATATATAAGGATTTTGACTAATAATTGTAATATTTCCTCTAATAGAGTCTTTATCTAAGTCTTTAATATTAATTCCATCTATTTTAATTTCGCCTTTATCAATGTTATACATTTTACATAAAAGATTAAATATAGTAGTTTTACCAGCACCTGATTTACCAACAAAAGCAATAGTTTCATTTGCTTTAATTTTAAATGATAAATCTTTTAAAACATTATTAGTATCATAACTAAAACTTACATTTTTAAATTCAAAGTTTCCTTTAATATTATCAATGTGAATATTACCAAATTGTTCTTTTTTAAATTCACTATCATTAATAATATCCATTATTCTCTTACTTGATAAATTAAATTCTTTTAAATACTGCAAGAAATTACCAGCAATCCATGATGAATTTTTTAACCTATTAAAATAATTAAAGAGTACTAAAGCAATAGCAGCATCTATAACATTATTTTTAAGAAGTACGATAAGAATTAATATTAAAATAAAATCAAATGTTTCAATTGAAAAATCAGAAAATAATTGATAAGTCCAACTTTTAATATTCATTTTAAATTTAATTGCATTATCATTTGTAATAACATCATTTAAATTATTCATGAAGTCATTTTCACTATTTAACATTTTAATATCTCTAGCGCCTCTTACAAGTTCGCCAATTAAACCAAATAGTTTTTCACTTGATTTTCTTCTTTTAATATCATCTTCATTTCTTTTAGTAGTTCTTATTTTTTCAATTATAAAGATAATTGCCATCATAAGTAGGGCATAAATAAATACTAATTTATTAACAATAAATATTGCGATTAAAATTCCAGTATATTCTAAAATTCCTGATAATTGTTCTAGTAAAGAATTAAATATTTCGGCTAAATTTGCTGTATCATTAGTTATTCTTTGAATAAAAACTCCACTACCATTATCATCTAAACATTTATTTTCTAGTTTTAAAACATTTTTACCTAAATCAATTTCTAAATTAGATAAAACATTACGATATATTTTAATGTTAGTTACTTTAATAAAATAGTCAAATAAGTCATTTATTAATCGAACTATAAATAATATAAAGGCTATATATAGAAGCTGCTGATAATTATTAGTAGTTAAATTAATTATTATTTTAGCACTTAAAATAGGTAAGAGAATACTTATAACAACCCATATAAGATATGATATAACATTTAGAATAAAAATTTTTTTACTATTTTTAACATACTGCCAAGTGAATTTTAAATTACTATAAGTATCTTTAATAGTTTTCATAAAACCACATCCATTATAATTATATAGAAAAAAAGTTTAAATTTCAATTATGAAAAAAAGCCATTAAAGGCTTAATTATCTTTTCTTATTAAATGAACAGGAACACCATCTTTAAAAATAGGGGTAAGTTCTCCTTGAATAAGTGGTCTTGCATATTTAATAAATTCATTAGTCATTTGATTGTTTTTAGTATCAATCCACTCTAGTGGTACTTTTTTCTCAACATTAGCAATATTATGAATGTCATAAGCATTGGTAGTGCATTCATATGGATTATTATTTGTTCTTTCTATAGTAATCATCATGCCAGTTTTACCATTAAATGCTTCTTCAACTGCTTTCATTCCAACAGCTTCTGCTTCATTAATATCTGTAAGGCTAGCTATATGAGTAGCGGCTCTTTGAAGGGTAGAAAATTCAATGGCACGAGTTTTTAAACCAGTTTCTTTAGCTACAATATTTGCTAATGTGCTAGCGCATCCTGATAATTGTTTATGACCAAAGGCATCAACTTTACGTGCTTCATCAGATAATTCACAAACAAATTTACCATCTTCAGTTTGAATACCTTCAGATACAGCAATTACAATGCTTTCTTTCTTTTGAGCTAGTTTTTTAATATTATCTAAAAATTCATTTAAATCAAAGACATTTTCAGGTAAGTATATAGCGTCAACTCCTTCACATGTATCATCTTTAGCTAAAGATGCTGCAGCAGTAAGCCAACCTGCGTGTCTACCCATAATTTCAACAATACAAACTGTAAGTCTACTTTTACCAAATGATGCATTATCACGAATAATTTCTTTTAAACTAGTAGCAATATATTTAGCGGCTGAACCATAACCAGGACAATGATCTGTTATTGGTAAGTCATTATCAATGGTTTTAGGAACACCCATAAATCTTTGCTTTTTATCATGGTCTTTAGCATAATCAGAAAGCATTTTAATTGTATCCATAGAATCATTTCCACCAGTATAAAGAAAGGCATCTATTTCCCATTTATCTAAAATATTAAATATTTTTTCGTAAACTTCTTCATTTCCTTCAATTTTAGGTAGTTTATAACGGCATGAACCTAAAAATGCTGAAGGAGTTCTTTTAAGTAGTTCATAATTATTTTCATCACTTAGATATTCATCTAAATCAATTATATTTTCATTTAAAAAACCTTCAATACCATGAACCATTCCATAAACATGATTGCAACCTAATTCTTTTGCTTTTTTATAAACACCGGCAATACTTGAATTAATTACAGCCGTAGGGCCACCTGATTGACCAACAATTATATTTTTCATAAAATTCCTCACTTTCAAAAGTATTATAATTTTTTAAAAAACAATAGTCAAGTTTACAACCTAGATTTAAATTTAATTGATTGTGATAAAATGATATGTTAAACTTATTATAAGTATAATAAAGGAGGACTTATGAAGAAGTTTAAAAAAATACTTAAAAAAATGCCTCAAAAAACTTTAGTTTTTCTAATGTTATTTGGCATACTATTAAATTATTTTGCACCTATTGTTAATGTTATTGCGACATCTTATGGCGAAGGAGATAAAAATATACATGTTGATTTTACTAATACTTTAAACTTTACTGTTAATAGTTTTACTGTTAATGGAAATAACTGGACTGGAGCAGCTGATGAGTTTAAAACAAATAATGATTTTTATCATATTGAAATAACTTTATCAGGTAATGAAAATACTGGTGATAAAGTACCTGCTCTTTTACATGATGGCTCTTGGGATGAGTACATTACTACTGATTATAATGGTAAAGAAGGAAACACTTATACCTTTGTTAAAGATGTAGACTTAAGTAATCTTGTCGGTGAACCACGTGCAGCAAAAAGTTTATTTGCTTTAGAAGCTGTTGAAAGACAGGAACAACCAGTACAGCCACAAAATCCAAATAATCCAGGACCTCATAATCAAGGTGAAGATCCAGCACCACATTTTGATGGCAAGGCTTATGTAATTTGGTCATGTGGAAATGGTACATGCTATCATTATTTTGATAATATTCCAAACTTTGATGATGGTAACAGTACTTTCTATAAAGCTACCGATATTAAAGCCGATAATGACAATACTAAAACATTTGATGTAAATGCTAAATATAAAGCATGGGCACTTCCTGATAAATTTAATAGTTGGCAAGATGCTTATAAATCACAAAAGAATGTAACAACAATTAATTGGGCTAATGTTAATCCAGAAGATATTATTTCTGAAAATCCACCACGTATGGATGAGTGGGAACAAAAAGCAGTTGATGCTAACAAAGCTGATTCAACTAAAGGTTGTCAAAAACCTGCTGAAGATGCTTCTAGAGAAGATAGAGAAGCGTTTGAAACTTGTGTAGATAATTATTATATTTCTGCTGGTAACTTACCATTTATAAGATTACAACCAGTTGGTGAACCAAATTATCCAAATTCATATGTATCATATGGAGATCGTAATTTTAAAGTAGTTATTTATAATGAAGAATATAAAGGCGTTGCTATGGGTGATTTATCAGAATTAAATTATTATCCATCAGAGTGGGCTAATGCATTTATTAAAAGAGATCAATTCGATTTATCAGGAACTACTAAAGATAAACCAGCTTTACTTAACTCAATCTTACTTGAAAAAACAGTTGTAATTAAAACTCTTGATTATAATTCATTTGAAATTAAATCTATTGAAGCTTTAGATGTACCTAAAGATGCTATAGAAATTAAAAAAGAAGGTGATGAGTTTAAATTAATGTTCTCATCTAACTTCTATGATAATGTTGTTTTCAAAGTAACTGATGAAAATGGCGCTGAAAGCTACATGCAAATTAAAAGATATACCATTGATGGATGGATTAACTTTGTTAATAATAAACCAGTATTACAAGCAGATTTCTATTTCGATAGAAATAATTCATACGAAGATTTTGATTTAACTGCTAAAATTTTATATAAAGATGGTACAACTAAAAATGTAACTTTGAATCCTACTAAAGGAATTGATGATGGACTTGGTAATATAACTGATGCTTATGAAGTAGATGAAGCATCTTTTGGTGGAAAAGGTCTTAAAAAAGCAACATTTACTTATCCTTTAGCTAATGGTGAAGATCGACAGATTCAAGATGTATATTTAAATGCTGAATTTAAAGGAAGTACTGAAACTAACTATGCAGGAGCCTATGTTGGTTCTGGGGAAGGTACGTTAGCAAATATTTATCATGGAGAGGAAGAATAAGATGAAAAAATTATTTGTATTAACTTTATTATTAATATTTCCTCTAAGTGTCTTTGCTGCTGAAGAAAAACCTAAAGTATTAACTTTAAATGCTAAAGCAGAAGATGCTGTAATTAATTATGATGGAACTACTGAAGAAGGATCTCATGCCGTAATGTGTAAACTTTATGACAAGGATAGCGAGGAAGTTGACAAGTTATCTGTAGCTGTTAACGAATTAAAATTTGAAGGAAGTTTCACTGTAAACGAAAAAGGTAAATATACAGTTTACTGCGCTAACTATGAAGGTGGCGAAATTAAAAATGTAGAAGTAGAAGTAACTTCTATAAATAAATCTAACCCTAAAACTGCTGATAACTTAGCATTATATATAACTTTAGGCGTAGTAAGTATTGCCGGTATTAGTGCTTTAGTAATTGCTTTAAATAAAAGAAAAAAAGCAAAATAAATAAATAATCCCTTCGGGGATTTTTCTTTTGCTTACAAATTTTAAAAATTTTAATATAAGAATTGGTTAATAAAAAGATAAATGTTATAATGTGTTTAGTAGGGTGGAAGTAGTATGGAAAACTTAGAATACTATATTGATTTTGATGGTGTAATATTAGATTCTCAAGATAGATTTTTAGATGTGATGGGAAGTAGTACTGATTTAGATGAATGGATGGATTATTTAGCATCTTTAGAATGGAAAAAATTCTTAAGAGAATGTAATGAAATAGATAATTCAATATCTACTTTAGATGAACTACAAAAATATCGTAAATTAAAAGGTATTATTACCCAAATTCATTGCTTTAATGAAGGTAAAGAAAAACTATTATTTTTAAGAGAAAGAGGAATTATTGTACCTGTAATATATGTGCTTCCTGAGCAAAGAAAAAGCACCGTAATTATTCCAAATAAAAACTTAGTTTTAGTAGATGATAAGGTGCGTAATTGTAAGCAGTGGACAAATGATGGTGGCTCTTCTTTACAGTTTGATCCCCATTCTACAGGTAATGAAAAAGGAAAAATAAAAAGTTTAAAACAATTGCTTTAAAACCAAATTTTAATATGTTATACTTATAATATAAGGTAGTGATAATATGGAAAACAGATTACTATTTATTAAAAAATATTTTGAATTACACAGATAGGTGTAATTTTTTTAAGTGAGGGAGGGTATATGAAATATAGAGAAGAAACAGTTAAAAAGTTTTTAAATTTTATAGCTAAAGAGAAAAGTTTAACATCAATATGTCAAGAAATGGACATGAATGCTTATGAGGTATTATCCTTAGTAAATTATATTAAAAATATGGGGATTAATATTGCTATTAATAATTGCTTTGATGATATTTATATGATAAATCAAGGGGATTTACAATTTAAAGAAAAATATACTTATAATTTTAATACTAATGATTTTAATGAATTTAAATTTATTGCGATAGCAGATACAAGACTTGGTTCTAAATCACAACAGTTATCTATTTTAAATGATATTTATCTTAAAGGTCATGAAATGGGATATAACAATGTAATATTATGTGGTAATATTTCAGCAGGTTTATATCCAATTACAGATATTTATGCTGAAACTAATTTTGCGGATGATACTTATAGTCAAATTGATTATATAGTTACCCATTATCCTAAAGTAGAAGGAATGAAAACTTATTTTATTACTGGAAAAATAGATGATAAACACTTAAAACAAGAAAAAATTAATATTGGTAAAAGAATTGCGGCTTTAAGAAAAGATATGATTTATCTAGGAGAAAACTCTTGTGATATTATGATTGATAAAACTTTAATGCGTTTATTTAATTGTAAATTAGGTAAAACTTATACTGTATCATATCGTCCACAACAACAAATAGATTCATTTAGAAGTGAAGATAAACCTGATATTATGCTTTATGGTGGACTTTTACAAATGGAAAAATTTACTTATCGTAGTGTGCAATGTTTAAGTATTCCAAGTGTTTGTGCGACTACTAAAGAAATGAGTGAAAAAAGATATTCTAATACGATTGGAGCTTGGTATGTAACAATTAGAACTGATAAAAAAGGACAGTTAGAAAGCTTTAATGCTATGTGTTCACCATATTATGTTACTAATCGTGATGATTATTTAAAAGCTAAAGTATTAAAAGATACTGGTAAACAAAAAGTATTAACATTAAAGAGGGGGGAATAAAATGGATAATTTAAATGATACAAGTGCTAGCTTTGTAAATAGAATTTTTAGATATATTAAAAATGATATGGAAGTTGAAACATTTATGCAAAAGTTCCATGTTAATAGTAAGGAAGTAAATGGAATAGTAGAGTTATGTAAACTTTATGGTAAAGATATATCTATTGAAGAAGTTAATGATACTTTAATATTTAAAAAGAATGCATCAAAGATTATTGCAGCATCTAAACTAGGAATAAATGATAGTAGACTTAATCATAATCAAATATGTGTTGTTTCTGATACCCATTTTGGTAATATACATAATCAATTACACCTTCTTAATGATATTTATGAAGAAGCTTATAATAGAGGAATTAAAACAGTTTTACATGTTGGAGATATGGTAGATGGTAATTATACTAATAGACCAGAAAGCCCTAGACAACAATTCTTGCATGGTTTTGATGAGCAAGCAGGCTATGTTGTTGATATGTATCCCGAAATAGAAGGTTTAACTACTTATTATATTTTAGGTAGTCATGATGAAACTCATTATAAAAATAATCAATCAACTATCAATGAATGGGTTAGTAGATGCCGCAGGGATTTAGTATTTTTAGGACAAGATACAGGAGAATTTAATGTTGATAATGTTAAGATTATTTTAGATCATCCAGGTGGAGGATCAGCTCAATCTCTTTCTTATAAACCACAAAAAAGAATTGAAATATTAGAATCACATTTAAAACCTAAATTACTATTAATTGGGCATTATCATAAAAGTTATGCTTTTAGTTATCGTAATGTTCAATGCCTTTTAGTACCATGTTTATGTGATGTAACCCAGTTTCAAAGAAAACAAGGTTTATCTAATGCCGTTGGAGCATTCTTCTTAGATATTTATTCTGATAAAAATGGTAATATTCAATATTTTGAACCAGAAGAAATTTTATACAATAAAAAGGATATGTGGGATGAACCTGGAGTAGACAGGAAAAAGGTCAAAAAATTAGTCATTAAAAATACAACATATTAAAAATGATAGCCATTCGCTATCATTTTATTTTTTTCTTTATTTTAGGCTCATCTTCACCGTAAAAATCTTTATATAAGTCTAAATATTCAATTGCAAAAGACTTATTAAACTTTGCTACATAATTACATAGTTTAACAAAAAGTAGGTAACAAGAGTCATAAGGTAAGTTTAAGAGCCTATCTAAAACTTTATCAATATAATTTAAATCTGTTATATTATTATTAATAATATAATATACTTCTGGTTTAATTTCTTTATACGCCATTTTATATAAATCCATTAAGCTATTTACCATTTCTCTAAAACCATCAGATAATGAATTTTCTTTTTCATAAATAATATATTCAATGCTTTTTAATTTTTCTTTAGTAATAATTGATGTGATAGTAGGATTTAACTCTGTATTGGTAAATTCATTATCTTTAATAATAAACTCTAAATAACTATTTTTAAGATTAATTAAACATCTATCATCACTTATAAAATCAACTTGAAATAATTTTTCTACTTGTTTATTTTCTTCACTTAAATATTTTATTCTAACTAAATCATCTATTTCTAATAAATCGACAATACTCCTACCATATTTAATATTACTATCAAAAATATCATCAAAATCTTCTATTAAGTCAATTTCGCCACTACTAAATCTTACATATTTTTTCATATATATCCCTTCTAATAATTAATTTTTATTAATTTTTTTATAGCTTTTTCTTTATGATTATTTGAAAGACCTTTGCTAATAAAAGATGTTTTAATTAAATGACTTAATAATTCTTCATCGTAATCTTTAAATATGTCATCATCTAATATTATATAATTTTCAACATTATGCTCTTTTAAATAATTTTTAATTCCAGTTCCTCTATCAAAGTTGTGATCTTTTGTAACATCTATAATAGGAATTCCTAATTTAATTAGTTCATTTTTTACATACGGAAAAACTTCTAAAGTTTTCCAAGAAGAGGTAATTACAACTAGTGATTTTGTTTCATCAATAATTTCTTTTAATATTTTAAGTTTTTTAATATCAATATCTAACATTAATCTTTGAAGTTTTAAAGTATCACTATTATCATAAATCTTATTTGTATATAATTCTAATACTTTAGGATGTCTTTCCATAAAATAATTTAAATCATTTAAAACACCATCAATATCTAAAAATATTACATTCATACAATCACCTTTATTAATTAATTATTATAGCATACTTAAATATGATATACTATTTATAGTGATTAAAATGAATGATATTGAAAAGTTACAAAGTTTAATTGATAATTCAGATAATATAGTTTTCTTTGGTGGAGCAGGGGTATCTACAGAAAGTGGAATTAAAGATTTTAGGGGTAAAAATGGTTTATATAAAGAGAAAAATAGTTTTAGTTATCCACCTGAATATATGTTAAGTAGTACATGTTTATATAATGAACCAGAAGTTTTCTTTGAATACTATCGACAAAATTTAGATAGCTCTAATATTTTACCTAATATTACTCATGAATATTTAAAAAAGTTAGAAGATAGAGATAAATTAAAGGCTATTGTAACGCAAAATATTGATGGACTACATCAAAAAGCGGGTTCTAAAAATGTTTTAGAAATACACGGAACTACCAGCTCATGTTATTGTATGAATTGCCATAAAAAATACTCTGGTGATTATATTTTTAATAGTTTAGGCGTTCCTAAATGCAAATGCGGCGGAATAGTTAGACCTGATGTAGTTCTATATGGTGAAATGCTTCCAGAAGCCTTTAATATTGCTGCCGATTATATATCTAAGGCCGATTTATTAATAGTAGCAGGAACTTCTTTAACCGTGGAGCCTGCTAGTAGTTTATTAAAAGTTTTTAGAGGTAAAAATTTAGTTATTATTAATGATACAAAAACACCATATGATTATATGGCTAATCTTATAATAAATAAATCTCTTGGCGAAGTATTTTCTAAATTAAAATAAATTTATCGACTTTTATAAAAAGATTGTAATGAAGCTTTTTCATTTATTTCATTTAATGAATTTAAATATGGAATAGGGCTAATATTATCGATATCATTTTCATAAATACTTGCAAATGCATTTAATAAATTATGATTAATATTAATTTTATCTAAATAATCAAGATAGTGATTATATTCTTTTGGATTTAAACAATAAATAAAATGACTTTGAGAAATGAAATCTAATATTAACATAATATAACAATATATATCAGTATTAGAATCTGGAATAATATTTTTATCTTTATCAAGTCTATATTTTTCAAATCTACTTAATCTTTCGCTATCATATAAATAATAAGCAGGATTTCCCTTAGAATCCATTATTTTCATGCTGTCAGTATCACAAGCAATAATTGATAAGTCTCTAATATTTTTCTTATCATCAACAATAATATTATCAACTAAAAAGTTATCAATATGAACATCAGAAAAAGCTGCATTATATTTAGGATTAGTATTTTTGATTTTTTCAAGTAAAAGACCAATTTTTTTAAGAATTTCAATTTTAACTTTAAGCGGAATAATATTAGAGTATAAGTATATTCTAGCAGTATAGGCATCAATTTCTGGGTAGATTGTTCCAATTATTTTATTATCAATTAAAGCAAAACCTAGAGGCTTTAATAGTTCAGGAAAATCTATTTCTTTAGTATATTTTAATAAATTTCTAATAGTCTTTAATCTAGTCATTAAATATAATTTATCATTAAAATTATTATATACTTTAATAACTTCTTTTTCGTTATTTGGAGCATAATACATTGTAGATTCTTTTTCAATTGTACCTTCAATTAAATGAAGGGGTTCAAGTTTTTTAAGTTCGTCAGTAGTTAAATTAAGTTTTTCCATTTTGCGCCTCCAAACATAATGTTTGTATAATAGCAAAAGTTATATTATTAATCAAGTTTTCTTAAAATAAAAACGACTTATCTTTTATAATAAGTCATTTTTAAAATTCTTTTTTAAGTTTTTTAGTATAATTATTTTCTTCCTTTTCTTCTAAATATAAATCATATCTAATATTAAGTAGTTTTAAAGAGTATCTTCTTAAATATTCTCCTTCTTCATTAGTAAGTTGTGGATCATTTTTAGTAAATTCACATTTTATAATTAAATCCTTTATTTCTTCTTTTGTATATCCTTTATTAATTAAATCATCTATTTCGCCAACTAAACTAACTGAATAACTCATAATTCTTTCATTATCCAACATTAATAAATCTTCAAATGACTCATTATGAGGACTAGCAAATGAAGCTAAAGTTAGTGGCAAAGAAAGCAATCTATAAATCGTATCTTCAACCATATTATCTATTTAAATGATGTTCTTCTTCTTTTTTGTTTGTAGGATATAATTCATTAATAAAATCAAATAAATGATTATATTTACCATCTACTAAAGGAAAAATCTTATCTCTCATTTGGCTACTTACTACAAAATTTCTAATATCATCATATGTTGTTATATATTTTGGATCATTTGTGTTAAAGTAAATATCCAAAATATCAACTGATTGATCAAATGTATAATAAACATTTAATTTTTTAATTGCTACAAACATATCCATTAAAGCCTTTAAATTCTTTGTTTGCTCTGTTTCATTTCCATTTAACATATTCATAATCTATCACCTATTAAAAATATATCACAAATTTAAAAATTAAGCAAAAACTCTTTTAGCATTTTAAATAAACTGTAATTTTTTATTTTACAATCCATGTTCTTTTAAACTCTTTAAAAGAAAAAATTGTCAATAACAATTATAAAATTTAAACAATTTATTTCATTTTTGATAGATTCTTTTATAATAACAGCAATGCATACATGAAACAAGGAAATAGTGGTGGAGTTGCATTAAGTGAAAATATGAAAATAGTAGGAATTAATATTTCAGGAAAATTAACTATATTTAGACATTTTAGAACGGGTTATATGATTCCATCTGATATTGTAGAAGAAAATATAAAAGAATGGAGAAACAAATAACGAATAAATTAAAGAAAAGAAAAAATATTTAGGAATTTCCTAAATATTTTATTATTTTAATGGCAAGTAATCAATAGGAGTTATAAACTTCTATTTCTTTTTAACAATCATAACCCATTTTTCTTTTAATGATAATTTTTTAAATTCGTAACCATAATCTAATAACTCTTTTTTAAATGTTAAGAAAGCATGGTCAAATTCAAAGCCAACGATTTTCTTTACTTCTTCAAAAGATAATTTATATTCATCTTTATTATTGTCTTTAACGTATTTCCATAATGGATCATACTTACTCATAGTTACCTCCGCAACAATTATATCATGAAAAAAAGTAGCTTTGCTACCTTCATTTACTTAATGGCACGAGTAGTTACCCATTGTGAAACTACTTATATGCTATTCAGTTGCTATAAATAATATATCATAGATCAAGAATTTAGTAAATAGATTGATATACTGTTTAAAACTGTTTAAGAAATTTATACACAAAATATAAATAATAATTTCTAATATTATTTGTTTGTATTATATTTTCGCAAAATTAAACTACGTGCTTTGGTTTGATTTTCTTTAAAAGAAGTTATAATAAAATCTTCCGTAACATTGCACATTCTCCAATATGCACTTGATTGATAATTATTGGCTTTTTCATCATATATTATAGTATGTGTTCTTTCAAATTCATCAGCATCCTCTAGATTTAGTCGATATTCATATATTCCTTCAACATTAGCATAAATCCTATATTCAGCCTTAGGATCATCTCTTAAAACTTCTTTTGGAACATAATTAATTACATCATCTGTATATGAAGCTAAATATCCATCTTTTCCTAATTGTTGATAATATCCCCCTTCGTCAAGTACATCTACGAAAGTTCCAACATAATAATATATATCATTTGTATCCTCTTCATTAATTTCACTAATATGTTTTTTATATATTTCCATAATTATTTGCTCTTCAGTTTTCTCTAAAAAATATCCATCATCTAAACCAAATATTCCTATAGGACTTTCTTTAACTCTTTGTTGACTTAATCTTGCCATTTCATTGTATTCTGATAATCCATTGAGTTCTTTTGTTATTTCTTTTCTCAATATATTTAAAAACGCTTCTTTCATATAGAATACCTCCCCCCATAGGTTTCATATTATAACATAGAATCATATAAATGGCAATAAAAAAACTCTAACCATTAAAGTTAGAGCAAATATTCTACTGGCAGGGGTGGAGAGAATCGAACTCCCATCAAAAGTTTTGGAGACTCCTATGCTACCATTATACCACACCCCTGTGGACAAA
>CACZQI010000014.1 GCA_902783345.1 uncultured Erysipelotrichaceae bacterium
AAAATTCAACACTATGTCCTAATAATTCATCAACTGCATCATCTAAAGCATCCATTTCTTCAAAATTAGTTTCACTATCTGTACTAATTAAATTCATTGATAAATCTAAAGTAACAAAATCATCATCACTTAAAATTTCATCAGCATTAGATATATTAATACCAAGTTCTTTACATTTATTTAATACTTCTTGTACTGTAAAACCCATTTCTTCAGCATATTCTTTAATACTCATATGCTCACCTCTTTCTATAAATTTATACTAACTTTAATAATTCTTCATAAATTTCATCGGAAACTTCTGTTTCAAATATATGATTTAAGATTTTTTTCTTTCTTGCTTCGTTTATAACATTTACATCTTTTTTAAGGTAACATCCTTTACCATTTTGTTTACCTGTTACATCAACAAAAGTATTTCCTTCAAAATGCACTACTCTAATTAAATCTTTTTTAGGGAGTTTTTCGTGAGAAACTATGCACATTCTCATTGGTATTTTTTTAGTTTTCATTGCCCTCTTTTGTTACTTGCTCTAAAGTTTTAACATTAATTCTAAATTTAGTAAGTTTACTAGCAAGTTTAATGTTAATTCCTTTTTTACCTATTGCTAGTGATAAGTTTTCATCATTAACAATTGCAAGTGCCTCTCTATTTTTAGTATTATCTATTATATTTACAATAACATCTTTAGCAGGTGATAAAGCATTAGCAATGAATACGCTTTCATCTTCATCATATTTAATTAAATCTACTTTTTCACCATTTAGTTCTGCTAAAATACTAGCAATTCTACTTCCTCTTTCACCTATACATGTTCCAATTGGATCTATTCTTGAATCAGTTGAATAAACTGCAACTTTACTTCTAACGCCAGCTTCTCTTGCTACCCCATATAAAACTAGAGTTCCATCAGCAAGTTCTGGAATTTCAGTTTCAAATAATCTTTTAACAAAACCATTATTTTTTCTAGTACATAAGATAAGTGGTCCTTTAGTAGTTGCTTCAATTTTTTGTAAATATACTTTAATACTTGATCCCATTTTAACTGTTTCACCAGGTATCATTTCTGATTTTGGTAAGATACCTCTTGCTCTACCTAAATCAACATAATAGTTTTTTGCATCTTCCATAGCAAGCATACCAACCATTATTTCATCTTGTTTACCAGAAAATTCTGATACAATTGATTCTCTTTCAGCTTCTCTAATTTTTTGAGTTAAAACTTGCTTAGCCGTTGATGCTGCTACTCTACCAAAATCATGAGGAGTTACTTCTTCTTCAATTGTTTCACCAACTTTAATTCCTGGTACTAACTTCTCTGCATCTTCTAATAATATTTGAGCATCTTCATTTATTTCAGGTTCTGTATAAGTAATATTTCCTTCTTCATCTACTATCTCTTCACCATCAATATAATCATCAACTACTACTAAATAAGAATAAACTTTAATATCTCCAGTTTCTCTATTAATTGTAACTTTAACATTAGTTTTAGAATTAAAATTTTTCTTATATGCTGTTATTAACGCTTGCTCCATACCTTCAAAAACAATATCTTCACTTATACCTTTTTCAGCGGTAATAGTTTTAACTGCTTTAATAAAAGCTGCTCCATCCATTTGGAATTCTTTTTCTTCTTCTTTTACTTTCTTTCCCATTTTGTCTAACCTCTTTCTTTGCTTGATATATCTAAGATATATTCATCCTTAATTAAATCATGTTCGTCTAATATCGGATTAATAACATTAGTTGCTTCTACAATTGTATCTAAATCAATACCATTTACTTTATCAAGAACAATCTTTAAAAAATAGTAATTATTCTCTTTAACATATTCAATAGAATCAACTGTTATATCCATTTCTTTCATTGGGCCTTCAATTAAGCCTTCTATTTCTTTTAAAACTTTTTGCATAAACCTCCTTATACATTAATAAAAGTGGGAATTCTGCCCACTTAAATCTGTAAAATAATTATAACATGCATGTTTCATTTATGTAAAGTAAAATCAGTAAATTTTTAAGATATTATCTTAATTTTTCTATTTCTTCTTTAGATAAATCAGTTATTTTACTTACTTGTTCTATAGAATATTTCATTTTCAATAAATTTTTAGCAATTGCAATAGAGCTTTCTTTCATACCTTTTTCCATGCCCTTTTCCATGCCTTCTTGGTATCCTTCTCGTCTTGCAAGCTTTTTATTGCCTTCATTTATTTTCCATGTATCTAAT
>CACZQI010000015.1 GCA_902783345.1 uncultured Erysipelotrichaceae bacterium
ATATGAAGTAGAAATAGAAAATGTAACAGGAGTATATTATTTACATTTAACTCCAGAAGTAAAAACAGCAAATGAGATAGAACTATCATCAAAAATAACAGGGCCATATTATTTAGATAATACAGCACCAAGCGCACCAACCATGAGTTTTGTATATGGAGACTTTAGTAGTTATAATGGAGAGTGGACTAATCGAAATATATATGCTACGCAACCAGCAGGACTTATAGAAGGAACATGTACAACGCAAAAAGGAGGTCCCACAGGCGCTAATGATGCTCATAGTGGAATAGATAAATATCAAATATCAATAGATAATCAAACATGGGTAAACTATAATTATAATTGTAATAATGAATTATATAAAATAGAAGGAAATGGAGAGACAAGAAGATATTTTAGAGCTTGTGATAGAGCTGGAAACTGTAGTGAAAGCATAAGTGTAGTAGCCAAAATAGATAAAGTAACGCCAACAGTAAGTATTAAAGCATTTAAAACAGGAACAAATACCGAAGTTGTGGCTAATATATGGAGTAATACAGGATTAGATTTTAAAATAATTAAAGGTAGTGAAAATAATGTAAGTAATTATACAATTAAATATTGTAAAGATACTAATAATACATGTACACCAAATATAACAGCAACAAATAATCAAGTAATATCTGATTATAAAACAGTAACAGGAGAATACTATATAAGATATCAAATAACAAGTGGAGCATTCACACCATCATCAATAGGAAGTTATCATGCGAAGATAGATAAAACTGGTCCTACAATAACATTTGGAACAAATGGTAATAGTTCATATGCTGAAAGTGTATCAACTACAGTAACTGTTACAGATGCAAATAATACACCAGTCAAAAACTTAAAATATGCTTGGTCAACATCTAACACAACGGCACCTTCATTTAATTTAACTTTTACAAATGGTGGAACAATTAGTAAAAATAATACTGATGGTAGTACTAATTATTTATGGATTTATGCCGAAGATGCAATAGGAAATTCAACTACTACTCATTCTAATGGTTTCAAATTATATAAGAAATGTAATATAGTAAATTATACTCAAACTTCAGAATGTAGTAAAACTTGTGGTGGTGGAACATATAAAAGAACTAAAACAGATAAATATACTGGAGAAAACTGTCCATCAGATTGGGGTGGAAGTGCGTGTAATACTGGTGCTTGTTGGGTTTATGCATATGGCAATATTACAAGTGCGAGTCAAGGTGTTTCTAATTGGAGGTCTTTAGGAACGGCTGTATTCATAAAATATAATGCTAATAATTTAAATGAAAGGTATGTATGTACAATATTTAATTCAAGTACCCCTATATGTCTTTCCACAGGAGCATATAGAGAATATATTAATGCTGGTAATAAATCTAATACTCAGTGGCAAAAAATTATAAATGCCTTTAATGATGGTAAAAGATATGAATGTAATTGCCCATCAGCCGCTGGTGGATATTGCAGATGTATTCACTATGATATGTATACAACTGATTCTTTACCTAATTGCGGAGTTTATTCAGCCGGTTCTGCTCAATGTCTAAATTCAACACTCGTTTGTAGTGGAGCTGCTGGTCATATTACTAGATACTGGTGTACTATCAGTTCAAGTGAGACAAGATGTGTAACAAATAGTACTACAGCATATGAAATGCGAGAATGCCGTTAATTTAAATTAGACCCTCAATAACCCATCAATTTAGACATATAATCTAAAACATTATATTAAAATAAAAATTCTGCATATCTTATTGCAGAATTTTTTATTTGTGATAACCTTTTTTATCTTGATTGTGCATATGTTTTAGTTTATCAACATTATTTAAATTATCTATTAATTCTAATTTAACATCATTATTTTGGAAATTAACATCATTTATATAATTCTTTAATGTAGTTAACATATTTTCATCGATATAAAGAATATATGTTTTAAACCAAATAAGTTCTTCTAAAGCAATTTCTTTTTCTGTAACACTTGATAAAATAGTAACATTATTATATAAATTATTCATAACTTCAAAATTTATTAACTCTTGTTTTAATGAACTATCAACATTTATTGAAGATAAATCATTATTTAAAGAAGCATTTAAATTATTATTTAAAACACTAATTTCAACGTCTTTACCTTTTTCAAGTAAAAATTCATATTTTAATTTAAGTAATTCTTTTTTATTATAATAATTTGTTTCATTTTTTATATCATTATTAAGAGTTAAAATAAAATGTTTTATTAAAGATTCATTTAATTTAGGAAGTACATTTTCAATTAAAACAATCATTTCTTCTTTTGTAAACTGACGAGTAATTGTAATGTAAGTTATAAATTCATTTATTAAATAATCATCTATAAACTCTTCATCTTGAATTTCTAAAGCTGTTTTTAATAATTTATTACTTAAATAATTTCTTAATCTATTTTTGCATAATCTAAAATCATCAGTGATAAAAATACTATCAAAATTATTTAAATAATTTAAAGCATCCATTGCTTCATCACTATCAACTAAAAAATCAATTGTTGAATTTTCATAATCGAATAATTTTTTTAAGATAGTTAAAATATCATTTTTAGCTTCATTAAAACGTTCAATTTTACCATCAAGTAAGTCAATTGTCATAAGTTTATTATAAGCTTTTTTAATATTCAAATCTATTTTAAATATAGCTTCAATTTCTTCTATTAATTCATCATTCATAATGTTTTACCTTCCTCATTTTTATTATATTTTCTACTATAAATAACTTTATTAATTTCTTCTAAAAGAACATTAGCATTAAAATTAAACATAATAGATAAACTACTAATTAAACCATAGTATGTTTGTAAATCCAAATAATCTAAATGAAGCATATAAGCTACAAAAATAGTACGTAATTCATCTAATCTTTCTGGATCATCTTCATTCATAAAATCTGCAATAGTTTCTCTTACAGCAGGAGCAAGCATTAAAGATAATAATTTTTGTTTAGCACTATCGTCAATACTTAAGACATCTTTCATTTGATTTTTTAAATTGCTTTTCCATTTTTCAAAATTATTTTCAATTAAATCATCTTCAATTAAAGCACCTTTTTTAAAAGCTGTTAAATATTTCTTTTTAAGATAATTTATTTTAAAATTACTCTTTATAGTTTTATTATAATTATCATTTAAATTATAAATTGCGCCTGAAACAGATTCTTCAACAAAAGGAATAATTTCAAACATTACTTTTTTAGTTTCATCACTATCAAAACCAAGACTAGTTAAATGATTTTGTACTTCTAACTTTATAATATTATCTGGAAGCATTTCCATATTTTCAAGAAATAATTCATAGCTTATCATATTTAATGTCGTAAATACTCTTGAAATGCAATATAAATCTTTATCTTCTAAACCACTTTTAAGATGATTTTCAATATGTGATAAAGTTTTAACTGTGTATGGTAAACTATTTCTAAATTCATAATATGCATTATTTTCTTCTTTTTTAAGTTCTTTTAAAGTTTTAATTTCTTTAGCAAGTTTATTTTTATAATCAAGATAATCTTTATTGCATTCTAAATAAATTAACTTTTCATAGCAATTATATATTCGATATGTTATTTCTAAAATATTATCTATTAAACCCATTAATTCTAATTCCATTTTTTACCTCTTATTCTTTTTAATATCACTATTTTTATTAACTTCTTGCCATAAAATTTTATAGTTATCAATTATTTCATTTATTTGTTTAAAAATAAGTGTGTGTCCTTCATGATATTGCATTTCTCTTTTTAATATTTCTTCTCTAATTTTTTCGATGCCTTTTTCATCTGCAAAAAGTAAGCAAGTTTTTAGTTCTGCAATTAAAATATTATAAAATAGTTTATCTTCATTAGAGTTTAATTCTTCATCTAATGTATCATCATCATTATCTATTTCTTCATCATTTTCAATATTTTCCATTTCTTCAATATCTTTTTCTTCATAATTATCTAAAGCTATATCATCAAAATTTATTTCACTTTCACCAAAAATATCTTCATCATCATAAGCAGGTATATCATCAATAAATAAAGATAGCATAGCAAGTGCATAATCATTATTGACATTGGAAACTAATGAGTTTGAAACGTTAGGGTAAGAGTTTTTTACAAAATCGCTAAAGTCTAGTGGCATATTTACAAATGAATTATTAAGTAAACAGCCTTCAATGCAATTATTTAAAAAGGCTAAATTATATTTATAATAATAGTTATCATCAATTTCTTTTAAAGCAAATCTTAATACTTCACGGCTATAAATACTATCATAAGTTTTAATATTATACTTAATAAAAGCAAAATCTTCTTCAGTAGTAGCCATAGCTTCTTCATAAGTATCTGCAATTATGTCATGAAAGAAAATATCGTTATCTAAAGTTAAATTATATAACTTATTAGATATTCTAGCCATAATAAGTTCATCTTCATTATCTTTTAAAGCAATAGGGGTATCAGTTAAACGAAAGCCTTTTTTATTAATTAATTCTAAAACATAATTATAAGCAGGCACAATTTCACCATCAGCCATATTAAAGTATTCATATAAAGTTTTTTCTTCTTCTAAAGTAATTTTTAAATAATTTAACATACTTTGATAATGCTTACTATTAATGCCTTCTTTTTCTTCTAATGCTATAAGAGAATTATAAATATTTTTGATACTACTAGATATTTCAATTATCTTTTTAATAATATCTAAAGTTTCTTTACATACTTCATTTTCAAATTTATTAGCAATTTCTAAATCTTTTTGACGATTTTCTTTAATATATGATGATAAATTTGAATTTACCTTTTCTAAATTATTTAATCCTTCATATAAGTATTTATCATCAATAAATAAAGAAGCAGTACGACTTATAATTTGTAAATAGGTTTTAACTTTTTCATTTTTATTTTTGTTTTTAGCATATAAATTAACTGTTTTTTCTAAAAGAAGTATACCATAAACATTTCTAAATTTTTCTTTAACACCATCTTCTAAATAGAAAACAGTATCTGGATTAGTATTTTGTTCAAAAAGGTGAGGAACTTTTTCATAATATTCATCTTTTAAAATATAGTCAGCATTTTCATCTAAAAAGGCTAAATTATATTTAATTTCTTTAAGGTTAGTTTCTTCTAACATTTCACATGTTCTTAAAATAGTTTCTAGTTTAAAATCAGGCAAAGTCATACATAAATAAGTATTATAATTAGGGTTTTCCTTTGCTTTTAGTTTAAAATAACCGGTTAAATTACTAATAAAACTTTTAGGGTCAGAGCTTTCTATTTTAACTAGAAAATCATAAATTCTTTTTAAAATTAAAGTTTTCTTACTAGCAAAAGCAAAGAATATATTTTCATTAATAATATTAGGATTCATTTGCTTTATTAATTCTTTAGCCCCATGGATAAATGAATGATTATTTTCATTTTCTTCAAGTAAAACATCTATTTCTTCAATAAGTAAATTACTATCATTAATTAAGTCAAGTTGACTTGTACTTCCTTTTTCATCATCTAGTTTACTTAGTAGGGTATACATATCATAAAGTTTACTAGTTTTATCAATTAAACTTTCAAATATTTTTAAATCTTTTTCATTCATCCAAAATCACCCACAAATTAAACTTTATTATATAAAATTTTAGTGATAAATACTAGAGTAAAATTAAAAATTTGCAAAAAAATAAAATGCCAATAAGGCATTTTATCTATTATAGTATTCAACTATTAATGATTCATTAATATCAGCATTAAGTTCGCTTCTTTCAGGTAATCTAATATAAGTACCTGTCATTTTCTTATCATCAAATTCTACAAATGCTGCGCGATTTAAAGTATTTTCTAATGATAATTTAATTGCTGGATGATTTAATGATTTTTCTTTTACTGAAATAGTGCTTCCTGGTTTAACAGTATATGATGGAATATCAACGCATTTACCATTAACTAAAATATGTCCATGGTTAACTAATTGTCTAGCAGCACGTCTAGTACTTGCAAGTCCCATACGATATACAACATTATCTAATCTACTTTCTAAAAGTTTTAAGAAGTTTTCACCAGTAATACCTTTCATTTTAGAAGCTTTTTCAAAAGTTCTAGCAAATTGTTTTTCAGTTAAACCATACATAAATCTAACTTTATTTTTTTCATTTAACTGAACACCATATTCACTTGATTTCTTTCTTCTACTTGTTCCATGAATTCCAGGTGCATAAGGTCTTCTTGCAAGTTCTTTACCATTTTCTAAAATAGAGAATTCATATCTTCTTGCTTTCTTATACACAGGACCAGTATATCTTGCCATAATTTTTCTCCTTTCTTAGCGAAAGAGTCATTCTATCACTTTATAGGGTGTTTATTATCTTTTTCCCTTAGGCAGTTTAAGTTACTAAAGTTATTTCAAATAAACACGTTATAAAGATTTTTAGAATCCTGCCTCATAAACGCATTAGTATTATATATTATATGTACGCATTTTGTCAATTATTTACTATTAACTAAAATACTTTTTTCAATATTTTCATTTGCTAACAAATTAATTGTTTTGCTTATTTCAGCATTTCTATTTTTTAATTTAGTAATTTCTTCTTGATTTTTAAAAATTTCATCTGTTAAGCATACAATATGAAATTCTTTAGTACGAATATAATAATTAGTTAATACACTTGGATAACCAAAAACTGCGGAAATGAAAGTTCCATCTTCTTTAACAATTTTATATATTCTTCTTGAATATGGTGAACCATTTAATGCTAAATCATCACTTTCTGTACTAAAAACAACAATTCCTTTTTCATAAGTAGTATTATTATTTTGTAAACTTTCACAAATATCATAATAAGGGAATATTAAAACTTCAGTTCCATTTGAAATTATATCATCTATCATGTATTTGCCCCCCTTTCACAAAGTTGTTATTATACTGAACTTTATTCAAAATGTCAATTATTTTGCTTATTGTTTAATGGTTTAATCTGTGTTATTATATTAATAATAGGAGAGGGTAATATGGCTAGTTTAGAAGAACATTTTAAAGTAGATAATTATGAACAGGCTACATCGCTTTATGATGCCATAATTACAGGTAAAAAATATCGTATTACGATTCTTAGTGATATATTAGTTAGACTAGAATATTCTCCTAATGGTGAATTTGAAGATAGACCAACTGAACAAATAATATTTAGAAGATTCCCTGTTCCTAGATTTATTAAACAAGAAGATAATAATTTTTTAGTTATATCAACAAAATATTTTAAATTAGAATATCAAAAAGAAATGCCTTTTATGGGCTCTAAAGCAAGTCCAGATCAATATTTAAAAATATCACTTAATAATAGTGATAAATATTGGTATTTAGGTTCAAGTGAAGCAAGAAACTTTAAAGGAACAGCATATTCTTTAGATAATGCTGATGGAGAAGCTACATATCAAAAAGGGTTATATTCAACTGATGGATTTGTTTCAATTGATGATGCTAAAAGTTTAATTTTAAATCCTGATGGTACTTATAGTAAAAGAAATGATAATCGAGTAGATACTTATGTATTTATGTATCGTAAAGATTTTGGTTTCTGTTTAAGAGATTATTTTAAACTTACTGGTAAACCAGCTTTAATACCTAGATTTGCTTTAGGCATATGGTGGAATAAAAATATTGAATATGATAGTAAAAGTATAGAGACTTTAATTGCAGATTTTAAAAGAAATGATATTCCTTTATCAGTTTTTCTAATGGGACCACTTTGGCATTTAAAACATGAAGGGGTAAATAATGGTTTTACTTTTAACTATAAATTAATTGAAAATCCTAAAAATTTAATTGATTATTTGCATAATAATAATATTAAAATAGGTTTAAACATAAATCCTTTAGAAGGTATTCATCCAGAAGAAATAGCATATAACCGTTTTAAAGAAGCAACAGGTTATACTTTTGATGAAAAGAAAAAGAGTAGTGGTATAATTCCATTTAATGTCTTTAATAAAGATATGGTAACTGCTTATTTTAATGAATTTATTAAACCTTTAGATGATATGGGAACTGACTTTTTTTGGATAGATTACAATAATCCTAAAGATTTATATACCCTTCGAGCACTTAATAGATATCATTTTGAAAATTATAAAAAATATGTTAATAAAAGAGGGATGATTTTATCTCGTAATGGTGAAATTGCATCTCATAGATATCCATGTCTTTATAGTGGAGAAACAATTGTTAGTTGGAAAAACTTAAATATGCTACCAGAATTCAATTCACGGGGCTCTAATATTGGGCTTTCATGGTGGAGTCATGATATCGGTGGATTTAAAAGTGGAGTAGAAGATTCTGAACTTTATATGAGATTTTGCCAACTTGGAACTTATTCTCCAATTTTTAGATTATCATCTGATAGTTCGCATTATTATAAAAGAGAGCCTTGGCTTTGGGATGTTAAAACTTTTTCCGTTGTTAAAGAATACTTAAAACTAAGACATCAATTAATTCCTTATATATATACAGAAGGATATAAATATGCTAAAACTGGCCTTCCATTAATTCAACCAGTTTATTATCGATATCCTGAAATATATGATGAACCTTTATATAAAAATGAATATTATTTTGGAACAGAGTTATTTATCGCACCAATTACAACTAAAAAAGATTTGCTTATGAATCGTACTGTTCATCGAATATTTTTACCTAATGGTATTTGGTATGATTTTAAAACGGGTAAGAAATATGTTGGTGGTAAAAGATATGTTACTTTCTTTAAAGATGAAGATTATCCTGTATTTGCTAAAAGAGGGACGATTATCCCACTTGCTGAATTAAGTGGTGATATAAATAATACTTCAGCACCTAAAGCCTTAGATATTCATATATTCCCTGGTGCTAGTAATACTTATAAATTGTATGAAGATGATGGTATAAGTTCATTATATGAAGATGGATATTATGCCATAAGTGATATTGATTATAATTATCAAGCCAATAATTTTACATGTATTATTCGTCTAGTTGAAGGTAAAAAAGAAGTTTTACCAGAAACAAGATCATATAAAGTTAGATTTAGAAATACTAGAAAACCAACAGATGTATTAGTTTATGTTGGGGAAGAAAAAATAACTAACTTTAAATCTTATCCCGAAGCAAATGATTTTGTTGTTGAAGTAAATAATATTCCATCAACTAAGCAATTGTCAATTAACTGTAGAGGTACTGATATTGAAATAGATGCTGAAAGAATTATTTCTGATGATATTGA
Organism: uncultured Erysipelotrichaceae bacterium; assembly: GCA_902783345.1. The sequence goes on from CACZQI010000015.1 coordinate 9,288, forward strand.
TTCAATCGTTAGTGATTTACAGATTAATACTGATTTAAAAGAACAAATAGCTAGTATCTTATTTAGTGATCTAGATATTAAACATAAAAGAGTAGGCATTCGTAAACTAAAAAGAAAAGGTTTACATCCAAAATATATTACTATGTTTATTAAATTATTAGAATATATTGCAGAACTATAGTACTTGATTTATATATATACTTTTGATATAATGAATATGCAAGTGAAATTTGCATAAAATAAAAAAGAGGAACATTCAATCTTGTAAGTGAATGTCAACCTCTAAAAATAGGGTGGCACTCTACTATAGAGTGTCTATTTTTTTATTGCTAAAACTAATAAGGTAGATAACAATATAATTATAGCAATGAGCTTTAAAATTTTAATAATAAAATTTTTAGTTTTCATTATTCTACCTCCTCTCTGTATAATTGGAGGCTGACACTCACATCAAATGTTCCATATTCATTATATCAAAAGAAAGTAATTGTATCAATAAAATACTTTCTATTTAATTAATTTTAAAACTATTTGCTAAAAGTCTAAAGATTTGCTATAATTAGTAAGTCGATTGAGCTTTAATATATAAGAAAGAGGTTATAAAATGAGTAAAATTAAAATTTTTGGTTTGGGTGGATTAGATGAAAATGGTAAAAATACTTATGTTATAGATATAGATAACCGTTTATTTATCTTAGATGCTGGTTTAAAATATGCTAATGATTCTAATTTTGGAATCGATTATATAATTCCTGATTATTCATTTTTTAAAGAAAATCAAAATCGTATTGAAGGAGTATTTATTACGCATGCTCATCCTGAAAGTTATGGGGGAGTTGCTGATTTAATAAATATTATCCCAGATATTAAAATCTATGCTACTAAATATACTATAAATCAAATGCTTTTAGATGGTATAAATGAAAAAAATTTACATTTAATTGAGCCACATAAAAAAGTTAATTTTGGTGATGTTAGTATCTTTCCAATTAATGTTAATCATTCTGTCCCTGATAGTGTAATGTATGTTATAAATACACCTGATGGCGCAATTTGTTATACGGGAGACTTTATTATTGATCCATCAATGATGGGAGCATATCATATGGATTTAGGTAAAATTGCTTATGTCGGAAAACAAGGTGTTTTAGCGCTTTTATGTGAAGCATCATTTTCTGAAAATATTGGGCATACGTCACCTAATCATCATTTAGTATCATTTTTTAAAAATGTCATAAATAAAGCACCTGGTCGTATTATTTTTAGTGCCCTTCATGTTCATTTATATACAATTGAAGGAATATTAAATGCTGCTCGTAACTCTCATCGTAAAGTTATTGTTATGGGTAAAAAATTACAGAGTATTGTTAATATGGCAATAAATGAAAAATATATTGATATTCCTGATGATTTAATAGGGGATTTATCTAATATTAATGATAGTAATGCAATTTTATTAGTTTGTGATGATCGTGCTAAACCATATAATGCTATTGAAAAAATTTTAGCTGGTAATGATAAATATATTAAATTAGAAAATACTGATACAGTATGTTTTGCTGAACCAAAATATGATGAAAATGAAAAAGCTTTTGTTAAAATTCAAAATGAATTAGCTATAATGGGTATTAATCAAATTGATATGCCAAAAGATAAAGGAATAAGCCTTCATGCTTCATCAGAAGATATTATGATTATGTTAGATTTAATTAAACCTAAATATTTTATGCCAGTAAAGGCAGAATATCGTTTTATGGTAGGGGCTGCTGATTTAGCAAGTAATTTAGGTTATAAACCAGAAAACATTATCTTAAAACAAAATGGTGATATTGTAGAAATTGATGATAAAAAATTATTAGATACAAATGAACATATTTTTATTGATGATGTCTTAATTGATGGATCATCAAGTGAAGATGTAGGCGATTTAGTAATAAAAGATCGTGAAATGCTTTCTGAAAATGGTATTGTGTTAGTAAGTGCCACCTTATCTAAAAAAGATAAACATTTATTAGCTGGACCTGAAATTACTACTAGAGGATTTATTTATGTTAAAGATTCTAAAGAAATGATTGAAGAAATTAAAAAGATATCTTTAGAAGTAATTTATAATAATACGAATAATAATTATGTTGATTTTAATAGTATTAAAACTGAAGTAAGAGAAAAATTAAGTAAATATTTTTATAATGAAACAGAATGTAAACCAATGATTATTGCTGTTATTCAAGAAGTCTAAAAAGGCTTCTTGTTTTAATTCAACTTATATTTTAGTAAATTCAACTTTAGTTTTATTGTCTTTGTTTATTTAAAAATATATAATGTTTTTAGAAAGAAGGATAAGATGAAAAAAATATTTAGCATTTTACTAGTAGCGTTTTTAGTCTTAGGAATTTTTGGCTGCACAAAAAAAACTAAGGAACCAACAGAAAGCTCATTGGCATTTAAAAATGAGTATGAAACATTAAATGGTAAAGAAAATGCATTTGGTAAACAACATCGCACAGTAAGTATTCCGGAAGTTAATCCATTTGAAAAAATCACCCCAGAAGAGTTAGTTACAAAACTAGAAAATAAAGAAACATTTTATGTTTACTTTGGAGACCCATTATGCCCATGGTGTAGAAGTGTTATTGAAAAGGCTACTTTAGTAGCAAATAATAACAATATTGATAAGATTTATTACATTAAAATTTGGGATGATAATGGTAATGAAGTATTAAGAAGTAAGTATAAATTAAATAAGAAAAATAAACCAGAATTAGTAACTCCAGCTGCTTCAACTTATTATACTATTATGGATCATATGAAAAATTTACTTAAAGATTATTCTTTAGTAACTAGTGATAATAAGGAAGTAAAAATAGGGGAGAAAAGAATTTATGCACCAAACTTTGTTTATGTTGAAAATGGTGTTGGCATAAAATTAGTTACCGGAAATTCAACTAAACAAACTAATGCTTTTGATGAATTAACTACTGAAATGTTACAAGATGAAGAAAATATTTTTAATGATTTCTTTACTACAAAATAAAAATTGCAATGTTCGTTGCAATTTTTTCATGTAAAAAAACATCCGTAGATGTTTTATGCTTCTTTTCTTAATGTTCTTGCTTGTCTGGCAGTTAATCTAACTTTAACTCCATTAATTTTATAGGTTTGTAAATTAGGATTTTGTCTACTGTTTGTTTTATTATTTGCGTGAGATGATAACTTAACAAATAAAGGTTTAGCATTCATAATATTTTTTGCCATTTGTTTTCCTCCTTAATTAAAATTCTTACTGATTTTATCATAGTTTATGCTTAATTGTCAACGATTAATGCTTTAAAACTTTAATATATCCTTGGTTTTCTTCATTAAATGATATATTATCTAAAGATAAATAAGGATTAATATTGTTTTTACCATTTTCATAAAGACTAGCACATGCTTTTAATAAATCACTATTAATACCTAATTTATCTAATTTATCTAGATATTTTTTATAATCATCTAAAGATAAAGTATAAATTTTTTCTCCTGATAAAACATTTAATATCATCATAATAAAGCAAAAGATATCGGTATTACTATCTGAATCAATTAAACCATAAATTCCAGTATGATATTTATCTATTTTACTAATCCAAGGATTTTTATGTAAAAAATAATTTATTCTACCTTGATAGTTTTTAATAGTCATACTATCAGTATCTATTCCTATAACAGTATTTTGTCTATCAATCATAAAGTTATCCGGATGAACATCAGAAAAAGATAAATTTAAATCTTTACCATTTTCTTTAATTCTTTGTAAAATACTACCGATTTGCTTTAAAATACCTAATTTGCTTTTTAAAGAAACAAAATTATCAGATAAAATAATGGATGAATTAATACCAGTTATTTTAGGTATTACAATTCCTTTGAATTCATTATCTACATATAAAAGATCTTTGGGTAAATTAAGTTCTGGTACATTAATAATATTTTTAGCATTTATTATACTTAAGCAAGCATCTTTTTTATATTCTAAATATTTCTTATCTAAAGTATCATATAGTTTTAATAATTCTTTTTTATTATAAGGGTTATAGTAGAAGGTACCTTCAGTACTTACAACATTTTCTTCTAAAATATAATACTTTAAATGTTTATATTTCCTTTTACTTATATTAATAGCTTCCATTTTTACTCCTATAAACTTTATAATTTGCTTCTTTAGGTATTTCTTTAATATTATCTAAATATGGAAGAGGATTTATACTATCTTTATCTTCGCAAACACTACGAAGGGATTCTAATAACTTAGTATCCATACCTAATTTATCTAAATAATCTAAATACCAAAAGTAATCTTGTAAACTAATACTAAATATACAATTATTACTAGAAATAAGTTCTAAAATCATCATAGCAAAACAATAAATATCCGTTTCACTACTTGGTTTCATCATAATTAAAGATGAATGCTCATATTTAGGTAAATCTAATTTACTATTAGTTATTAAATAAACATTAGATTGACCCGGATTATCTAGAACTTTCATTGATTCAGCATCAATACCAATTGTTTTAAAATCTAAATTATTTTTTTCTAAATCTAAGCTAGTGACCATAAAATTATCATTATGAACATCGGCAAATGCTGCTCCATATTTACTAGGGGCATTTTTAATTATTTGTAAAATATTACCAATTTGTTTTAGTATTTCAATTTTAATGTTTAAAGGAACACTTTCATTTTCTAAATAGAAACTTGCATTTTTACCATAAATTCTAGGAAGTACTAGTCCTCTAAAGTTTTTACCAATATAAAAATATTTACTTGGTTTAAGTAGTTCAGGAATATCTTCATTATTAATAAATTCAAGGTAATTTTCAATTGTTTTAAGTCTTGCTTCTCTTGTTCCTGGCTTTTTAGTATTGTAATAGCATTTAATTATTTCATCTTTATTAAAAGGTGAAAGATATAAATTTGATTCATTATGACATCTAAAATCTAATTTAAGCAAATTTAAATATTTTGCATCACGCTCACTAATAACTAATTTTTCCATAATAACCCCCTTAAAATATGCCCTATATAATAGCAAAAACTCTCTAAAAAGTCAAATAAGGTATATTTCTAAAGATAAATATATTATAATATTTTTAAGGAGAAGCGTATGAAAGAGTGTATTAGTATTAAAACTGATTATAGTTTGCTTTCTAGTATGATAAAAGTGCCAGAACTGCTTTTGTATGCTAAAAATAATAATATATCTTCATTAGGTGTTATCGATGATAATTTATCAGCAACTATTGAGTTTATTACCGAGTGCACTAAGAATAATATTAAACCAATTATCGGTTTAAGTACCAAATTAAATGATAAAGATATTTATTTATACGCTAAAGATGAAAAAGGCCTAAAAGATTTATTTAAACTTAATACTTATCTATTGGATAATGAGCTAGATATTGTGGAACTTATTAAATATCTAAATGATTTAATCATTGTTTTACCAATAAAATCTAGTGATTTATTTAATGAATTTAATAACTTAACTAAAGTCTTTATTGGTTATCAAAACGAAGAAGAAAAAACTACTGCTTTATTAATAACTAAAGATATCGTTTATTTTAATATCGCGCTAGCTATAACTAAGGAAGATACTAATTATTTAAATTATTTAAATATGATAAAAGATAATTTAACTATTAATGAATATACTAATCTTGATTATAGTGCTTCATACCTTAAATGTGCAGATTTATCTAATTTTACTAGTCTAATTGATTTAAAACTTACATCTAATAAAAATCTAATTCCTCATTATGATGAAAATATTGCTGATAGTTATAAATATTTAGAAAGTTTAGCTATTAAAGGATTAAATAAAAGACTTAATGGAAATATTCCTGATAACTATAAACAAAGATTATTATATGAACTTAAAGTTATTAAGAATATGAATTTTGTTGATTATTTTTTAATTGTTTATGATTATGTTAAATTTGCTAGAAAAAATAACATTTTAGTTGGACCAGGTAGGGGATCTGCTGCTGGATCGCTTGTTACTTATAGTTTAGGTATAACCATGGTTGATCCAATTAAATATAATCTTTTATTTGAACGCTTTTTAAATCCTGAAAGAGTTACTATGCCGGATATTGATATTGACTTTGATGCTTTAAAAAGAGGAGAAGTTATCAATTATGTTAAAGAAAGATACGGCGAATTTAATGTTATGCCAATTATGACTTATGGTACTTTTGCATCTAAACAAGCTCTTTTATCAATATCTAAAATCCTAAATATTAATATAAATCCTTTAAATAAATATATTGATCCGAAAAAAACTTTAAAAGAGAATTTAACTGATAATGTAATTAAAATCTTAAATAGTCATCATGATATTAAAAAAGTTATGTATGATGCCTTAAAGTTAGAAGGTATGAAAAAGCATATTAGTACTCATGCAGCAGGCGTTGTTATCTGCAAAGAAAGATTAGATAATATTATTCCTTTAACTAAAAGCGGTAATGTTTATTTAACTGGTTATACTATGAATTATTTAGAAAATTTAGGCCTTTTAAAAATGGACTTTTTAGCTATTAAAGATTTAACAACAATTGCAAGTATTTTAGATTCAATACCTGATAAAATTAATATTAACTCTATAGATTTAAATGAAAAAGATGTTTTAGATAATTTTACAATTGGTAGTACTACCGGTATTTTTCAATTTGAAAGCGAAGGGATGAAAAACTTTTTAAGTAAGTTAAAACCAACTACTTTTAATGATTTAGTAGTTGCGCTTGCCCTTTATAGACCTGGTCCTATGGATAATATTCCATCTTTTATAAAAAGAAAAGAAGGCAAAGAAAAAATAGATTATATTGTGCCAGAATTAGAGCCAATTTTAAAAGAAACATATGGTATTATTGTTTATCAAGAACAAATAATGCAAATATTTACTAAAATAGCGGGTTATAGTGTTGGTGAAGCTGATATTATTAGAAGAGCGATTAGTAAAAAGAAAGAAAAAGTTATTTTAGAAGAAAAAGAAAAGTTTATTATTAGAGCTAAAGATAATGGTTATAATGAAGATGTAAGTGAAAAAATCTATAACTATATTATGAAATTTGCTAATTATGGTTTTAATAAATCACATTCAGTTGCTTATGCAATAGTTGGTTATCAAATGATGTATTTAAAAGTTAAATATCCTGAGTATTTTTATGCATCTCTTTTAAATATTAATATTAATTCTGTAAGTAAAACCAAAGAATATATTGATGAAGCTAAAAGCTTAAATATTAAAATAATTAAGCCTGATATTAATATTAGTAAAAATCAATATTATATTAATGATGGTATTATTATGCCAATATCAGTTATTAAAAATGTAGGTGAAGTAGCAACTAATGATATATATGAAGAGTTAAAAAATGGGAAATTCACAAGTTTTTTCGACTTTGTAGCTCGCACATATGGTAAAAGTGTTAATATTAAAACTATTCAAAATTTAATATATGCTGGAGCCTTAGATAGTTTTGGAGAAACTAGAAAAACTTTAAATGAAAATATTAAATCAGCAAATATTTATGCTGAACTTGTAAGTGGATTAGATTCCTCATTAGTATCTCTTCCTACATTAGAGAAATATGAAGAGTATCCTTTAAATGAACTTATGGCTCATGAAGTAGACTTGTATGGATTTTATGTATCAAATCATCCAGCAAGTAAATATAACTGTCCTAAAATAAATGAAATAAAATCATATTTTGATAAAAATATTGTTTCTTATTATTTATTAGAATCATCTAAAATAATTAAAACTAAAAAAGGTGATACAATGGCATTTTTAAAACTATCTGATGAAACTGGTATAATTGATGGAACGATTTTTCCTAATCGTATTCATTATATTAACCATATTAAAAATGGAGATATTTTAAAGGTTTTTAGTCATGTTGAAAAAAGATTAGATAAATATCAATTAGTTATTAATAAAATCGAACTTATAAAAATATAAATTTGAAATATTTAATATGCTGCTCTTTACACAAACTTGACATTTTTTGTAAAAAGTGGTATAATTTCTATATATCAAGCGGGGGTTGGTTGATATGAAAAAAAGTATTATTTTAATTCTAATAGTTATAGATTTAATCTTATTTGGTATCGCTAGTTTAGTATATTCTGATAATAATAAGAAGAGTTTAACATCAAATATAAATACTAATAATAATGAACTTGCATATTATAAGAATAATTATGCTAAAAATACTACTATTAATTATGTTCAAGATACCAATGTTAAAGTATTAAATAACAAACAAGATTTAATTAATGTTTTATATAAAATGCTTAATAATGGTTATGATTTTTACGATTTTAAATGTTCAAATACTTATGTAAGTTGTGCAAGTGATATTTTAGGTGTTTTAAATAATCGTATAACATTAAATGTTGTGAATAACTTAGTAAATTCATATAATAGTATTTATACTTATAATACCAAAATATCTTATTTACCAAATGGTGATATAAGATTATACGTAACTAAAAAGTATTCTAATGAAGAAATAAATATTATAAATAATAGAATTAATTATGTTACTAATATGTTAATAAATGATAAAATGACTGATAAAGAAAAGATTAAAAAAGTACATGATTATTTAGCAAACAATACTACTTATGGTTATGGTAATAAAGCAGATACTGCTTATGGTGCTTTGATTAATGGAGTTGCAATATGTGGTGGTTATGCTGATGCTTTTAGTTTATTTATGGATAAATTAAATATTCCAAATTATAAAGTTGTATCTAATACTCATGTATGGAATGCAGTTTATATTAATAATAACTGGGAACATATTGATGTAACATATGATGACCCAAAAAATAATTATGAAACAAACGCTATTAGTTATGATTACTTTTTAGTAAATACTAAAACAATAAAAAATAATGATATAAAAGAACATAACTTTGATAGTACTATATATGAAGAATTAGTATAAAATGGTTAGGAAACTAATCATTTTATTTTGATATACTTCTCTTTGCTTTATACAAACAAAAGTATTATAATTGAAGTATGGAGATAGTTAAGTTTAAAAAAGGAAAAAGTAATATATATGAACTTGAACTTAGTAATGGACTTAAGTTTAAGCTTTTTGATGATGTCATAGTTAAATATAATTTACTAGTAAATAAAAGATTAGATAGTAAAAAATTTGAAGAAATAATTACTTATAATGATAATTTATCAGCTTATTATGAATCAATTAAAAGACTAAATAGTAAACTTCGTAGTGAAGTTGAAATTAGAGAGTTTTTAAAAAAGAAAAATTATAATAACGAAATAATTGAAAGTACAATTGATAAGTTAAAAAAGGATGGCTATTTAAATAGAGATATTTATATTAAAAGTTATATAAGTGATGCTTTTAGATTTAATAACGATGGTCCATATAAAATAAAAAGGAATTTAAATAAATTAGGTTTTAATGATACTGAAATAGATAAATATTTAACATATGATTTTAAAGATAAAGCTATTAAATTAATTGATAAAAAGGTTAAATTTAATAAAAAATATAGTGCTTATCTTTTAAAAGAACAAATAAATAATTATTTAATTAATTTAGGCTATCCTAAAGAAATATATATTGATTATTTAGAAAATATTAAAGTTAGTAATCAAGATATAATTAAAAAAGATGTTAATAGTTTGATTAAAAAATATGGAAAAAAGTATCAAAACAATGATTTAAAGTATTTTATTAAAGACAAATTGTATAAAAAAGGTTATAATAGTGATGAAATAAGTGAGGTATTAAATGAAAGTTTATTATGATAAGTTAAGTAAAGAAGAAAAAAAGAATACAAAAATAGAATTTATAAATGATGAAAACTATAAAATATATAAAAAATCTAATACAATTGTGATTTTTTGCATTTTTGGCTTAATTGTATCTATAGTATCAGTAATATTTGATTTTATTTATAAAACAGGTATTTTAAATTATGTAATTGATGGATTATTATTTGTATTTTCTTTAATAGTTTTATTTAGAATGCAAAGTATTAAAAAAAGATTACTTAATAATTATGCTTTAAAGAAAGATAATAAAAAATAGGTCTTAACCTATTTTATTTTGGTGGGTTTATGTTAGGTTATTATTTTAGTTTATTAGGGGATATTCCTTTATTTTTAGAAAAGTATTTAAAAGTGCCTTCATTAGTTAGACTTAAAAGGGTAGGATATTTTTGTGGGATGGATTATGCATCGAAAGATATTTATGATTTTAAAGAAAAAATAACTAGGTATGATCACTCACTTACAGTTGCACATCTTACTTATAGATTAACGAAAAGAAAAAAGGATACAATAGCCGCTTTATTTCATGATGTAGCAACACCTTGTTTTTCTCATGTTATAGATTATATGAATAAAGATTATGAAAAACAAGAAAGTACTGAAGAGTATACTGAGATGATTTTAAAAAATGATCAAGAACTTATTAAATGCTTAAAAAAAGATAATATTAAGATTGGAGATATTATAGATTTTAAAAAATATAGTATTGTTGATAATGAAAGGCCTAAATTATGTGCTGATAGATTAGATGGTTTAATTCTAACTGGGATGGCTTGGACTGAAAATATAAGTAAAAGTACGATTATGTTAATTTTAAATGATATTAAAGTTATAAAAAATGAAGATAATACAGATGAAATAGGTTTTAACACTTTAGAAGTAGCTAAAACTGTTAAAGAAATAAGTAAAAAAATAGATATTTATTGTCATTCTAGTGAAGATAATTATATGATGGAACTCTTAGCTAAAATTACCAAATATGCAATAGATAAAAAATATATAACTTATAATGATTTATATTATTTAAATGAAGAAGAAGTGTTTGATATCTTTAATAAAATAAATGTTAAATCTTTTCAAAAATTATTAACAGAATTTAAAACTAAAAAGAAAAAAGGTATTCCTAATTTAGAAATACCTAATATTAAAATTAGAAGCTTAAATCCTTTAGTAAATAATAAAAGAATTTAAAAAATCCCTTAGGGATTTTTTATTGATTACTTGAATTTCTGGCTTGAAGTAATTGGTTACTAATGTAATTATCATATTGTTTCTTTAATTCAGAATCTTCAATTTTCATACCATTATTTTTTCTTATTTCAACCATTGCTTCAATAGCATAAGCATTATCTGCTTCTCTTGCATTTTTAGCAATTGTTTCTCTAATAGTTTCTTTTTGTGAATCTAAAGATGCTTTTTCTTTTTCACCAGTTTTTAAAATAATATGATAGCCAAATTTAGTTTTAACAGGTTCTTTAGTATAAGCATTTAATTTTAAAGCATATGCAGCTTTTTCAAATTCTTCAACCATAGCACCTTTGTTAAAGTAGCCTAAATCTCCACCTTTATCTTTATTAGATTCATCAGCAGAGTATTCTTTAGCTAGTTTATCAAAACTTTCACCATTATTTAGTTTCTTAATAACTTCTTTAGCAGTATTTAATGCTTTTTCTTCAGCAGCTTTCTTTTCTTCATCAGTCATATCATCTTTAACTTCAGGACTAATTAAGATATGTTTAGCGCTGATATCACCAACAACTTCTTCATCATAATATTTTTTAATTTCTTTATCAGTTACTTTTTCTTTAGAATAATCAGTAACAGCTAAATCACGATAATATGATAATTTAAGCATTTCTTTAAATTCATTAAGAGTGCTGATACCATAATATGTTTTTAAAGCTTGAAGTAGGGTAGCTTCATCATATTTACCATTTTCATCAACATAATATTTTTTGATGTTTTCAATTTGACTTTCAGCATCTTTAGTAGCATCACTTTCTTTATCAGAATATTTTTCTACTAAAATTTTACTATCAATCATATCAATTAATGAACTAAGAGCATATTTTACTTTAATTGTGTTATATAAATCTGTTGCACTTATTGCATTTTCTTCTTTTGTAAATGATACAACTGCTTCCTCTCCATTAGCCATTTTTGGTACTTTGCCACATCCAGCACATACTCCTAAAATTAACAAACTTAATAATACTTTTTTCTTCATTTTAACCTCCATGAAATTTATTATAACAATAATATAGGTAAAATACAAGAACACAATTGGTCTTTTTCGCGTACAATAAAATGAGTATACGAAAAGGAGGTTATGACATGCACGGTTGTGGAAATACAAATAATGGTGTAAGTGGTGCTGCATTTATACTAGTATTATTTATTCTTTTAGTGATCATAGTTGGAGCTGCTATTATATAAAAAGGAGGTTAACCTATGAATAATTTTGATTTTAAAGGCCAAGGCTTTAATAAAGAAGCATTTATTGTTCTAGTATTATTTATTTTACTAGCAATAATCATTGGTAATGTTTTAGTCTAATAAGAGGGTTTACCTCTTTTTTCTTTTGTGGTAAAATTTTACTAGAATAGGTGATATTAATGTTTGGTAAAATACTTAGTATAGAAGAAAACTATGTAAATTTAGAAAATGCTAATCATAAATTAGATGCAAACTATTTAAATTTTCATGTTATATTTCAAGAAAATAACCGTAGTGTTGTTGGTGAAATAGTTAGTATGAATGAAGAAATTATTAAAATATTTTTAGTAGGAGAAATTAAAAATAATAGATTTATTTCTGGAGTACTAAGAAAGCCTAACTTTAATACTACACCAAGGCTTATTTATAAAAGTGAATTAGAACTTCTTTTAGGTAGTCAAGACATTGGTAGTCAAGATAATTTATATATTGGAAAATCATTAAATTATGAAGGATATAGTATTAGTGCTGATATAAATGATTTTTTTGCTAATCACTTTGCGATAATTGGAAATACCGGTTCTGGTAAATCATGTGGTGTAGCAAGAATACTCCAAAATATTTTTTATCATAATGATACTTTAATGCCAACTAATGCTCATATTGTTTTATTTGATGTTTATGGTGAATATAATAGTGCCTTATCTAAAATAAATGGATTACCAAATATGGGGTATAAATATTACACAACAAGCATGGAACATGATGATGGTGATATTATTAATATACCTGCTTATTTTCTAGAAGTAGATGATCTAGCGCTTTTATTAAATGCTACATCAGCATCACAACTTCCTATATTAGAAAAAGCTTTAAAATTAGTTTATATTTTTAAAGGTCAAACAGTTTCAATGGCTAAATATAAAAATGATATTATTGCTGAAGCTTTATTAGAGTTTTTAACAAGTGGCCGTAATTCAACGCAAATAAGAGACCAAATTATAGCGATTTTAACTAGATATAATACGAAAGACATTAATTTAAATACACCAATTGTTCAACCAGGATATATTAGAACTATAAGACAATGTTTAAATATTGATAATCAAGGTAAAATGAATGCAGTTCAATATTTAGTAGATTTTTTAGAACAATTTCAAAAACTAAATATTACCACAATTGATGTTGATAAAAATATTGTTTATAACCTAGAAGATTTATATTATGCCTTAGATTTTGCTTTAATTAGCGAAGGAACTTTGAAAAGTGAAAAAATATATGATGAATATAATCAACTTAAAATTAGATTGCAACAAATTATTAATAGTGAAAATTTAAGATTTTTTGAGCCAGGAGATGCTAGAATTACTAAAGGTGATTACATAAGAAAAATGTTTACTAATACCAAAGGTAAAGTACAAATAATTAATATGAATTTAAATTATATAGATGATAGATTTGCTAAAGTACTTGCCAAAATATATACTAAAATGTTTTTTGATTATACAACTAATTTAAATGAAAGAGGATCATTTCCTATCCATATAATTTTAGAAGAAGCTCATAGATATGTTCAAAATGATAGTGATGTAAATGTTTTAGGATATAATATCTTTGATCGAATTACTAAAGAAGGTCGTAAATATGGTATCTTACTAGGACTTATTACACAAAGACCATCTGAATTATCTAATACTGCTTTATCACAATGCTCAAACTTTATAGCATTTAGAATGTATCATCCAAATGATTTACAAATAATAAGTAGTATTTCAAGTAATGTAAGTACTGAAACTATAGAAAAATTAAAAAGTTTAACTAGTGGTACTGCTATGGTATTTGGATTATCATTTAAACTACCATTAATAGTAAAATTAGATTTGCCAGACCCAATGCCAAAATCAACTAGTTTAAATGTTAAAAATGTATGGTATAGTGATAATTAAACTACCACTGTCTATAAATTGTAATCTTTACGCAAATTCGACACTTGCGGGGGTAATTAAATGATATAATCACCTTAGAGTAGGTGATTTTTTCATGAATAAAAAAGTAACAATATTAATAGTATCTATCATAGGTTTTTTAGTTGCAATAGGCGGGTGATGGAACTATAGATAATCCATACATTGTAAGCGTTTAATAAATGGTTTAATTTTATTTATATAGATTAAACTAGTTATGCAGTAAACTTATAATTTTTTGTCCATTATTAAAATTCTTAAGTTAGCATAACTTGACTACTAAGTGAAAAACTTAGTAGTCTTTTTTGTAAAAATATATTATAATTAAAAAGGTGATTAAAGTGATATATTTAGATTATTCAGCAACGACACCTGTTATAGATGAAGTATTAAATAGTTATAATAAAGTTACGAAAGAGTATTTTGGTAATCCTAATAGTATGCATAGTTTAGGTATTAAATCTAATGAACTACTTAAAAGTGCTACTAAACAAATTAGTGATATTTTTCATATTAAAGAAAGTGAAATTATATATACTAGTGGTTCAACAGAATCCAATAATTTAGCCCTTATTGGAACTGCTTTATCGCGTGGTAAAAAGGGTAGTCATATTATTGTTTCTAAATTAGAGCATGAAAGTATTTATGGCATCTGTAATTATTTAGCAGCTAATGGATTTATTATAGATTATGTCGATAATGATGCAAGTGGTGTAATAGATTTTGAAGATTTAAAAAGATTAATTACGAAAAATACGATTTTAGTTAGTATTTGTGCAGTTAATAGTGAACTTGGAATTCGTGAACCCCTTAAAACTATTAAACAAATAATTAATAAAGAAAATCCAAATGTCTTATTTCATAGTGATATGACGCAGGCTATCGGTAAAATACCAGTTAATTTAGCTGATGTCGATTTAGCAAGTATGTCAGGTCATAAAATATATGGCCCTAAAGGAATTGGAATGCTTTATAAAAAATCATCTGTTAAAATTAAACCTATTTTATATGGTTCAAATGATGATTTAAGACCTGGAACTCCAGCTCTTCCTTTAATTGTTAGTTTTTCTAAAGCCTTACGCTTAGCAAGCACTGATTTAGATAAAAAGGAAGCTAAAATTAAAAAATTTAATAATCGTTTAACCGAGTTTTTTGAAAAATATCCTAATATTAAAATAAATAAAACTGATTATTCAATACCTAATATTTTAAATATTAGTTTAATGGATATTAAACCAGAAACATTTATTCATGCTTTAGAGAAAAATGATGTATATGTTTCATCTAATACAGCATGCTCTAGTGGTAAAATATCTAATGCAGTTTTAAGTATTTATAAAGATAAACAAAGGGCTTTAACTACTATAAGAATTAGTTTATCTTACCTTACAACTAATATTGAAGTAGAAGACTTTATGCATATATTTGCAAGTTGTTATAAAAAATTAGAAGGATTAGTTAATGAATAGTTTTGAAACATCTAATTTTAAATTTTTTACTTATGATTTTAATAATAAATTAGATGTAGAATTTATTAAAGAATTAATAGAAGATGAAGATACTGATAGATATTTAAAAAGTATTGTAGCCTTTATTAATAAAGATAGCTTTAATCCTTTAAAAACCGCTTATTTAGTAAGTAATAATGATAATATTGTTGGTTATTTAAATTTATATGAGGAAAATAGAATAGTTGAATTAGATTTAGCTGTAGGGCCTAAACACAGAGGAATTAAAAATAATTCTAATGAAACAATTGGTTGTCAAATATTAAAAGAAGCATCTAATTATTTATTTGATAATTACATTTTTATTAGATATTTAAGAGGAATGATTGCCAAAAGTAATATTAAAAGTATTAAAACTGCGCTAAATGCTGGTTTTGTTTATTATGGTAGTTATTCTGAAGGAGAAGAATATCGTAAATATAAAAGTAAATAATAATTATTAGAAAATTCCTGTATTATTGGAGTTTTCTTTTATTTTATGTTATAATCGGGATGTTTATTGAAAGGGGAAACTCATGAAAAAACTTATTATAATTAAATATGGAGAACTTACTACTAAACATGATAATATTAATTTTTTTATTAAAACTCTAAAAGATAACATTGAATCATCTTTAGATAATATATCTCATAATATTGTATATGATGTAGGTCGAATGTATATTGAAACAGATGAATATGATTTAGTTGTAGCTAAACTATCTAATACATTTGGCATTCATGAAATAAATATTGGTTATGAACTTGATACTGATGATTTTGATGTACTTTCAAATGAGCTTTTAAATTTAGTTAAAGAAAAAGAGTTTAAAACTTTTAAAGTAGTAACAAAAAGAAGTAATAAAAAATATCCTTTAGATAGTATGGAAATATCTCGTAAATTAGGTGGAGTAATCCTTAAGAATATACCTAATATTAAAGTTGATGTAAATAATCCAGAACTTTTAATAAATGTAGAAGTAAGATTTGGTAAAGTATATTTTTATTTTGAAAAAGTAAAAGGTATTGGTGGTTATCCAGTTGGAGTTGCAGGTAAAGGGTTATTAATGCTTAGTGGTGGCATAGATAGTCCGATTGCCGGATATTTAGCAATGAAAAGAGGAGTAAGAATAGAATGCGTCTATTTTGATAGTCCTCCTCATACTAGTGAAAATGCTCTTATAAAAGTATTAGATTTAGCAAATGTATTATCTAATTATTCAGGTTATATAAAAGTTCATGTTATAAGATTTACGGATATTCAAGAAGCAATTTATAAAAATTGTCCTAAAGAATATATGATAACTATAATGCGTAGAATGATGTATCGTATTAGTGAAAATCTTGCACATAAAAATAATGCTAAAATTATTATTAATGGTGAATCTATTGGTCAAGTAGCTAGTCAGACATTAACTAGTATGGCTGTTATTAATGAAACAATAAAAATGCCAGTAATAAGACCACTAGCATGTTTTGATAAATTAGAAATAATTGAACTAGCTAAAAAAATAGGGACTTATGATATAAGCATTAGACCATATGAAGATTGTTGCACAATATTTGTACCAGAGCATCCAGTAATAAATCCTGTTTTAAATCTTGCTAAAGAGTATGAAAAATCTTTTGATTATGATTCTTTAATAAAAGAAGCTATTAAAAATGAAAAAGTTATTAAAGTGCCAATTCAAAATAAAGAACATGAAGATTTATTATAAATCCTAATAAATTACCCATAATAATAATGGGTGAGAATATGAAGGGTTATACTTTAAATAATAATAACTTAGATAGAATAAAAAAAGAATATAATAATGAATATGGTTTAAATTATTATGAAAATAATGGTTATGATGATTACAATCGTTTTTTTACAACAAAAAATAATTTAAATGCTCATAATAAAATATTAGTTAAGAAATAAGCCTTATTTTTAGGCTTTTTTAATTATTTATGCTATAATATATAAACGAGGATTAGTTTATGGAAGAATATAAAAAAGTATTAGTAACTGATTATGTTAAAGAAGGTCTATCAAATGGCACATTAATTCCAAAAGAAGCGCAAAAGATTGCTAGAATTATCGCAAGGCAAGGAAAACTAGGGGAAGTTGTTACATCTTGGAGTATTGATAATGATGGTAATGAAGTATGTGAAAAAGTTGCTGAAGTTAAAAAAGATAATATAACTGGAAAGTTAGATTGGATTGCTACTAAAGTAGATGAAAAAGGAAATATTATAATTGATAATAACAATCATGCTAATATGTGGATAATATCTGACTCTAAATTTAAAAGTAAATATGAGATAGATCAAAATAATCCACTTTTATATAAACCTAAAGATGGAAAACAGATCTTTGTTCAAATACCTGATAATATTATTTTAAGTCAGTGGGGTTCAGATGTTAAAATAGCAGCTGGCGGATATATTAATATTACTAATTTTAATGATATGTATGGAATAGCAAAAAGAGATTTTGAAGATACCTATCGTTTTACTAGTGAAATTAACGTCGTAAAACATAAATAGCAATGCCTTATTTTAGGCTTTTTTTTAATAAGAAAATAGTTTATAATGTTAGTGGGTGAAGGAAAATGAAAATATTAAGTGTAAATGCTGGTTCATCATCATTAAAGTTTACTTTATTTGAAATGCCAGAAGAAAAAGAATTGATTAGTGGGGTATTTGAAAAAATTGGTTTAAAAGATTCATTTTATACTGTTAAATTTGATGGAGAAAAAATTAAAAAAATAGTATCATTACCAAGTCATAATGAAGCTTTTGAAATTTTAATGAAAGAACTTATCGAAAATAAAATAATCAAAGATTATAGTGAGATTAAAGGTATTGGACATCGTGTTGCTCAAGGTGGAGCATATTTTGATAAAAGCGTTTTAGCAACTGATGAAAATATTGATATTGTATCAAAATTATCTCAAATTGCGCCTTTACATAATCCAGCTGCTGTAATAGGTATTAAAGCAGCTAAAAAAGTTGTTCCAGAAGCAGTTCAAACTTTAGTGTTTGATACATCATTTCATCAAACTATTGAAGAAGAAAATTATATGTATGCAGTACCATACGAATGGTATACTAAATATAATGTAAGAAAATATGGTTTTCATGGAACAAGTCATAAATATGTATCAATTAAAGCAAATGAATTATTAGGTAAAACTGATACTAAATTAATTACTTGTCATATTGGAAATGGTGCTAGTATTTCTGCTGTTGCTGGTGGTAAATGTATTGATACTTCTATGGGTCTTACTCCAAATGCTGGACTTATGATGGGAACTAGATGTGGTGATATTGATGCATCTATCGTATCTTATATTTCTGAATGTGAAAAATTAACTGCTACGGAAGTAAATAATAAACTAAATAAAGAATCAGGTTTACTTGGTATAAGTGGTGTATCATCAGATTCAAGAGATATTGAAGAAGGCATTAATAATGGTGATGAAAGATGTATTTTAGCACAAAAAATGTATGTTAAAAAAATTGTTGATTATATTGCTAGTTATTCTGTTGAACTTGGTGGATGTGATGCAATTATCTTTACAGCCGGAGTAGGAGAAAATAGTATTTCTACTAGAGCACAAATTTTAGAAAAGTTATCATGTTTAGGTGTTAAATTAGATAGCGAAAGAAATGATGTTAGAGGTAAAGTTCAATTAATTACAGCTGATAACTCTAAAATACCTGCTTATGTAATTCCAACTAATGAAGAATTAATGATAGCAACCGATACATATAACTTAACTAAATAGTTAGGATAAATATGGAGAAAAAGATTTATAATAAAATTAAAAAATATGACACTATTGTAATTGCTAGACATATTGGACCAGATCCTGATGCTATAGCAAGTCAATTTGCATTAAAGGAATCAATAAAAATAACATTTCCAAATAAAAATGTTTATGCGGTAGGAATAGGGGCTCGTAAATATCGTTCATATGGTGATTTAGATAAAACGCCTGATATTTCTAATGAAAAAGCTTTACTTATTGCAGTAGATGTACCTAATATTTCTAGATTAGATGGTGTAAATTTTAGTGATTTTAAAGAAGCAATTAAAATAGATCATCATCCCTTTGAAGATAAAATGGGAGAAATAGAAATAATTGATGAATCTGCATCAAGTGCTTGTGAAATTATCGCAAGATTAATTTTTAATACTAAACTATTAATGAATAAAAATGTAGCCGAAAAGTTATTTTTAGGAATAGCATCTGATAGTGATAGATTTTTATTACCAACCACTAGTCCTGATACATTTAAAATAGTTTCAAAGTTAATTAATGATTATGATTTAGATTTAAAAAAATTATATAATATTTTATATGAAAAACCTTTAAATGATTTTAAATTTCAATCTTTTATTGCTTTAAATATGACAGTTACGGAAAATGGTTTTGGGTATATGAAAGTTACTCCTGAAATGATAAAAGAATATGATGTTGATTCATCAACTGCCTCTAATTTAGTTAATAATTTTAATTATATAAAAGAACTTCTAGTTTGGGCATTTGTTTCCTATGATGAAAGACAAGAATTATATAAAGTAAATATTCGTTCTAGAGGACCAGTTATTAATGATATCGCTATTAAATATAATGGTGGAGGTCATAAATATGCATCAGGAGCAAGAATAACAGATATAAATTTAATTGATAAATTATTTGAAGAATTAGATAATGCCTGCAAAGAATATAAAGATAGTTTAGAAAAAGAAGAATAAAATTACTACAAAGATTGTATAAGTATAATTTATAGTAATTTATTTAATAAAAGGGATATAAGCCCTTTTTTTGTTTTATTTTTTGCAAAAATTAATTTCCCACTTTCGTTAAATTCAAATTTGTAAAATTGCAAAAAAGTAGCAAGTTTTCCACAAAATGAAGAAGTTTTCCACAAATTGCGTTTAAAAAAAAGGAAATTGGACTTCCACCGGTAATATATATAGTAGGAGGTGAGAAATGAAAAGAATTATTTTAGGCATTATTTGTATATTTTCCATAAATGTATATGCAGAAAACTTTTATACTGATTATAAGTTAGATAAAGAAAATACAACTATATATTTTCCTGAATATGAAAATAATGAACTTAAAAAATATGAAAGTAGAGTTGTTTATAATAATTATAAAGAAATTAAGTCAAGTGGTAATTATTATGAATTAGGCAAAAATCCAGTTAACTATCCATATTCTGATTTAGATGATTATATTGATAAAAATAGTTATGCTAAAAAGCCTTATAATACTGATGATGAACAATATAATACTCTTAGAATAAATAAATATTCTACTATTCGGATGATAAATCTTAGGTCATTTGTAAGTTCAGCTATATTAAAAGAAATTATTATTAAATATAATGATGAAATAATAAATTATACCATTTATGAAACTAATTATAACTTTGATACTACTTTAAATAATAATCATTACATAGTCCTTGATTTAGGTCAAAATTATGATTTAGACAAACTAACTATCAAACTAGTTTTTGAAGATAATACACGTAGTTATTTAGCCTTTATGTTAAATGTTTATAATGGCACATATTATATTGGAGCCCCATATGCTTATTATGATAATATTGTCTATCGTAATAATGATATAGAAACCTATAATATTAACTTTATATCTAATGATAGTTTTAATGAATTTTTACCTAAAATATCATGGATAAAATCTAGAAATTATGATAGTACTAATGCAGTTAATTATTATAAACAAACTAAAAGATTATATAAGTATTTTACATATACTAAAGAATATTTAAGTGTTTTTACTGATGAGCCTTTAGAAGGATATAAACTTGATTATGATTATCCGGTAACGATATATAATTATTATTCTAGAGATTATATCAGTGTTAATGATAATTTAGATAATTTAGAAGATTTAAATAAGATTATTGTATCTTCTTCTATTGATATAAATGATATTGATATTCAAAGTAAAATAATGGATGAATATATATTAGTTACAATTAGTTATGATAATAATACCTTTTTTAAAAAATATCCTTTAATAATTGATAATACTAATAATGAAAATGAAGTTAGTTTAGAAAAAGAAGAAGAAAACATAATTGAAGAAATAATTCTAAATGAGCAAGAGGATACTTTTAATACTGTAGATACTTTAAGTGAAGAAAATATTAAAGAAGATATTGCTCAAATAACTATAAACGATACAGTTAATGAAGAAAAACCAAAAGAAGATATAGATCAAAGTAAATTAGCTAAAGATAATAATCAAAATCGCGTTAAAGTTTATGTCCCAAAAAAGCCTTTAAAAAATAATGAAGAAGGAACTAAAGAAGAAATAATTGCTTTAGCTAATAAAGAAAAAGCATCTACAAGTGAAGGGGTAGATACTTTATCTAAAAAAACAAATAAATGCTACTTATATCTGTTAATAATTTTAATTATTATATTAATATGTGTAAAGTTGTTGTCATTATACCTAAATAAAAAAAGAAGTTTTGTCGAACATGTTTAAAAACATATTAGTTTTACCTATATTAAAAGGGAAGGAGGAGAGTATGTTAAAAATTAATATGGAATATCGTAAAGGTATTTTATTTGTTAGATTAAAAGGTGAACTAATTAGATATAGTTATCATGACTTAACTAAATATATTATCCCAATTATTGAAGAAAAAGGAATTAAATATATTGTCTTTAATTTAGATAATCTTACAGTAATTGATAATTATGGTAAAATGGCACTTAAAATGGTTTTAAATGTTTTAAAAGATAGGACTGGTAAAGGATTAATATGTACATCTAGTATACCATTTGATAATAGTGAAAGTGTAGTAAGTGATGAATTAAAAGCATTTACATTATTAAAGGTCTAGGTGAATAAAGATGGATTATGAAAATGAGCTTATAGAAAAATATGAAGGTTTAATATATAAAATAGCTAAACGGTTTTATAATGTTGAACTTGCTGACCTTTATCAAGCAGGACGGCTGGGGCTTATAAAAGCGGCCCGTAAATATAAAAAAGAAATAGGAACACCTTTTAAAGATTTTGCTTACCTTGATATTTTTGGTGAAATGTATGAACTGGCTAATAAAAGTCGTGATATTAAATTAAGTAAATATTACCTTCAATTATATAAAAGAATTCAAATTGCTAAAAGTGAACTAATTAATACCTTAAATAGAGAGCCTTCAATTTATGAATTATCACTTTATATGGAACTTGAAGAAAGTTTAATTGCTGAAGTTATAACTTTAACAACATCAATGCTTAGTTTAGATGCTGAGTATGAAAAAGAAAACAGTACTAGTTCAATTATAGATACAGTAGGCATAGAGCCTAATTATGATAATAAAATACTGATTGAAGAATCCTTAAAAAATTTAGAGCCTTTAGAACAAGATGTTATTAAAATTAGATATTTTAAAGATTATACTCAATCGGAAACAGCTGAAATTTTAGGTATTAGTCAAGTAAAGGTTTCTAGGCTAGAACAAAAAGGTAAACAAAAGATTAAAGAGTATATTGCATCCTAATTTTTCCATAATAATAATGTGATTGTATGGAAAAAGAAGAATATTTAAAAATTGTTAAAGAATTAACCCCCAAAGATAATAAAGCGAAAAATTGTTTATACGCTTTTTTAATCGGGGGTTTAATTGGTTTTATTGGGGAAATAATTACCTTATTTATCTTAAATGTTTTTACTCTTACTTTAGAAGCTGCTTCGGCTTGGACTTGTTTTATAGTAATTTTTATATCATGTTTATTAACTAGTTTGGGATTTTTTGATAATTTAGTTAGTAAATATAAATGTGGACTTATTATTCCAACAACCGGTTTTGCTCATTCAGTAATGAGCGCTAGTTTAGATTATAAAAAAGATGGATTAATAACTGGGCTTGGTTCTAACTTTTTTAAACTTGCTGGTAGCGTTATTTTATATGGAATTATTAGTGGATTTATTATGGGGATAGTTAAGGTGATTATTAATGTTTAATTTTAAAGATGTTTATATTACAGATTATTTTTCGCTTGTAGGGCCAGTGGAAAATGAAAGTAATCTCAAAAACTATAATTTAGCAATGAATGATTATTATTATGGTGAAAAAACTTTTGAAAAAGCTGAAATAAAAATGCAAAATGTTGTTTTAAA
Source organism: uncultured Erysipelotrichaceae bacterium (assembly GCA_902783345.1). The sequence continues at coordinate 33,207 of CACZQI010000015.1, forward strand.
TAATTTATTAAAAAATCATACTCCTGATTTAGTATTAGGATCTGATTTAATGAATCAAATGATTATTGGTAATATGAGTTTAAATATGCGTAATATTCCTTATTTAGGTATTTATTCAGCTTGTGCTTCAAGTGTTGGTGGAATGCTTTGTTTAGCTAGTTTTATCGATAGTAAAAAAATTAAAGAAGGTTTATATATAACAAGTGCCCATAATTTAAATGCTGAAAAACAGTATCGTTTTCCGATTGAATATGGAGCACCTAAACCAATAAGAAGTACATTTACAACTACTGGGGCAGTAGGATTTACATTATCTAAAACGCCATCTAATATAAAAGTTGTTAGTGGTACATTTGGATGCGTAGTTGATTCATATGTTAAAGATGTTTTTAATATGGGAGCGGTTATGGCAAGAGGAGCAGTAGATACTTTTTTAAGACATTTAAAACTAACTAAAACAACTTCTCAAGATTATGATTTGATTTTAACTGGTGATTTAGGAAAAGTTGGAGAAAATATATTTAAACGCTTACTTAAAAAAGAAGGAATTACTTTAAATAACTATAAAGATTCAGGGACTCTAATTTATGATAACAAAGAATATTCTGGAGGTAGTGGGCCTGCTGTATTACCACTTGTCTTCTTTAATAAAATAATTCATAATAAAAAATATCGAAAAATACTTTTAATCGCTACTGGTTCATTACATAGTCCTGTTTTAGTTAATCAAAAAAATACTATACCTACTATTAGCCATGCCGTAACAATTGAGGTGATAAGATGACACTTATTTATTCATTTCTATTTTGTGGTTTAGTTTGTTTAATTGCCGAGATTATCTTAGATAATACTAATTTAACACCTGGACATTTAACAAGTATCTTTACAGTAGCTGGATCAGTACTTGCTGCTTTTGGAATATATGAAAAAATCATTGAAAAAGTAGGTAGTGGAGCAAGTTTACTAATAATTAACTTTGGTAATAACTTAACTAATTATGCATATTTAGGATATTTAAGAGAAGGTTTTCTAGGTATTTTTAAATATATTTTAGTAGGTTCATCACTTGCAATTAGTGCTACAATTATCATTTCAGCAATTTTAACTCTTTTTACGAAAGCAAAAGATTAATTTTACTTGAAAAACAAAAAATAATTTTATATAATACATTCGTAAGCAGAAGAAAAAAGAGTAGTAATAAAATTTATCTTTAATAGAAAGTTAGTGGTTGATGGAAACTAATAAATAAATTTTATGAACTTGCTTTTGGATGTGTTAGGAGAAGTCCTTTATAACTTATAAGTATAAAATTAAGGTGGTACCACGGCTTTTCGTCCTTAGAAAAGTGCGTGGTTTTATTTTTAGAAAGGATGCTTATGGAAGATTTATTTGTATTTATGTTTTCTTTTATTATTATATTTATTGTTTATTTAATAATATATATAGTAAAAAGAAGAAATAAAACCTTAAAAAATATGAAAGAATTTGGTGTTTTAGCAAGTAGGTTTAACCTCTCAAGAAAAGAGATGAATTTTAATAAACTGGGGCTTATCTTTGCTTTAGTTAATAGTTTAATTATTTCAAGTGTTGGAACTGTGTGCACCATGGTTGATACAAATATTATTTGGCAATTATTAATTGGCTTTGCTCTATTAATGGCACTTATTATTATAACTTATAGTATTATAGGATTTATTCTAAAAAAGAAAGAGGGAAAAAGAAAATGAATATTAAAGAAGTAGAAAAGAAATGGCAAAAAATATGGGAAGATAATCATGCTTTTGAAGCAAGTGATGATTTTAGTAATAAAAAGAAATTTTATGGATTAGTAGAGTTTCCATATCCATCAGGAGCTGGTATGCATGTTGGACATGTTAAAGCTTATAGTGGACTTGAAGTTATTGCGCGTAAAAGAAGAATGGAAGGATATAATGTCTTATTTCCAATTGGTTTTGATGCATTTGGTTTGCCAACTGAAAACTATGCTATAAAAACTAATACTCATCCAAGAATTGTAACTGATAATAATATTAAAAAGTTTACAGAACAACTTAAAAAAGTAGGTTTCTCATTTGACTTTACGAGAGCAGTAGATACAACTGATGAAAATTATTATAAATGGACTCAATGGATTTTTATGAAAATGTTTGATCATGGTTTAGTATTTAGAGATACAGCTTATGTTAACTATTGCCCTAGTTGTAAAGTAGTACTTGCTAATGAAGATTCACAAGGTGGTAAATGTGATATTTGTCACTCAGAAGTAATCCAAAAAGAGAAAAAAGTTTGGTATTTAAGAATTACCGAATATGCTGATAAATTATTACAAGGTTTAGAAACTGTTGATTATTTACCAAATGTTAAATTACAACAACAAAATTGGATTGGTAAATCAACTGGTGCTTTTGTTGACTTTAAGATTAAAGATACTGATGAATCTTTGAGGGTTTATACAACTAGACCTGATACATTATTTGGAGTAACATTTATGGTTATGGCTCCAGAGCATCCTTTAATTGATAAATATTCAGATAAAATATCTAATATGGATAAAATTGAAGGATATCGTGAGTTTGCTAAAAGAAAAACTGAATTTGAAAGAACCCAAATTAATAAAGATAAAACTGGTGAAAAAATTGAAGGATTAACTGCTATAAATCCAGTTAATAATGAAGAAATACCTATTTATATTTCCGATTATGTTATGATGGGTTATGGTACTGGTGCGATTATGGCAGTTCCTGCTCATGATGAAAGAGACTATGAATTTGCGCATAAGTTTAATATTCCAATTATCGAAGTAATTAAAGGTGGAGATATGTCTAAAGAAGCCTATACTGGTGATGGTGAAATGGTTAATAGTGGTTTCTTAAATGGCATTACTAATAAAAAAGAAGCAATTGAAAAAATGGCTGAATTTTTAGAAAAGAATCATGTTGGTGAAAAAGGCGTTCAATATAAAATGAAAGACTGGGCCTTTAATCGTCAAAGATATTGGGGAGAACCTATTCCAATTATTCATTGTGAAACATGTGGAGATGTTTTAATTCCTTATGAAGAGTTACCTTTAAGACTTCCTAAACTATCTAATTTTGAACCAGGTACTGATGGTGAAAGTCCACTTGCTAAAATAGATGAATTTGTTAATTGCAAATGTCCAAAATGTGGTCATGATGCTAAAAGAGAAACTGATACTATGCCACAGTGGGCAGGGTCATCATGGTATTTCTTAA
>CACZQI010000016.1 GCA_902783345.1 uncultured Erysipelotrichaceae bacterium
AAAAAAAAGAGCGTTTTTGACACTCTTTAAAATTTTCAATGGTAGCGAGAGGGGGATTCGAACCCTCGACCCTGTGGGTATGAACCACATGCTCTAGCCAACTGAGCTATCTCGCCATTTATCAATTGTGCCAAAACGATCTAACGGGTATGAACCGGATGCTCTAGCCAACTGAGCTACATCGCCATGACAAAATAACAATAATAATATAACATAATAAAAGCGCTTTGACAATACTAATTTATAAAAAATTGAAATAATGTTATCTTGCTTTTTAGAGTATATATATGATAAAATATTTTAAGAATAGGAAGGCTGTTATGAAATATATTAAATACATAGTTTTTTTAATTATTTGTTTAATGCCGATAAGCGTTTTTGCTTATGGTGTATCATTCAGTTGTCCTAGTACGATTAAATCTAATGAAACATTTACCTGTACGATTTATAGTCCAACATCATGCAGTGAGATAACTATGCAGCTTGTTTTACCTGATGGTTTTACTTTGATAAAAGATATTGCAGGAGATAATTTTGAGTCTTTAAGTGAGAATAATAATTTATCATATAAGGGAGTTGGACCAATAGATAGAGTACTTGCCACTTTAACTATTAAAGCTAGTGAAAAAACAGATAGTCGAACTATTACTTTAAAAAATGTTAAATATAAATATACCGAAAAAAATAGTGAATTTGAAATAACTACTGATTTAGTTGCTGATTTTAACTTTAAAGTAGATGAAACTAAGAAAGAAAATGAAGTAAAAAATTATATTTTAACTTTAGATTCTACTATTGAAGGAGAAAATCCTCAAACATTATCATGTACACCAGTTAATAAATCATGTGAAATTCTTTTATCTAATGCAACTATACCTATTAAAACAGATTATGTATTTAATGGTTGGGGTGAAAAAGCAGATTGTACTAGTGGGGAAAAAGAAAAAGTAACTTTAAAATCAGATAAAACTTTATATGCTTGTTTTATTTCTAATCAAGTCGGTCACTTAAAAGAGTTAACTATTGAAGGGTATGAACTTAATTTTAATTCTAATACTTTAGAATATAATTTAGAAGTAGATAGTGATGTTAAAACTTTAAAAGTTAATGCAATTGCTTTTAACAAAGATGCTAAGATTAATATCGATAATCCAGACCTTACTGATGATGGTGGTAAAATAACTATTACAGTTACCGAAAATGATGCAGAAGTTATCTATATAATTAATGTTCAAAGAAAAGCAAAAGAAAAACCATTATTATCTAGTTTATTAATAAGGGATTATGCTTTAAGTTTTGATTCTAATACCTTTGATTATAATTTAGTTATTAAAAGTGGTACTAAACAATTAGATATAGCCGCTATTCCTAACATGGAAAATGTTAATATGGAAATATTAGGTAATAATGATTTAACAGATGGTAGTACTGTATCCATTGTGCTTGTTTCATCTGATAATTCTAGTAGTATATATACTATTACGATAACTGTTGAAACGATATTTATGCAATATAAATATTATTTTATGGCAGCAGGAATAATTATCTTTATGTTTACAGTATATTTTATAGTACGCCATATTAAAAGGAAAAATGGGGAGTATCCAATGCCAAATGGCGAATACGTAAAAAATGTTGATAAACCAAAAGAAGAAAAACCTAAAAAAGAGAAAAAAGTTAAAGTTAAAAAAGATAAGAAGAAGAAAAAAGAAGAAGAAAATAATGCTTCAAGTATTCCAAATGCAGAAAGTCCAATTGAAACCTTAGATATTTAATGTAAAGTCTAGCTAAAACTAGACTTTTTAATTATTTTATATAGTATAATAAAGATGTGGTTATATGAAAGATATAGTGTATGAATTTTTAGATTATATTACAATTGAAAAAAAATATTCTAATTATACGGAAACTAATTATCAAATAGATTTAGATAAATATGAAAACTATTTAAATGCGCATAAGCTAAATTATTTAAAAGTTAAGTATAAAGATATTAGTGATTATATTATTAATTTAAAAAAAGAAAACTATAAAAGTACCAGTATTAATAGAATGATTAGTACTTTAAAAAGTTTTTATTCCTATTTAGAGAAGAATAAGAAAATAAATAATAATCCTTTTGATATGGTATCTAGTATGAAAACCGAAAAAAGACTTCCTAATTATTTTAAATATGATGAATTTAATACAATGCTAGATGTTATTCCTGATACACCTTTAGGTATTCGAAATAGATTAATATTAGAAATGCTACTAGCTACTGGAATGCGTGTTAGTGAATTATCTAATTTAAAATTAAATGATATTAATATAAATGATAGAGAAATAAGGGTTTTGGGTAAAGGTCAAAAGGTAAGGTTAGTTTTTTTTGGAGAGATCTCTTTTAAGTCATTAGATAATTATTTAAATAATTCGCGAAATATATTATTAGATGGTAAAGATAGTGAATACTTACTTATAAATAATAAAGGTGATAAATTAACTGATCGAGGAATTAGATTAATTGTTGATAATATTGTTAAAGCATCATGTATTAAATCAAAAGTATCTCCTCATACTTTTAGGCATACTTTTGCTTCCTTAATGCTTAATGAAGGCTGTGATATTAAAAGTGTCCAAGAACTTCTAGGGCATGTATCATTATCAACAACAGGTATTTATACACATTTAACAAATGAAGAAGTGCGAAGAGAATATTTAAAAGCCCATCCGCATGGAAAAGGGTAGATTTATGAATTTTAGTTTGATATAATAAGGTGGTGGCTAAAAAGTGGAAGATAAAAATGTTAAAAAATTAAGTATTATTTTATTACTTATCTTTGTATTAGTTATTGGGTTTGTAATAATAGTTTTTGGTAAATCAATATTTGGTGTAAATAAATATGAGTATTATTTACCAAAAAGTGTTAGAGAGCCAAATGCAAATAAAGAAGAAGTAAAATATCAGCCTTTATTAGATGAACAGAAAATTATTTATAATGAAAAGTTAAATGATAAGCTATTTTTAATACCTTTAGCAAATGCCATTATAAATAATAATTTAACTGAGGTTAATTTAGTTCAAAGTGATAAAAGTAAGTTTATTTATACTTATACTTATTTAAGTTTAAAAGAAAACTCTGATATAACTTTTGATTTATTAAATGAGGAAGTAAAAAATATTTTTGGTTATAATATTGATAAGATTAATATAAATGAATATTTAACTGAAAATGATACTTATAGTTATAATTATAATGAAGATAGTACTTTTTGCTTAAAGGCTAAAGAAGCTAAAGAAGAGGGTAATAAATTATATTTAAAATTTGACTATTTAAGCTACGATGATAAATTATGTAATACTAATGAGTTTAATTATACATCTTTAAAAGAAGGTGAAATTATTTATCATAAATTAAACGATAAGTATTATATTGATTCATTTAAAATGTTAAAAAAGGAAGGATGAGAAAATGACAAAATATGTTTATTTATTTAGTGAAGGAAATGCTGATATGCGTAACCTCTTAGGTGGTAAAGGCGCTAATTTAGCTGAAATGACTAATATTGGGCTTCCAGTACCACAAGGATTTACAATTACAACCGAAGCTTGCACTAAATACTATGAAGATGGTAAAGAAATAAACGAAGAAATAAAGGGGCAAATTGATGAGTATATTTTAAAACTTGAAGAAATTACTGGTAAAAAGTTTGGGGATGTTCAAAATCCTTTACTTGTATCAGTAAGAAGTGGTGCTCGTGCTAGTATGCCTGGTATGATGGATACCATACTTAATTTAGGGTTAAATGAAGAGGTTGTAGAATCTCTTGCTAAAAAGAGTAATAATCCAAGATGGGCATGGGATTGTTATCGTAGATTTATTCAAATGTATTCTGATGTTGTTATGGAAGTTGGTAAGAAATATTTTGAAGAACTTATCGATAAAATGAAAGAAAAAAAGCATGTTAAACAAGATGTTGAATTAACTAGTGAAGATTTAAAAGAATTAGCTTATGAGTTTAAAGAAGAATATAAATCTAAAATAGGTACTGATTTTCCTACTGATGCTAAAGAACAATTAATGGGCGCAATTAAAGCGGTATTTAGATCATGGGATAATCCAAGAGCAAATGTATATCGTAGAGATAATGATATTCCTTATTCTTGGGGAACTGCTGTTAATGTTCAATCTATGGCTTTTGGTAATATGGGTGAAGATTGTGGTACTGGAGTTGCCTTTACAAGAGATCCTGCTACTGGGGAAAAAGGTTTATTTGGTGAATTTTTAACTAATGCTCAAGGTGAAGATGTAGTTGCTGGAGTTCGTACTCCAATGAAGATTGCTGAAATGGAAGAAAAATTCCCTGAAGCATTTGCTGAATTTAAAAAAGTATGCAAAATATTAGAAGAACATTATCGTGACATGCAAGATATGGAGTTTACTGTTGAACATGGTCATTTATTCATGCTTCAAACGAGAAATGGTAAAAGAACTGCAAAAGCAGCCTTAAAAATAGCTTGTGATTTAGTTGATGAAGGTGTTAGAACTGAGGAAGAAGCAGTTGCAATGATTGATCCAAGAAATTTAGATACTCTTTTACATCCAACATTTGATGTAAAAGCTTTAAAAGAAGCTAAACCTATTGGTAAGGGACTTGGTGCATCACCTGGAGCAGCATGCGGAGAAGTTGTCTTTACAGCTGAAGATGCAGCATTAGCTAAAGAAAAAGGTAAAAAAGTTATTTTAGTACGTTTAGAAACATCACCAGAAGATATTACTGGTATGAAAGCATCTGAAGGTATTTTAACTGTTCGTGGTGGTATGACTAGTCATGCAGCAGTTGTTGCTCGTGGTATGGGAACTTGTTGTGTATCTGGTTGTGGCGAAATTGTAATGGATGAAGCAAATAAGAAGTTTACCCTTGCTGGTAAAACATATCAAGAAGGAGATATTATCTCAATTGATGGATCTACTGGTAATATCTATGATGGCGCAATTCCAACTGTACCTGCTACTATTGCTGGTGAATTTGGTAGAGTTATGGAGTGGGCTGATAAATTTAGAACGCTTGGAGTTAGAACTAATGCTGATAATCCAAGAGATACGAAAAAGGCTTTGGAACTTGGAGCAGAAGGTATTGGACTATGTCGTACTGAGCATATGTTCTTTGAAGAAGATAGAATACCTGCTATTAGAAAAATGATTTTATCCGAAACTAAAGAGCAAAGAGAAGAAGCTTTATCACACTTAATTCCATTTCAAAAAGGTGATTTTAAAGCAATGTATAAAGAACTTAAAGGTTTACCAATGACAGTTCGTTATTTAGATCCACCTTTGCATGAATTCTTACCTAAAGAAGAAGATGAAATTATTGATCTTGCTAAAGAAATGAATGTAACAGTTGAACATTTAAAAAATAAAATTAATGAGTTACATGAATTTAACCCAATGATGGGACATCGTGGATGCCGTTTAGCAGTAACTTATCCTGAAATTGCTAAAATGCAAACACGTGCTTTAATGGAAGCTGCTATTGAAGTTGAAAGAGAAGAAAATATTAAGATTGTTCCTGAAATAATGATTCCATTAGTTGGCGAAGTTAAAGAACTTAAATTTGTTAAAGATATTGTAGTAGAAGTAGCTGAAGAAGTTAAAAAAGAAATGGGCTCAGATATGAAATATCATATTGGTACAATGATTGAAATCCCAAGAGCGGCTATTACAGCTGATAAAATTGCTGAAGAGGCTGAATTCTTCTCATTTGGGACAAATGATTTAACTCAAATGACCTTTGGTTTCTCAAGAGATGATGCTGGTAAGTTCTTAGGTTCATACTATGAAAATAAAATTTATGAACAAGATCCATTTGCTAAAATTGATCAAGAAGGTGTCGGCGAACTTGTTAAAATTGCAATTGAAAAAGGAAAGAAAGTAAGACCTGATATTAAACTTGGAATATGTGGTGAACACGGTGGAGATCCTGCTAGTGTAGAATTCTGTCATAATGCCGGACTTACTTATGTATCATGTTCTCCATTTAGAGTACCAATTGCACGTTTAGCTGCTGCACAAGCCGCAATCAAGTCTGGGGCGAATAAATAAAAAAGAAATTAAGACTAGATGACTAATCTAGTCTTTTGTGTTAAAATATTAATTGAGAGGTGTTTTGGATGAAATACAATATTAATAATTTATACTTTGCCAAATGTAGACA
>CACZQI010000017.1 GCA_902783345.1 uncultured Erysipelotrichaceae bacterium
GAAAATTTGTTGATAAAATGATTACTTATGGTAAAGACGGTTCTTTAGTATCAAGAAGAAAAGCACTTGCTTTTTTACAAAATGATGAAGTAGCTGTTAATAAAGTATTTAATGAGTTAGCACCAAGATATAAAGAACGTAATGGTGGATATACTCGTTTAATCAAATTAAATGAAAGACGCGGAGATGACGCGATGCAAATAAGACTTGAATTAGTGGACTAGTTCAAGTTTTTTTATGCAGATTTTTAAAATTAGAGAAATTTAAATATGGAATTTAGGAGGTTTATGGAAAGAAATTATTATGAAAAAATTAAAGAAGAATTTATAAATTGTGAAGTATATAAAAAAGTAAAAGATTATTCTAAAAATAGGAAAGAATTAGAAACTTATTATAATGTTGGGAAACTTCTTATAGAAGCGCAAGGCGGAGAAGCAAGAGCAAAGTATGGTAATGAATTGATAAAAGAATACTCTTTAAAATTGAGTTATGACTTAAATAAGAATTATGATATTACGACATTAAAAAGAACAAGGCAGTTTTATTTGTTAATTCAAAAAGGTGCCACATTGTGGCACCAATTAACCTGGAGTCATTATAGACTATTGCTTCCAATAAAAAATATTAATGAGATAAATTATTATGTAAAAATTGTTAAAGAGCAAAATTTATCAGTAAGAGAGTTAAGAAATAAAATTAAAAATAAAGAATATGAAAGATTACCAATAAAAACAAAAAATAAGTTAATAGTTAAAGAAAATTTAGATGTAACTGATTTTGTTAAAAATCCTATTATTATCAACACTAATGGAAAAGAAATAATAAGTGAAAAATATTTAAAAACTATTATTTTAGAAAATATTGAGGACTTTTTAAAAGAATTAGGTCCTGATTTTAGTTTCATAGGAAGTGAATATAAAATAAAAGTAGGTAGCACCTATAACTATATCGATTTATTACTTTTCAACATTGAATATAACTGTTATGTAGTAGTTGAATTAAAAGTAACAGAACTAAAAAAAGAACATGTTGGTCAAATAAAATTTTATATGAATTATATTGATAGAAATGTTAAAAAAGTAAACAATAATAAAACTATTGGAATAATTGTTTGTAAAAAAGATAATCAATATGTAATTAATTATTACACAGATGAAAAAATATTTGCAACAAAATATATTCAAAATTAAGGGAGGATAAAATGAATTATTATTTAAAAATAAAAGATGAAATAGAAGCAAATAAAATTTATAGGGAAATACTAGAACATAATATAAAAGTAAATAATGCAGTAACAAATTATTATATTGGAGAATCTATCTTTAAATTAAAAACAGAAAATTTATTAGATGAAAATATTACTACTAAATTAGTTAAAAAGTTATCTAATGATTTTGGTGAAGAGTATAAATTAGAAGTATTAAATGAATTAGAAAAGTTTTATTTATTTGTTCAATATAAAAGTTATAATTTTACTAAAAAATCAGATTATTATTTTGCTTATTTAGATTTTAGAGATTATATAGATAGTAAATGCATTAATTTTAATAAAAAATATTAATAGATATTAAATTCTACTTATAAGATACTTGTATTTTTTAATTTTTTGCTATAATAAATTATATAAAGTAAAGGAGACTAAAATGGATCTAGTTAAAATAGGAGAATTTATTAAACAAAAAAGAAAAGAGAAAGAATTAACGCAAGCAGCACTTGCTACTAAATTACATATTACTAATAAAAGTGTTAGCAAATGGGAAAATGGTAGATGTATGCCAGATGTTTCTTTAATAGAGCCTTTATGTAAGGAATTAGGTATAACAATTAATGATTTATTAAATGGAGAAATAGTTGATAAAAAAGAATATGAACAAAAGTTAGAATTAAATTTAATTGAATCATTAAAAAATAATAAAGAATTATTAGAAAAAAAGAATAAAATAATTGGTGGTCTTTTATTTAGCATAATCTTTTCATTAATTATCATTGTTTTTCTTTTTTTAAATCAAATTAAAAATGAAATACAAAACTATACTAAGGATAATGATGGTCTCTATCCAGTTATTATTAATTGTTATACTAATAGCGCAAGAATAGATAATATTTCTAAAATAATAGAAAAGTATTATAAGATGGTTAGTTTTGATAAAAACGTTTTTATAGATGAGCTATTTAATAGTTATTCACTAGATAATCTCTTAATTAGTAATAATTATCAGGATGTAAATAATGTTAAATATGATATTGAAAAATTTGTTCAAATGTTAGAAGTATCCTTTAAAAGAGATAAAGAAAATAATGTTCAAAAAATTGATACAAAATTATATGCTAAAATGTTTTTAAGTACTACATGTTATCAAAATAATTTTACTAGTGATTATAATGAAAGTAGTAATGAATTAAATAGGGTTCATGACATATTAAATTTCATGATTAGTTATATTTATATATTTACCTTAACAATGGCTATATCGTACTTTATGATTAACATTGATTTTAAAATGAATAAAAAGTATGTCATAAATGTTTTAAAAATAATTTTAATTCTAGTTAGTATTGTATTTTTAAAAGAAATATTATATTTATTATTAGCTAAATATGAATATAATTTAATAAATAAAATACCATATTATAGTTATTCAGGTGATTATGAAATATTACAAATGTTAAATAGTATAAAAAATATTATGTTAGAGTTTAAAACTATTTTAAAAGAAGTAAGTATATTTATTATAATTTCTCTTGGATTGAATGTAATGTTTAATTTAATTTTAAAAAAATTAAAATTAGTTTTTAAAAGGTATTAAAAAATTCTAGAGTTTTCTAGAATTTATTTTTGTTTAATAATTGATTCTAATGCTAAGAAAATCATTTGATTTAAAGTAGTTTGTCTTTCTTCAGCCGTTAAATTATTCTCTTTTTCAAATTTACTATCAGATATTGATATTAAGCAGGTGGCTTCTTTTTGACAATAATTTGCAACTGTAAATAAACCAAAGGCTTCCATTTCGCATGCTAGTAATTTAACATTTTTTGGGATTTTATTAAGTAAATGATCGATTGGCGCATAAACATCAAATATTTCAGAAGTATAAATATGTCCCTTTTTAATTGGAATATCAATCTTTTTAGATGTATTAATAATTATTTGGTTTAAAGTATTAGATGATGATATTTTTTTAGAAGTACTTTTAGTAAGGGCATATCTAAAATTAGAATCAGAATATGCAGTTGTTGCTAATACGATATCTCTGACATGAACATCAGGAGATAAGGCTCCTGCAGAACCAATGCGAATAATTTTCTTTACTTTATAAAATTCATATAATTCATAAGCATAAAGTGAAGCACTAGGAATGCCCATTCCTGAACCAATAACGGTTATTTTCTTACCCTTATAAGTTCCAGTAAAACCAAGCATATTACGAACACTATTAATAAGACGAGCATCTTCTAAATAATTATCAGCAATATATTTTGCTCGTAGGGGATCACCTGGTAATAAAACTAAGGGCGCAATAGAGTCTTTATCGGCAACAATATGTATAGGATTCATATAATCACTACCTTTCTTATAAATTATAACAAAATATATGATATAATGTCATTATAAATATGAAAAAAATACTTATAATAATATAGAGGTGTTAAAGTGGAATATAAAAAAGTAACCCTTGGAGGATTTAATCTTCATTTAATTAAAACTGATAAATTTAAAACAAGTCATGTGGAAGTGATTTTTCATAATAATGTTAAAGTAGAAGATATTACTAAAAGACAATTTATTTCCAAAATTATTTCCGAATCTAATAAAACTTATAAAACTAATCGTGATGTTAATTTAAAATTGGAGGATTTATATGATGCTTCTTTTTATGCATATAATTCTAAAGTAGGAAATGCATTTATTACTAGTTTTGCTATTGATTTTTTAAATCCCGAATATACGGAAAAAACTAGTCTTAAGGAGAGTATTAAATTTTTATTTGACATGATACTTAATCCTAATGTTAATATTAGTGAGTTTGAAAACAAAACATTTAATATTGTTAAAGAAAGATTAAAAGATAGTATAAATGTAGCTAAAGAAGATTATAAAAGATTATCTTATTTAAATGCAATAAGCTATTTAGGTAATACGCCATCTGCTTATAGTAATTTAGGTGATTTAAAATCTTTAGAAGAAATAACGTCATCTAATTTATATGAATATTATTTAGAAATGCTTAAAAATGATTATATTGATATATACGCGGTTGGCAATTTAAATATGGATGATCTAACTAAAAATATAATTGAATATGCAAAATTTAATGTTATTAAAAATCATGTAGTTAATTTCCATGTTTATAATCCTAAAATGAAAGAAAAAAGTTTTACTGATAGTGTAAGAGCTGCTCAATCTAATATTACAATGATTTTAAATTTAAATAAGTTAACTACTTACGAAGAAAGATATGTAGCAAATGTTTATAATATTATTTTAGGTGCTGGATCTACTGGTAATAAACTATTTAAAAAGTTAAGAGAAGAAAACTCTTTATGTTATGGGGTATCATCTTTTTATCAAAAGTATGATGGTTTAATAGTAATTACTACTGGAGTTGATCATAATGCAGGAGCAAAGGCTGTTAAACTTATTAAAGAGTGCCTAAAAGAAATGAATAATAATATTACGGATGAAGAACTTAAAAATGCTAAAGAACAAATACTTACTAGTTTAATTTATGCTAAAGATAATGTAGATCGAATTATTGATAATTATTTCTATCAAGATTTAAAAGAATTAGATGATATTGATGAAAGAATAAAAATATATAAAGAACTTACTAAAGAGGATATTTATGCTTTATGTAAAAAGATTAGTGTTGCGCTTGTTTATACTTTAGAAGGAGGCACTCATGAATAAAATTGAAATTATGGGGGCTAAAGAAACCCTTTATGTAGAACATTTAGATAATGGGTTAGATATTTTTATGGTGCCAAAAAGAACTGTGCAAAATTTTAATATTACTGTAAATGTTAAATATGGGTCTATAAATACTAATTATAAATGGAATGGTAAAAAGTATGAAAATCCTAAAGGTATTGCGCATTATCTAGAACATTTAATGTTTAATATGAAAGAAGGAGATGCTTTTAAATATTTTGCTACTCTAGGTTCATATGCTAATGCTTATACTACTAATGAATGCACTTCATATGAGGTATTTTCTAATTCAAAATTTAAAGAGAATTTATCTTATTTATTAAAAATGGTTTATACACCATATTTTACAAAAGAACTTGTTAATAAAGAAAGAGGCATCATTATTGAAGAAATAAAAATGTATGAAGATGATCCTGCTACTTTGTTATTTAAAAATTTATCAGAAAATTTATATATTAATGATGAAAGAAGGTATTTAATTAGTGGTACTACCCAAGATGTTAAAAAAATTAAAGTAGAAGATATTGAAAATGCTTATAAAGCCTTTTACAGACCAGAAAATATGTTTTTAGTAATCACTGGTAATTTTAATCCAGAAGAAGCAGTCGCTATAACGAGTGAAGTGATGTCAGGCTTTGGTTTTGCAGATTATGAAGTGCCAGAAACTATTTTTGCTTCTGAACCATTTGAAGTAAATAAAGATTATTTTTCTCAAGAAATGGATATTAATAAAGCCAAAGTAGTCATGGCTTATAAAGTCCCTGTTAGTAATTTTAAAGGATTAAAACTATCTAAATTAGAATTGAAACTATATTTAAATTTAATTTTAAAAATTAATTTTGGGAACACTTCAATATTAAATGAAGAGATGAAAAGTAATGGTATTATAAATAAAATAATTGGCTATAGAATAGAAAATGCTGGAGAATATTTTATTTTAAATTTTATTGCTGAAACAGATTATCCAGATTATTTCATTAAACGAATTAAAGACGCTATGGAAAAACTTACTGTTAATGCTGATAGTGTTAAAAGAAAAATCAAAGTAGTTATTAGTAATTTGATTTGGATTTACGATAATATTGAGGCTGTAAATGCTGATATTAAAGATGATATTATAAAATACGGAAATGTATTATCTGATATTTATCAAATTTATAAAACTTTAAATGAAGATATGGCATTAAAAGTTATTAATAAATTAAATAGAAAATTATTAACAGTTAGCATTATTAAGCCAAAAAATTAAAATAGTCATCAATATTTTAAGGTGGCTTTTTTATTTGCCTAAAATTATTTAATTCAATTTTTAATTATTACTAAAAATGATTTTCTCGCTTTTAATAAATTCAAATTTGTAAAATTACAAAAAAGTAGTGAGTTATCCACAAAATGAAGTAGTTTTCCACAAAATGCATTTTAAAAAAAGGAAATAGGCCCTTGATCGGTAATATATATAGTAGGAGGTGAGAAATATGCAGATAATTAATCATTACAAAAAATATGTAATTTTAACTTCAGCTTTTTTAGTTTTAATATCATTTATCTATTGGTATTTTAATGATAATCATAAAGAGAATATGTTAAATACATATGCTGATGAAGTTAGCACAGAAAATTTAGCATCTAACTGTGAATCAAAAACATTTTTTGTAGATATAAAAGGCGCTGTTAAAAAGCCAGGTGTTTATGAATTTAAAGATGGCGATATTATAATGGATGCAATTGAAAAAGCCGGCGGACTTACTAAAAATGCAGTAACATCTAATATTAATTTGAGTCAAAAATTAAAAAGTGAAATGGTTATTTATATTTTTACTAAAAATGAATTAACTACTAAAAAAGTATCTCAAACAAGTAATGATAGTGAAACCCAAACTACTACCAAAACTACTTTAAGTGATAATGAATGCCACTGTGAAACTATTGAAGTTAATAATTGTATTGATAATAAAGAGCCTGTTTTAGATAACAATGAAACTGATTTAATAAGTTCTAGTTCAAAAGTTAATATTAATAAAGCAACTGTAAGTGAACTTATGACTTTATCTGGTATTGGAGAAGCTAAAGCCGAAGCTATCATTAGTTATCGTAATAAAAATGGTAATTTTAATACAATTGATGATATTAAAAATGTATCTGGTTTAGGTGATGCAATATTTAACAAGATTAAAGATAATATTACAGTTTAATAAGTTATATTTAATAGTTTTATTACTTTCATTATTATTAGTATTTTTAAGAATTAATTTTTTCCCTTATAAATCAAGAATTATTCCCTCTAATTCTTTTATTGGGGAAATAACTAATTTAGAATATGATAATGATAAATATAAAATAACTATTAAAAATAAAGAAGAAGTAATTGGTTATTATAATTCTAAAAACAAATTAGATTTAAAACTTGGTTATACTATAAAAATAGTGGGCTCATTTTATGAACCAACTAATAATACTATTTTTAATACTTTTAATTATAAAGAATATTTAAATAATCATTATATTTTTTATCAAGTCAAAATAAAATCTTTAGAAGTAATTGATAATCATGTTAGTTTAAAATATAAAATTAAAAACTTTATTAAT
This sequence comes from uncultured Erysipelotrichaceae bacterium, assembly GCA_902783345.1. The sequence continues at coordinate 7,517 of CACZQI010000017.1, forward strand.
GATAGATGTGAAAACTATAAAAATGCGGGGTATATTAAAGCTTTTATTATTGGTGATAAAACTGATTTAGATAATTATGAAACATATCAAAATACTGGTGTCAGCCATTTATTTGCCATAAGTGGTATGCATATTGGTCTTTTAACATCCTTTCTTTATTTATTATTTAAAAAAAGTAAATTCCAAAATTTAATTGTTATTTCCTTTCTAATAATATATCTTAATATTACTAATTATTCTGCTAGTTTAATAAGAAGTGCATTATTTTTTACACTTCTTATTATCAATAAGAAATATAATTTAAATATTGAGACTAAAAATATCTTATTTTTAACTATAATTATTCTTTTAAATTATAATCCTTATTTTATATTTGATTATGGTTTTTTATATTCTATTTTAACAACATATGGTTTAATACTTAGTACTAAATATTATCGTAAAAATTATTTTTATAATATTTTAATTACAAGTTTTATGGCATTTTTCTTTAGTTTGCCAGTTACAATTAATTTAAATTATGAATTTAATTTACTTTCAATTATAAATAATATCTTTATTGTGCCTTTAGTTAGTTTAGTAGTTTATCCCTTAAGTTTAATTGTTTTTATACTATCATTTTTAGAACCTATTTTATCATTTATGATTATGGTGCTTGAAAAAGTTAATTATTTTTTAAATATTATTTCTATCAATATAATTATTCCTAAAGTTTCTATTGTATGGTTTATTATTTATTATCTATTTTTAATTTTATTTATTAAGTCAAATAACTTTAAATATCTAATCATTGGTATTTTATTAGTTTTTTCTTTAAAAATAAAACCTTTGTTAAATTCATATACTGATATTTATTTTTTAGATGTTAATCAAGGAGATAGTACGCTTTTGGTAAATAAAAATAAATCTATTTTAATAGATACTGGGGGAATTGTAGATAAAAATATTAGTAAGAATACGATTAAATTAATTAAAAGTTTAGGATTAAATAATATAGATATTTTGATATTAACTCATGGAGATTACGACCACATGGGAGAAGCTATTAATTTAGTAAATAATTTTAAAGTAGATAAGGTTATATTTAATTGTGGTGAATTTAATGATTTAGAAAAAGAACTAATCAAGGAATTAGGTAAGAAAAAAATAAAGTATTATTCATGTATTAAAGAATTGAATGTTGATAATAATAAACTCTATTTTTTACAAACTAAGAAATATGATAATGAAAACGATAATAGCAATGTAATTTATACAGAACTAAATGGCTATAAGTTTATGTTTATGGGGGATGCAGGAAAAGAAAAAGAGAAAGATATTCTTGAAAAATATAAATTATCACATATAGATGTATTAAAAGTAGGGCATCATGGATCAAGAACAAGTAGTAGTGAAGAATTTATAAATGAAATTAATCCTAAATATTCTATTATTAGTGTTGGAAAAAATAATCGTTATGGTCATCCAAATAAAGAAGTATTAAAAACTCTCAATAATTCAAAAATTTATAGAACAGATCAAAATGGCAGTATTATGTTTAAAAGTAAAAATAACAAATTAAAAATTGAGACTTGCAGTCCATAGGAAGGAGAGAATATGAATTATTATAACGAGATAAAAAACAAATTAATTGATAATGAAATATATTTAAGAGTAAAAGACTATTCAAAAGAAAAACATACTCTTTTAACACATTATGAGGTTGGTAAATTGTTATTAGAAGCTGGTAAACGCTATGGCGATGATGTAATTGGAAATTATTCAAAAAAGTTGTCAATTGAAGTTAATAAAAAATATAATTCAAGAACTTTAAGAAGAATGCGACAATTATATCAATTTTTTGAAGATCAAAAATGGTCCCCAGTGGGGACCAATTTATCAATTAGTCATATTAGGCAATTATTTAGTTTAAATGATAATAATAAAATAAATTATTATGTTACTCAAGTAGAAAAAAGAAATTTGTCAAAGAGACAATTAGAAGAAATAATTAAGAACAAAGAATACGAAAGATTAACAGATTTTACTAAAAATAAGTTGATAACTGATGATACGATTGAAGTAAAAGATTTAGTACCAAATCCTATATTAATTAAAAATAAAAATAATATAGAAATAATTACTGAAAAAGCACTTCATCATCTAATATTAGAAGATATAGAGTCATTTATGAAAGAACTTGGTAATTCATTTAGTTTTATAGGTAGTGAATATAAAATTAAAATAGGTGATAGAAATCATTATATTGATTTATTGCTATTTAATATAAAATATAATTGTTATGTTGTGATTGAATTAAAAGTAACAGAGTGTAAAGTAGAATATATTGCCCAAGTTCAAAAATATATGAATTACATAGATAAAAATATAAAAGAAATAAGCAATAATAATACAATTGGAATATTAATATGCAAAAGAGAGAATAAATTTGTAATAGAATATTGTTCGGATGAAAGAATTGCTGTTAGAAAATATGAATTAGTATGATATAATATTAAACAATTAGATTTAAAAAGGAGATTGTTTATGACTAATTTAACACCACAAAACGATAACTTAATTCTCTTTATTAAAAATATAATATTAAAATATTGTCCTTACGTAGAAAATAGAATATCTATTTTAGGAAAAGCTAAAGCACCACAATTTGATATTAATATAGATATTAAAAATGAAGAAACTCAAATAATGTTTTTATTTGGTAATAATAATTTTAAACAAAGTATTGATGAAAAAGTGGAAATTTCAGGAATTATAACTTTTAATGAAATAAAAGATATCATAGATTATATTTTAAGTGATCATGAAATTGTTAAAGAATTATACATCTATAATAATAAATTAAATTTAAACTTTGCTATTAATTGGACTGATGAAAATTTAAAAGGAATAAACTGTAGTGATATTACTATTCAAATAAAATTTAATGATTCTAATCTAGAAAAAGATTATTTATATTTATTATTTAAAACATATTATAATTATTTAATAAAAGTTCCTGCTTTTAAAAAAATAAGAGATAATTACATTTATAAAGAAAAAGAATCTTATTTTGAAAAATTAAATAAAAATGAGTTAATTAATTTTTTAAATATGTTAAATGAAGATGAGCTAAGAAAATTATTATTAGATTTAAATAATGACACTTTTATAAAGTATTATGATAATGATAAAGAAAAAAGTAAAGTATTGGTTTTAACTAGTCATAATGATAATTAAAAGCTATTAATAGGCATAAATAATATTCTATCCACCTATTTTTGCCATACAATATAATATACACTAATTAGTGTTTTAGATAGATTTAGGGTTATCCTTGATAAAGCGCATGAAATATGCGTTTTTATCTTTATTTAAAAGTGGAAAATAATATAAAAATAGCAATTTTTCATTGATTTATTGAACATTTTATAATATAATTAACTAGAAGTTTTTTCTTGGATTGGATTTATCTTCCGATTTCATTCTAAGATTAAACTGATAAATATATAAAAGGAGGAAATAAAAATGGCTGTTTCAAAAGAACAAAAGGCTAAAAGATTAAAAGAATTTACTGGTGGAAATACTAACACTGGTGATACTGGATATCAAATAGCAGTACTTACAGATGAGATTAACAATTTAACTGAACATTTAAAAGATCATAAACATGATTATCATTCAAAAAGAGGTTTATTCTTAATGATTGGTAAAAGACGTGGTTTATTAGATTATTTAAAGAGAAAAGATATTGTTAGATATCGTGAAGTAATTGAAAAATTAAATATTAGAAAATAGGGCACTTAAGTTTTTTAGTGTCTTTTTATTTAGAAGAAAAGAAAGGTAGAATATGAAGAAAGAATTTAAATACAATTTTTTAGGAAGAGAATTAATAGTTGAAACAGGAGAACTTGCTAAACAAGCCCATGGTGCTGTATTAGTTCGTTATGGTGATACGGTTGTTTTGTCAACGGTAGTAGTAAGTAAAACAGCCAACATTTTATCAGATTTCTTCCCATTAATGGTTTTATACCAGGAAAAATTATATGCTGCAGGAAAGATTCCTGGAGGCTTTTTAAGAAGAGAGGGTCGTGCAACTGAGCATGAAACATTAGTTTCTAGATTAATTGACCGTCCTATTCGTCCATTATTCGCAGAAGGATTTAATAATGAGGTTCAAGTAATTAATACAGTATTATCTAGTGATCCTGATTGCACAACTGCAATGGCAGCTATGCTAGGTTCATCTATTGCATTAATGATTTCTGATATCCCATTTGAAGGACCTATCGCTGGTGTAGTTGTTGGTAAGGTTAATGGTGAATTAATCATCAACCCAACTCCAGAGCAGCTAGAGGTTTCTGAAATTAATTTAACTGTTGCAGGTACACATACTGCAATTAACATGGTTGAGGCTGGTGCTAGATTCGTATCTGAGGATGATATGTGGGAGGCACTTAAGTTTGGTCATGCTGAAATTCAAAGATTATGTGAATTCGAGCAGGAGATTGTTAAGGAATGTGGTAAGGAAAAGTATGTTCCTACATTATTCCAGGTAGATCCTGAAATCGAAGCAGCAGTTAAGGCTTATGCTGAGGAGAATATGATTAAGGCTATCCGTGTTGAGGATAAACTTGAAAGATATGCTGCCATCGACAAGGTTAATCAAGATACATTAGAGGAATTTGGCAAGAAGGTATTCGTTAAGGACTTAGGTGATATTAAGGTTGAGGATACTGAAGCTAAGGCATTATATTTAAAGAATGTACAATATACACTTGATGAAATCTTACATGGCGAAGTAAGAAGAATGATCGCTGTTGATAAGATTAGACCTGATGGAAGAGCTGTTGATGAGATTCGTCCATTATCCTCAAGAGTAGATGTATTACCTAGAGTTCATGGTAGTGCATTATTCACAAGAGGTCAGACACAGTCCTTAGGTACTGTAACCTTAGGTTCATTAAATGATAATCAAATTATTGATGGCTTATCTGATGAATCCTATAAGAGATTTATGCTACACTACAATTTCCCTCAGTTCTCTGTAGGTGAAACAGGTAGATATGGTGCTCCAGGTAGAAGAGAAATCGGTCATGGTGCACTTGGTGAGCGTGCATTATCCTATGTAATTCCATCAGAGGATGAATTCCCATATACCATCCGTGTTGTATCTGAGATTTTAGAATCTAATGGTTCATCTAGCCAGGCTACAATTTGTTCTGGTACATTAGCTTTAATGGCTGCAGGTGTTCCTATTAAGGCTCCTGTTGCAGGTATCGCTATGGGCTTAATTATGACAGATGATGAGCATTATACTATATTAACGGATATCCAGGGTATGGAGGATCACCTA
>CACZQI010000018.1 GCA_902783345.1 uncultured Erysipelotrichaceae bacterium
GTCCCCACCAAAGTTGTCTAGAAATACACCAGTCATAAGAAATATCCATCCAGTGAATTAAAACTTTTTCAAATCTTTTAGGAACAAAATTAACTTTTTTATCTTTATCTTTTTGATATTCTAAAACTTTTTCCGCTAAAGGAGCCATTTTAACAAACCATTGTTTAGATAAATAAGGCTCTACCATAACTCCAGTTCGTTCTGAGTGGCCTACTGAGTGAGTAATAGGCTCAATACTAATTAATAAATCTTCATCTTTTAAATCTTCAATTAATTTATCACGGCATTCTTCTCTAGTTAATCCTTCATATTTACCTGCATATTCATTCATTGTAGCATCAGGATTCATACACACAATACGATCTAAATTATGACGAAGTCCTACCTCAAAGTCGTTAGGGTCATGCGCAGGTGTAATTTTAACGCAACCAGTTCCAAACTCTGGATCAGCATGTTCATCACCAATAATAGGTATTGGTTTACCCACGCATGGCAAGATAACATTTTTACCAATTAAATGTTTATATCTAGCATCCTCTGGATTAACTGCTACAGCGGTATCTCCAAATAAAGTTTCTGGACGAGTTGTGGCAACATCTAAATAATTGGTAGTTCCTTCAATCATATATTTAATATGGTAAAAAGCACCCTTAACATTTTTATAAACTACTTCTTCATTTGATAAAGCTGTTTGAGCTTCAGGATCCCAGTTAATTATTCTTTCCCCACGGTAGATAAGTCCTTTATTATAATAATCAACAAATACTTTTCTAACGGCCTTATTTAAATCTTCATCTAAAGTAAAACGTTCTCTAGTATAATCAACTGATAAACCAAGGGCAGCCCATTGAGAACGAATATTATCTCCATATTCATGAGTCCAATCCCAGCATGCTTCTAAGAATTTTTCACGTCCATATTCATATTTATCAATACCTTGATTTTTTAATTTTTGAACTACTTTTGCTTCAGTTGCAATAGCAGCATGATCCATTCCAGGAAGCCAAAGAGTATCAAATCCTTGCATTCTTTTATATCTAATAATAGCATCTTGAATAGCTGTATCATAAGCATGTCCAATATGTAATTTACCAGTTACATTTGGTGGCGGAATAACAACACAAAAAGGTGTTTTTTCACTAGTATTATCGGCTTTAAAATAGCCTTTTTCTTTCCATATATTATATTTATCTTTTTCACATTTTAAGTGATCATATTTTTTATCTAACATTCTTTTAGCCTCTTTTCCATATAATTATTAAGTATTTCTCTTACTTTATTAATTCTTTCATCATTATTAACTTTTAATAAGCAATCAATTTTTTTATTTACTAAATCATTTTCTTTTAAAATTTCAAATGACTTAGGATAATTTATATCAAAAATAAATGATAGTCCTTTTAACATTTCTTCATTAGAATTATGAGATAAATTATTTTTAAGTAATTTTTCATTAAACATTTCATTAAAAACTTCATCTGATATAACTTCATTTTCATTTGCTTCAAAATAATGATTAACTAAAATATCAATTTTATCAGCATCTCTAGTTATATTACAAAACATTAAAGTTTTATCATCTAAACTTTTATCTACCATATATTTATTATGATATTTAGTTGATAAAAGGACAATTCTATCATTATAGTTTAATTCTTCTAACACCCGCATTCCTTCATCACCATGATCAAATGATAAACTATCTTCAAATGTATCATAAATTTTGGCTTGATTAAAGCGCCCAATATCATGAAATAAAGCACATATTTTAGCCTTATTAACATCTTCTTCACTTAAATTTAAAGATTTAGCAATTTTTTCAGCATAATTTACTACTCTAAAAGTATGAGCATATTTTGATTTTATCTTATCATGATTAAAATCAAAACCTTTAACATAATCATTAAATATTTTTATTTCTTCTTCCATTTTTACTCCTTAAAAAAAGTTATAAACAAAAGGGCGAATATTCGCGGTACCACCTTTATTTATAACTTATGTTATCTTATTAATTTTATATCGGAAATTACCCGCTTTTTCTCCATTTGCAACCTTCATATAACTATATTATTAATTCCCACCAACCATTAACTCTCTTTAAATATAAATTATATTACTCCTCAAATTTCACCAAAAACTAAATACATTATATATTATCTAATTTTAAAATTCAATCCCTTTTTTATGACATAAGAAAATTCTAGTAATTTACTAGAATTATGCTCTTGATGAATACTTTCCATCAGCAGTAGTAACAATAATTTTTTCTCCTTGAGAAATAAACATTGGTACTCTTAAAATATAACCTGTTTCAATAGTAGCATCTTTAGTTGCATTATTAGTTGTATTACCTTTAACTGCATCAGTAGTTTCTACTACTTCATATTCAATCTTTTCCGGTAAAACTAATCCTAAAATTTCACCATTATACATTTGAACAGTAATTTCTAAACCTTCTTTTAAGAATTTAGCATTATCTCCTACTATGCTTTCATTAATTTCCATTTGTGAATAATCATTATTATTCATAAAGACATAGTTTGCTCCATCTTTATATAGATATTGCATTGGAAGTTTTTCTACATGTGCCTTTTCTAATTTTAAATTAGTATTAAAGGTATCTTCAATTGTAGAGCCAGTTTTTAAATCACGATATTTAATTCTTACAAAAGCTGGTACTTTACCTGGTTTAACATGTTGAAATTCAATAATCATAACAAGTTTACCATCTAATATTAAAGTCATACCATTTTTAATATCATTAATATTAACGTTCATAA
>CACZQI010000019.1 GCA_902783345.1 uncultured Erysipelotrichaceae bacterium
ATTTTGAAGAAATGGATGCTTTAGATGATGCAGTTGATGAATTATTAGGAGATAGTGTTGAATTTTCAGAAAAAAAGCAAAAGTTAAAAAAGAAAAATTCTAATCCAATTAGTAAAAAAGATAATATTGATTACTTAAATAAGAAAAAAGCAATGTATAAGCATAAAGATAAATTAAGTAATAATAGTGCTAATGAAAATATTATTGTTTATGATAATAATATGACTGTTTCATCACTAGCAAGTGCTTTAAATGTTAGTGGAACTGACTTAATTAAGAAATTAATTAGTTTAGGTACAATGCTAAATTTAAATCAAAATATTGATTTTGAGACAGCAGAAATTTTAGTACTAGATTATGGTAAAACTTTAAAAAGACAAGAAACTCAAGATATTACTAATTTTGAAGAATATGAAATTGTTGATAAAGAAGAAGATTTATCAGATAGACCACCAGTGATAACTGTAATGGGACATGTTGACCATGGTAAAACAACTCTTTTAGATTATATAAGAGCATCACATGTTGCTGAAGGTGAAGCTGGCGGAATTACTCAAGCAATTGGGGCTTATCAAATAGATTATAATGGTAAAAAAATTACCTTTATTGATACCCCAGGACATGCTGCTTTTACTGAAATGAGAGCAAGAGGGGCAAGCGTTACAGATATTGTTATTATTGTAGTTGCTGCTGATGATGGTGTTATGCCACAAACTAAAGAAGCAGTTGATCATGCAGTATCTGCAAATGTTCCAATTGTAGTTGCTGTTAATAAAATAGATAAACCTGATAGTAATCCTGATCGAATTATGGAAGAAATGGCCGCTCTTAATATCGTGCCAGAAAGTTGGGGAGGAAATGTTCCATTTGTTAATATTTCGGCTAAAACTGGTCAAGGTATTGATGAACTTTTAGAAACTGTTTTAACAATTGCTGAAGTTTCTGAGTTTAAGGCTAATCCTAATCGTTATGCATTAGGTACAGTTATTGAGTCAAGAATTGATAAAAATATTGGTGGAGTTGCCTCATTACTAATTCAAAATGGTACTTTAAGATTAGGAGACCCTGTAGTTGTAGGAACTGCTTATGGTCGTATTAGAACTCTTCGTAATGATAAAGGGGAAAATATAACTGATGCAGGACCTAGTACGCCAGTTGAAATTACTGGACTTTCTGACAATCCATCAGCAGGCGATAAATTTATGGCTTTTGAAACTGAAAAAGAAGCAAGAGACATTGCAGAAAAAAGACTTATTGCTTTTAAAAATAAAAAACAAATTAAAGAAACTGTTTCATTTGATGATTTATTTAATAAAATTCAAGGTGGAACTAAAGAAATTAATGTTGTTTTAAAATGTGATGTTCGTGGTTCTGAAGAAGCCGTTAAAAACTCTCTTGAAAAAATTGATGTTGAAGGTGTTAAAGTTAAAGTTATTAGAAGCGGAATTGGTACGATAACTGAAAGTGATATCGTTCTTGCTAACGCATCTGATGCTGTTGTTATTGGCTTTAATGTTATTCCATCAGCTATTACTAAAGAAGTTGCTAAAAGATATAATGTTGAAATAAGACTTTATCAAATTATTTATAAATTAGTTGAAGAAATGGAAGCGGCTATGAAAGGTATGTTAGACCCTGAATTTGAAGAAAAAGTAATGGGTAATGCCGAAATCAAACAATTATTTAAATTTAGTAAAGTAGGAACAATTGCTGGATGTTTAGTTACTTCTGGAATTATTAAAAATAAATCAAAGGTACGTATTATTCGTGATGGGGTTATTATTTATGATGGCATTATTGCTTCCCTTCAAAGAGAAAAAGATACTGTTAAAGAAGTTAAAAATGGTTTTGAGTGTGGTATTACAATTGAAAACTTCAATGATTTAAAACCAGGAGATGTTTTCGAAACTTATGAAATGCTAGAGGTGAAAAAGTAATGGGAAGTATTAAACTTGAACGAATAGCAAGTACTATTACTCGTGAACTATCTCGTATATTTTATGAAGATGTTCATAATGAAATTTTAAAAAGTGTAACAATTATTGATACAAAAGTGACAAATGATTTAAGTATGGCTAAAGTTTACTACACTTTTTTAGGAGATTATGATAAGATTAAAGTAGCAGAAGAACTTAAAAATGCTAGTAGTTTTTTAAGATGTGAACTTGCTAAAAAACTTGATATTAGAAATACTCCGGAACTTAGATTTGTATATGATGAAAGTACCGAGTATGGAGAACATATTGAAGATATCTTAGAAGAAATAAATAATGAAAATAAAGAAAAATAGGTGGTAAAAATGATAAGTTTTAAAAATTTTACAAATGAGGAAAACAAAGATGAACTAAAAACAATGATTATCAATTATTATGAAGAAAAATATGGTACTGAATGGATTGATAAATATGTAAAATGGTTAGAAAGTCATCCTCAAAGTAAATTAAGAGATTTTCTAATAGAAGATTTAAAATATCGATTTTCATCAAAAGAAGATGGATATCGCAATGATATGAATTTATTATTTAATAATAAAAGTTATGATAAACATATTGCGTTTGGTCTTTTAAGTGATGATAAAATTATTGGTTATCTATTTTTAACCGTTCATTTAAAGAAAGATTATTATGGTGAGGAAAAAGACCGCTATGGTGAGTTATATGAATTATATGTTAAACCAGAATATCGTGCTGAATTTTTAGAAAGCGCTAAAAGAATAGATTTTGTAAATGAAGTTAAAACTTATTTAGAAGATTACTTTAAGGGAAATAATGTAACTGATATTTTATCTAGAATACCAAGTGAAATTGAAGACCTAGTTATTTTAGGTAAAGAACTTGGTTTTAACCAAGAAGAATATGTAAGTGAAAATACAAAAGATTTATGGAAAAAAACAATATAAATGGTGCTTTGATTATTAATAAAGAAACTAATATGACTAGTAGAGATGTAGTTAATTTGTTATGTAAAAAATTAAATACGAAAACTATTGGTCATATTGGAACGCTAGATCCTCTTGCCACAGGGGTTTTAGTTTGTTTAATAGGTAAGTATACGCGTTTAACAAATATTTTAATTAATCATGATAAAGAATATATTGCTTCATTTAAATTAGGGATGTTAACTGATACTTTAGATATTACTGGTAAAGTTTTAAAAGAAGAAAAGTATAATGTTGATAAAGACAAACTTATAAACATTTTAAATAGTTTTAAAGGTAATTTCTTGCAAGAAGTACCGCTTTATTCAGCTATAAAAGTTAATGGCAAAAAATTATATGAATATGCTAGAAATAATGAAAAGGTTGTTCTTCCTAAAAGGGAAATAACTATCTATGATATTAATCTAATTAATATAGAAAATGATATTGTTACGATAAAAACAAAAGTATCAAAAGGAACTTATATTAGAAGTTTAATTAGAGATATTGGTATTAAACTTGGCACTTATGCAACTATGACTGCTTTAAAAAGAACTAAATTAGGTAACTTTAATATAGAAAATGCTTATTCTTTAGAAGATATTGAAAATGGTAATTTTAGTGTTTTATCACTAGAAGACTTAATTGATATTGAGACAGTTAATATTAATGATGAAGATTATTTTAAAATTAAAAATGGTCAAGTTTTAGATAGAAATGCAGATAAATATATTTTATTTAAATATAATAATCAAGAAGTTGCCTTATATCAAAAATATAATAATAAAATAAAACCACTTATTATGTTTTAAGCCAAAAATTGGCTTTTCTTTTTGCAAAAATTCGACAAAATTTACTTGCAAAAAAATTTTCTAATTGTATAATATACTACTATGAAAAAGAGATATTTTTATATAATTTTATTTAGTAGTTTATTAGTTACAAGCATTTGCGTTCTTAGTAAAGAATTTACTAAAGATAAAAATTTAAAAACAATTGAGATTGCTTATAAAGAACCAGAATATAAGTATAATGAAATTAAAGAAGAGTCAAAAAAAGAAGTAGAAGAAAGTTTGCCCGTAGCAAGTACTAAAGATATTGTCTGGGATGGGCTAACTGAAGAAGAACTTGCTCAAAAACTAGATAAAAATCTTTATCATGAATTATCTGGTACTGGTAAATATTTTGCTCACTTTACTGCTGAAACTGGATTAGATCCATATTTGGCTGTTTCAATAGTAAACTTAGAAACTGGTTGTAAATGGAAATGTTCTTATCTTGCACGTAAATGTAATAATATTGGAGGGATTAAAGGTAAGCCATCATGCAATGGTGGTTCATATGCAAGGTATACATCTTTAGAAGATGGAATCAATTCATATTTAAATTTAGTTTATAAAGGATATTGGCTTAAAGGTTTAACAACTGCTGAGAAAATGAATAAGAAATATGCTGAAAGCAGTACTTGGGCGAAAAAAGTCAATGCATATTACGAAACAATTAAGGCTTCTTAATTGTTTTATTTATGTTTTTTTGATATGATTATAATGGTGGTAGCATGAAATATGTATGTAAAAATTGTGGTTTTATTCATATAGGAGAAATGCCTGATGGTTATTATTGTCCCTTTTGTCATGCTAACTTTTCTTATTTTAAAGTAATTGAAAAAGAAAAAGTAAAATATAATCGTAAAGTTATAAGTAAAGATAATATAAGTATAAGTCGAACATTAGAAAGATGTATCAATTGTGGAGTCTGCGCTAAAACTTGTGAAAATATTGTGGGAATTAAATGTGATAAAGATTGTATAAACTGTGGGCAGTGTATTTTAACTTGTCCAACTGGAGCTTTAACTCCTAAATATGATTATAAAAAAGTTATGGAATATATTGCGGATCCTGAATATACAGTTATTGCTTTAACTAGTCCTGCAGTTAGAGTAGGAATAGGCGATGCTTTTGGTTATAAAAGTGGAGAGTTTTTAGAAGGTAAAATGGTTGCTGCTTTAAAGAAAATTGGTTTTGATTATGTATTTGATACTACATTTGGGGCTGATTTAACAAGTATTGAAGAAGCTAAAGAATTAGAAGAAAGATTAAAAAAGAAAGAAGTAATGTTTTCTAGTTGCTGTCCATCCTGGGTAAGTTATGCGCATTTGTATCATCCTGAACTTCTTTCTAATATTTCAACTTGTAAAAGTCCGATTGGAATGGAAGCATCAATTATTAAAGAGTTTTATTTAAAAGAAGATGAACTTAACCCAGAAAAAACAATTATTGTAGCAGTTACGCCATGTACATCTAAAAAGGCTGAAATAATTGAAACTGATACTGATTTAGTTATTACAACAAGTGAACTAGCCCACATCATAAGAGAACTTAATATTGATTTTAAAACTTTAGAAGATGAAGTATTTGATACAATAAATGGCTCATCTAGTGGGACAATTTATGGAGCAAGTAGTGGCGTTACTTTATCAGTTATTAGATGTTTATATTATTATTTAACAGGCAAAGATTTAACCAGTGATGAAGTTTCCATAAAAAACAAAAAGTATTATATTGAAATTAAATTTAAAGCAAATAAAGAAATAATAACTTGTGCTTCTGTTAGTACAATGGCTAATTTAGAAAAAATATTGGAAATAAAGGATGAATTTAATTTTATTGAAGTTATGAACTGCGCTGGTGGTTGCATTAATGGAGGAGGGCAAATACTAGTGCCTCAAAATGAAAAGGAAAAAGTTATTAATGCTAGAAGTAAATCTTTATTTAAAAAAGATATTAGACCATATATTAAATATCCATATAAAAATCCAATTATTAAAGATTTATATGAAGATTATTTAGAACAGCCAGGTAGTAAAAAAGCCCATAAAATTTTGCATAAAATAAAGGAAGATTAATTTCTTCCTTTTTATAATATATCATCTTCGAATCCAAGTTTATTTTTAGCTACATAAATTGGTCTTTTTTTAATTTCTAAATACATTTTAGAGATATATTCTCCTAGTATTCCAATGGCCATTAAATTAAGTCCCCCTAAAAGTAATATAACACATATTAAGGATGGATAACCAGGAACGTCTGCTCCTAATGCTAGAGTTTTAATTAAAATAACAATTAGATAAATAAAAGCAAAAAGTGAAAAGATAATTCCAAGAACAGTAGCAATTTTTAAAGGTTTAACACTAAAATTAATAATACCTTGCCATGCATATTTAAAAGATGATTTAATATTAAAGTTAGATTTACCAGAATGACGATCTTCAACATCATATTTCATATATTTAGTTTTAAATCCAACCCAAGAGAATATTCCTTTAGAAAAACGATTGTTTTCAGGTAAACTTAGTATTGCTTCAACAACGCCTCTTCTAAACATTCTAAAATCAGATGCATTCTTTTTAAATTTAGTATCAGATAGAATATTCATAAATGAATAGAAAGCATTTTTTAATAGTTTAACGAAACCACTTTCTTTTTTGCGGTCTTCATTAACCATAGCCACAATATCATAATCATCATGTTCATCAAGAAAAAGCATCATTTGAATTAAATATTTTGGATTTTGTTGCATATCACCATCTACAATTACAGTATATTTGGCTTTAGAATGTGATAAACCTGCGTAAATAGCTGCATCTTTACCAAAATTACGACTAAAGTTAATAACTTTAACATGTTTTTTGTCATTATCATATATATCTTTTAATATTTCAGCAGTTTTATCAGTTGATCCATCATTTACAAAAATAATTTCATATTTTAAATCTTTTAATGTATCAGTTAAAGTTTTATGCATTAAAGCTGCATTTCCTTCTTCATTATACATTGGGATAATTACATTTAACTTCATATTTACACCTCTAAATTCATTATATCATATATTGACAAATAACTAAAATTATTGTTAGAATATTGATTTAATGGAGTGATAAATATGGATATTATGGAAGCATTAAATAAAGCTTGTATGTATTTACTTTTAGATAATACATTAGAGTGGGAACAAAATAATAAATCCTATAGTGTGTTTAATGAAAAAGAATTTAGTGCAAATAATGGTAAATATATATTATCCTTATATATATATAAAGCAGTAATAAATGAAGAAAATGATATGTATTATTTTGATACAGTTTATAAACATCGTGATGGAATGATAATCATTACTAATGAATCAAGAATTAAAGTTCCTCATAATGATAAATTAATTAATGAAGTTTTAGATGAAAAAGAACTTTTAGAATTTATTGAGATTAATTCAAAAGTAAAAAATAATAATTTTTGGTTTCAAAACCATAACTATGATAGATATTTAATTGAATATACTAGTAATTTATATGGAAATATCGAAAAGGAAAAAGAGCTTGTCAAAAGATAGGCTTTTTAAGTTAATTACATAATTAATAAATGATATTATTCGATTGAAAATAGGTGTACTATGGAAAATTTAAAAGAAAAAGAAAAATTTCTTAATGAAGAATTCAATCATATTTTTAATGCATATTCTGATAATGATAAAATAATATTTGAAAATTTAAAAGATTTAAAAGAATTATTTTTATTAGTTGAAAGATATTTAATTAAGTTATATAAAACTTATAAAAATGAAGAGCTTGATTATAATAAAGTAATTAAAATTAATTTTAATGAAAAAATTGAAATAATTAATAACTTTTATCATAATTTAGGAATTGATTTTGATGTTAATAAATTAATAAATGATGGAACATTTGATATCTTTGCTTTAAATATAGATAGTTTAATTAATAACGATGGTGCATTAACAGATGGAAGACAAGGAGAAGCTGATAATCATTTTTATATAAGTGTTTTTAATAGTACTTTATTAACTGATGCAATTATTTGGGTTCATGAAATTTCTCATTATCGCAATGATTCTTTAGGAATAGAGCCAGAAATTAGAAGGCTTTTGACCGAAGCTTTAGCTTTTACTTATGAATATATTTTTATTGATTATTTAGATAAAATCGGGTATGAATATGAAGGAGTATTGTTTAAGTTAAATGAAACAAAGAGTTTATTTAGGATTATATATGACTGCTATTATGTGATGAATTTTTTAATAACATATGATACTTTCGGCAAAATAAGTAAAGAAAACTATTTAAAACTATTTAGTAATAATTCGTATGAAGATGATTTTAAAAGGTTTATGTATATAATTGATAATATACCAATTAGGGAAATCATTCAATATAGTATTGCAGTGCCATTAGCAATTTATATGTATGAGGAATATAAAAAAGATAATTCATTTATTCTAAAAATAGAAAAGTTAAATGAAAGCGTCAAATCTAAGAGTTTAGCTGAATGCCTAAATATTATAGGTATTGTTAATTATAATGAAAACGGTCTTTTAGATAGTCAAAATATTGAAAAAATAAAAAATGCTTTAGTTAATTTAAATAAAGAAATAGAAAATGGCTTAGTAAAAATTTATGCTAAAAATAATCAAAATAAAAAATTATGAAAAATAGGGAAGGGCTTATCAATTTGATAGGCTTTTTACTTTTAAATAAATATTTGCAAAAAACTAGAAAAATCGCAATATTTCTCTTGAAATTCATATAATTTATGGTATAATTTACATTGGTTTGACTGGCTTAGATGTGCGAGGTTGCTGATACACTAGGTTAAGTTGTTAAATTTAATTTAGATATCAGGTTAATTCGTTACGGAGCTATGCCCGTGCAAAGATATGGACGAAAGGAGGACATGAAAATGTCAAAAGTAAGAATCAAACTAAAAGCTTATGATCATAGAGTGCTTGATAATGCGGCTGCAAAAATCGCGCAAACTCTAAAAAGAACAGGAGCCGAGGTAAGTGGACCTGTACCACTACCAACTGAGGTACAAAAAATCACTGTTCTAAGAGCAGTTCACAAGTATAAAGATGCTCGTGAACAATTCGAAATGCGTACGCATAAAAGACTTATTGATATTAAGGATCCTAGTAAGGATGTAATGGATGCTTTAACTCACTTAGATATTCCAAGTGGCGTTGAC
>CACZQI010000020.1 GCA_902783345.1 uncultured Erysipelotrichaceae bacterium
AAAAGTAATGTAGTTTATTGTCTAAATAATAGACTATAAATTGTTAAAAGCGTTGGTATAGCAATAGTTTGTAGGACACCGAGAGAGGTTGCCATATATTTAACTCCTATTCTTAATTGCACAAAACTTTGATAGTACGAGATTTTTTTGACCACCTTTTTTATGGGTAAGGTCATTTTTTTATGTAGTTATTGAAATAATATCTAGCATTAACGAGAGTTGATAATTTAGTTTATCAGCTCTTTTTGTTTCCAATCAAGAAAGGAAGTGGTTACATTGAAAGATGAAGAAGCCATTAAATATCTTGATTCTTTAGTTCCAGGACAATTCTGTACTGTGAATATCCCAATATTTAGTGGAGAATTTATTGCATCTACCTGTATCTATTTAGGTAAAGATGATGAAGGTAGATACAATTTTAAAGATGATAATTGCTTTAAAATGTCAAAAGAATTTTTAGTTAGAAATAGAATTTCTGTCGATAAAACTTTTGATGGTGATAAAGCAATTGATATTCATGCTCAAGTTAAAAGAGAACAAGAAAAACAGACTAAGAAAAAATCAAATAGAGATGCAAGATAACTTCTTGTATAGGAAGGAGAAATAATGCCTAGTAATAATGAGTCAAATTTCTATCCCAAATATGCAGGTAAGGAAATATCTTTTATAATGTATAACTCTCAAAACATAAATAGTTTAATTGAACATCGAAAAAATGAGTTAATAGACACAATAAATGTTTCCCATAATGCTTGGCTTAAATCAAAAAAACAAGGTGGAAACTCAATAGAAGATATTATTGCAAGATTTGATGAAGATAGAAAGATATTAAGGTTAAAAAAATGGCAATCATTTTTGATTTCTTTCTTTAATATACTAAAGAAATTTGAAAGACCTCTATATTATCAATTTATAGATTTGAAATATATTCAGAAAAAAGATAATAAAGAGATAATGGAACAATTAAATCTTGATGAAGTAGCATTAAAGAACCTAGAAATACAAGTAAAATGGATTGCTTATAGATATGCTATTAAAGAAGAGTTGTTTAAGGAGGAGGTGCTTGAAAATGTCCCAGTGTAAAGTTATAGCTATTGCTAATCAAAAAGGTGGAGTTGGTAAAACAACTACTACATTAAATTTAGGCATTGGTTTAGCAAAAGAAAATAAAAGAGTATTACTTATAGATGCAGATCCACAGGGAGATTTAACAACTTCTCTAGGATGTAATAATCCAGATGAATTACAATCTTCACTAGCTACTATAATGAATAAAGTTACTAAAGAAGAAAAAGTAGAAGATAACGAAGGAATAATAAAACATGAAGAAGGAATCGATTTTGTTCCTTCAAATATTGATTTAGAAGCAATAGAAGTAGGACTTGTAAATGTAATGAGTAGAGAAACAACACTTAAAACATATATAAATCAAATAAGAGGAAACTACGATTACATTTTAATTGATTGCAGACCATCTCTTGGAATGCTTACAATAAATGCTTTAACTGCTTCAGATAGTGTTATAATTCCAGTACAAGCTCATTATTTATCTTTAAAGGGAATGACAGAGTTAATAAAGACTATAAATAGAGTAAGAAATAGAATGAATCCAAATCTTAAAATAGATGGAGCATTGCTTACAATAGCAGATATGAAAACTAATATGGCTAAAACAACTTATGATAC
This sequence comes from uncultured Erysipelotrichaceae bacterium, assembly GCA_902783345.1. The sequence goes on from CACZQI010000020.1 coordinate 1,687, forward strand.
TTTAAAGAAAAATTATGGGAGTAAAATTAGAATATATGACACTATAATTCCAATGGGTATAAAAGCAGCAGAAGTAAGTGCAAAAGGAAAAAGCATTTATGAAATAGATAAAAATAGCAAACCTGCTATTGCTTATAAGAATTTTACAAAGGAGGTAGTTGATAATGGCGAAAAACAACGAACTAAACTTCAACCTTCCTTCAGTAGATGATTTATTTGAACCAGCACAAGGTAAAGACTTAATGGAATTAAAGAAAATAATTCCTATTAAAATAAAAGACATTTCTGATTTTCCTGACCATCCTTTTAAAGTTGTTGATGATGAAAAAATGGAAGATATGGTTAATAGTATCAAAGAAAGAGGTGTAATGTTTCCAGTAATCGTAAGACCTAAAAAAGATGGCGGATATGAAATGATTTCTGGACATAGAAGAAAAAGGGCTTGTGAATTGGCAAATATTGATGAAATTCCTTGTATTATAAGAGATTTATCAGATGAAGAAGCAACAATATTTATGGTTGATACAAATATTCAGCAAAGAGAAGAAATACTACCTAGTGAAAAGGCATTTGCATATAAAATGAAGTTAGAGGCTTTAAATCATCAAGGAAGTAGAACTGATTTAGAAGATAAAACAACTTCGTGCCAACCTGGCACAAAGTTAAGAAGTGATGAAGTAGTTGCTGAAAATACTGGAGAAAGTGCTAGACAAGTTCAAAGATATATTCGACTAACTGAGTTAATACCTGAATTATTAGAATTAGTTGATAATCA
>CACZQI010000021.1 GCA_902783345.1 uncultured Erysipelotrichaceae bacterium
AGGATCTGGTAATACATCACGTTTAATTGCACGTCTTTTACGCATATTTAATCCTCCTTAATTTTCTATTTTTTTGGTTTCTTAGTACCATATTTACTTCTTGCTTGTTTACGATCGTTAACACCTTGTGTATCTAAAGTACCACGTACGATATGATATCTTACACCGATTAAATCTTTAACACGGCCACCACGTACTAATACTACTGAGTGTTCTTGTAAGTTATGTCCTTCACCTGGAATATAAGTATCAACTTCACGACCATTAGAAAGTCTAACACGAGCATATTTTCTTAAAGCTGAGTTTGGTTTCTTTGGAGTTTTAGTACCAACACGAGTACAAACACCTCTCATTTGTGGATGATCAGTTTTAGTTGCCTTTCTTTCCATACTATTAAATCCAACATTTAATACAGGACTTTTTCCTTTTCTAGTCTTTTTCTTTCTCTTAGTATTAACTAATTGATTAATTGTAGGCATATTTTCCTCTCCTTCCTTAGCGCACACTTCCTGGCGTATCGTTTTTTGCTTAAATCAAGGTTCTACCTACGATAGAACCTCAAAATTAATTGCAAAAATAATATATCATTTTATTATATGCTTGTCAATAAGATTTTGCATAAAAATTAGTTAGATTTTTTAATTTTATTGCTATAGTAAAAAATTAATTAAATAGTTTGATGAAGTTAGAATATGTTTAAGAAAGATTTATTAATCATAGTATTATTCATCATTATATTCTTTTTACTATTATTGCTTTTAAAAGTAATTATATAAAAAAATCCACCTAACTAAGCTTTAGTTAGGTGGAACCCATTTATGGCTACACTCAACACTGCAAATTAAGTGTTCCTTTTATTTTATGCAATAATCCATCGCATATTCATTATATCAAAAGTATTATAATAAATCAATAGTTTAATCTTTATATCCATGAGATGTATATTTATTACATTTTATATAACCGGTATATTTATATATTCCCCTATTATTTTGAACTATTACATAACCATCAGTGCATGTATCATTATTTACATACATATTTATTTCATAATTATTATTCTTTAAATCTTCAATTGTTATTTTATTACTACTATTTAAATATGTTGGTTTTTCTCCTACTAAAGCCATTGCTGCATTTTCCAATTCTTTTTCAAATTTTACATATGGAGCATTTTGTTTTTTAATATTTAGTCCAATAAAAGTTAAACCACTTATTAAAAATACAGCCACAAAGGTCCAAACAATTAATATCTTTTTCATCTAACATCCACTACTTTCATCTCTACACTATTAAAATCACCTTTAATACGATCATAATAGTTATAGATGTAATAAATTGCAATTAAAAGAAAAAGAATTAATATTGCCATTAAAAAACTCATCATTCGGTAACCCCAACCATTTTTATTTAATTTCATTTTTATCACCTTTACTATAAATAATATATCATTTTAAAATTATATTTTCAATAATATTGCCACAAAAAAACTTCCCTAAGGAAGTTAATTCTAAAACTTAAGCAAGTTCTACAGTAGCGCCAGCTTCTTCTAATTTAGCTTTAATTTCGTTAGCTTCGTCAGCTGAAATGTTTTCTTTAATATTTCCACCATTATCAGCAAGACCTTTAGCTTCTACTAAACCTAAACCAGTAATTTCACGAATTACTTTAATTACTCCGATTTTAGCAGCTCCAGCGTCTTTTAAAACAACGGTTTTAGTTGAAGGACCTTCTTCAGCGGCAGCAGCAGGTGCAGCAGCAACAGCTACAGCAGATGGATCTACTCCGAATTCCTCCTTCATTGCGTCAACTAATTCTTTAACTTCAAGAATAGTCATTTCTTTTAATGAATTAATAAAATCTTCTTTTGTAATTTTAGCCATTTTTTCTCTTCCTTTCCTTAAATTACTTTTCTAATCCTTCAGCATATAAATTTAATGCTATAGATAGATTTTTAACGTGTTCTATCATACCACCTGCAAGCATAGTAAGTAAGCCTTCCATAGATGGAATTGATGCATATTCATTAATAACACTCGTTCCAACTACTTCTCCATTAATAACTCCAGTTTTAATCTCAGTACAATCATGATCTTTTACAAATTTACTTATAACTTTTATTGGTTCAAGTAATTCTTTACCAAATACTATAGCATTTGGTCCATCAAGATTTTCAGTTAAATCTAAATTTAAGCTATCTGTTGCACGTTTTACTAAAGTATTCTTATATACTTTAACTTCACCATTGGCGTCTTTGATTTTATTTCTAAGTTCCGCCATTTCAGCAACAGTTAAACCTTGATATGAAAATAGTATTACAGATTCTGAATTTTTAAACTTATCAGCTATTTCATTTACGACTTCTTTTTTTGCATCAAGAATTTTAGTACTTGCCATTTTTCCTCCTTTTATATTTTATAAAAAAACTTTCCATGAGGAAAGTTAGAGTTTTATTTTATAACCTTCCTCGGCAGGATAATTAAGCTACTCGCCCCTGCTGTCTTTGGATAAAAAGTTTTTTTAACGAATTTAATATACAACACTTTTTGTTATTTGTCAAAAGAATTTAAACTAACTTTAATTCCAGGACCCATTGTTGTACAAATGCTTATGCTTTTTACAAAATTTCCTTTTACAGAAGTTGGTTTACTCTTAATGATTGCATTAACAAAATATGTTAAGTTTTCTTGTAAAGATTTTTCATCAAATGATACTTTACCAATAATACCGTGAATATTGCCAAGTGAATCTGCACGATATTCTACCATACCTTTTTTAACATCTTCTACTGCTTTAGCAGGAGTAGGTGTTACAGTACCAGTTTTAGGATTTGGCATTAATCCTTTTGGTCCTAAAACCTTACCAATTTTACCTAGGGCAGGCATCATTTCTGGAGTTGCAATAATTACATCATAATCAAACCAATTTTCATTAGATATTTTATCGATTAAATCCATGTCTCCAACAAAATCAGCTCCAGCTTCTTTAGCTTCAGTAGCAGCTGCTCCTTTAGCTAAAACAAGAATTCTTTTACTTTTTCCTGTTCCTTTAGGTAAAACTAAAGACCCTCTTAATTGTTGATCAGATTTTTTAGTATCGATGTTTAGATGCATAGCAACTTCAACAGATGAATCAAACTTAGTTGTACTTGTTTGTTTAACTAAACTTATTGCTTCATTTAAATCGTATTCTTTATTTTTTTCGATTTTATTTGAAGCTTCCACATATTTTTTTCCTGATTTTCTCATTTATTTTCCCTCCAATCGTGGTTAACTAGCGGATAATTAATTTTCTTCTTCTTTATTTTCTTCGCCGATTACTTCTACTTCAGCGGTAGATTCAGATTTAACTTCTTCTTCCATTGCTTCTAGTTCAGCTTCTCTTTTTGCCATTTCTTTTTCTTCTAACGCAGCTTCTTTAGCTTGTTCTGCAAGTTCAGCATCATTAACACCTTTAATAGCAATACCCATATTACGAGCAGTACCTTCAACAATTTTCATTGCAGAGTCAATGTCTCTTGCATTTAAGTCTGGCATTTTAATTTCAGCAATTTTACGTAAATCTTCTTTTGAAATTGTAGCAACAACTTCATTAGCACCCTTCTTTGAAGCTTTTTCAATACCAGCAGCTTTCTTTAATAAAGATGCAGCTGGTGGAGTTTTTAATACAAAATCAAATGTTCTATCAGCATATACTGTGATTTCAACAGGAAGTACATCTCCCATTTTATCTTTAGAAGCATCATTAAACTTTGTACAGAATTCTCCTAA
>CACZQI010000022.1 GCA_902783345.1 uncultured Erysipelotrichaceae bacterium
AAGAAATGCCTAATATTCAATCTGGAGATACTGTAAGAGTAGATGTATGGATTAAAGAAGGTAAAAAAGAAAGAATTCAAGCATTTGAAGGTTTAGTTGTAAATGTAAGAGGTGGTTCTGTATCTAAAAGAATTACTGTAAGAAAGAAAAGTGGTAATGTAGTAGTTAAAAGAGTATTTGCTGTTAACTCACCATTAGTAGATAAAATTACAGTAGTTAAAAAAGGTTCTGTCAGAAGAAAGAAACTTACATTTATCGACAAAATGGAAAAAGAATACAAACCAAAAGAAAGAAACTAATTATAGTTTCTTTTTTCGTGGTAATTTTATATAATTATTATGGTGAAGGCTATGAAAAGATTTCAAAAGGTAAAAAAAGCTAGTATTTTAGGTATAATAGGTAACTTATTTTTACTTATTATTAAAGGGATAATTGGTTTCATAACTAGAAGTGAAGCTATGATTGCTGATGCTTTTAATAGTGCTGGTGATATTGTTTCATCACTTATGACTTATATTGGTAATAAAATAGCAAGCAAGCCATCAGATGATGATCATAATTTAGGTCATGGTAAAGCTGAATACATTTATTCTATGTTAGTTAGTATTGTAATTATGTTTACGGCTTATATTGTTTATAAAGATAGCATAATTTCATTAATTAAGCATAGTACAGTTAAGTTTTCACCTTATTTAATAGTTGTATGTGTAATTACTATTTTAGTTAAATTATTTTTATATTTATATACATCTAAACTTGGAAAAGAATATCATAATCTATTATTAGAAGCAAATTCTAAAGATCATCGTAATGATATTTTTATTTCTATATTAAATTTAATCTCTAGTATTTTTACTTTAAATCATATTTATTTTATTGATAGTATCGTAGGTATTTTAATTGGTACATGGATTCTTATTACTGGATTTAAAATATTTAAGGAAAGTTATAATGTTTTAATGGATAAATGCTTATCTAATGAACTTAAAGATGAGGTATTTAAAATTATTAATAAACATAAAGAAATAAAAAAGGTAATTCATTTTAATTCAACACCAGTTGGTTATAAATACCAAATATCATTTACTATATATGTAGATGGTAACTTAACAACTTTTGAAAGCCATAAAATTGCTGATGATTTAGAAAAAGAAATTGATAAAAAAATTGATGAGATATATTTAACAGTTATTCATGTTAATCCATGGGAGGAATAATTTTTACTTTAAATTATTAAGATTATAGTTTATAATTAAATAAGAATAGAGGGGCCTATGAATATAGTAGACATTATTAATAAAAAAAGGCTAAAGAAAATGCTATCATATGATGAATTATCATATGCTTTTAATGGTTATTTAAAAGGTGATATTGAAGATTATCAAATGAGCGCGCTCTTAATGGCTATTACGATTAATGGTCTATCTTTTGAAGAAACTTATGGCCTTACTAAGATCTTTATAAATAGTGGTGAAAGATACCATTTTGATAAAAAAGTATGTGATAAACATAGTACTGGTGGAGTAGGAGATACAGTTACTTTAATAATAGCGCCTATTTTAGCAGCATTAGATGTGCCAATTGCTAAAATGAGTGGTAAAGGTTTAGGAATAACTGGTGGTACGATTGATAAACTGGAAAGTATTCCTGGCTTTAACGTTAATTTAACTAAAGATGATTATATTAAAAATATCAATGAATGTAATATTGCGATAGGAGCGCAAACTGATGCTTTAGTACCTCTTGATAAAGTTATTTATGCCTTAAGAGATGTTACGGCAACTACTGAATCAATTCCTTTAATTGCGTCATCAATTATGAGTAAAAAAATTGCATCGGGTGCCTCTTTTATAGTAATTGATATTAAATGTGGTGAAGGCGCTTTAATTAAAACTAAAGAAGAAGCTAGTATTTTAAGTGAGTGGTTAATTAAATTAGGACGTAAGTTTGGAGTTAATGTTAAAACCTTAATAACTAATATGGATGAACCTTTATCAAACGCTATTGGTAATGCTTTAGAAGTCTTTGAAGCGATGGAAGTATTAAAGGGAAAAGAAACTAAACTTACTAAAATATCATTAGAAGTAGCATCTACTTTAATTGCCGCATATAAAGGACTTGCTTATGAATCTGGTTATATTTTAGCTAAAAAAGTTTTACAAAATGGCAAGGCTTATGAAGCTTTTGAAAAATGGGTAAAAGTTCAAGGTGGAGATTTATCTAAACTTAAAGTAAGTGATGTAAAGTTTCATTTAAAAAGTAATAAAGATGGCACTATTACTAATGTAAGTGCTTTAGCCTGTGGCCGTTTGTCAGTAAAACTAGGTGCTGGTCGTCAAAATAAAAACTCTAAAATTAATTATGGCGTAGGCATTAAATTATATAAAAATAAAGGTGATAAGGTTCAAAAAGGAGATCTACTTGCTGATATATATGTCCCTAATAATGAATTTGAAATTACCAAAGAAGATTTAAAAATTTTTACTATTCTATAAAGTAGTCTCTAATTAGTTAGAGATTATTTTTTAAAAAATATCAAAATATAAATTAAATTATGATAAAATATAAATAGAGTTATTTGGAGTGTTTATTATGGATGAATTTAAATTTAAATCATTAGGAGAATTATATCAAAAACTACTTCCAGCTTTTAATACTAAAGTTGCTGATTTAAAAAGGCAAAAAATTTATAATATTAGAGAGATAGATATTTGGAATTACTTAAAAACATATTATTGGTCTAATAAAAAAGATTTAACTTTAGGAGAAATGGTTAATGATATTTTAAGTACGCCAAATGACGATTTAATTACATATGTAAAATATCATAATAAATAACAATAGGAGGAAACATGCAAACAGCCGATTATATACTTAAAAAATGCGAAGAAAATGATTTTAAAACTGCTGATTTAGAACTAATAAGTGATACAATTAAATTATTAGATAAATATGATGTTAATAGTACACATGCATTAAATATAGCTAAAATAGTTGCTGATTTAAATGCCGATGCTTTAGCTATTATTACACCAATTTTATATGACTTAGTAGTAAGTGATAATCTAGAACTAGATGAAATAAAAGAAAAATATGGGGAAGATGTTAAAAACATTATTGATAATTTAATTAAAATGGATAATATTAAATTAAATGATTATAATGAATCATCTAGTATTTATTTAAGAAAAGTTTTAGTAGGTATTAGTGAAGATGTACGTGTTTTGATTATTAAACTAGCATCACGCTTAGAAGAAATGCGTTTTGCCGAAGAAATAAATGAAGAAGAACGCAAAAGAATTATCAATGAAACAATGACTGTACTAATTCCTATTGCGCATAGACTTGGTATTAATACAATCAAAAGTGAACTTGAAGATTTATGTTTAAGATATTCTAAACCAGAAGTTTATAATGAAATTTTAGAAAAATTAGATGGAACTAGGGAAGAACTAGCCAGTGTATTAGATGAAATGAAAAACTCAATTATTGATATTTTAACTAATCATGGCATTAACTTTAAAATTAAATCAAGAGTTAAAAGTGTTTATAGTATTTATAATAAACTTACTACTGGTCGTAAATGGAGTGATATTTACGATATTTTAGCTATGCGTATCATTGTGCCATCAGCCGAAGATTGTTATTTAGCAGTGGGTCTCATTCATGCTAAATACCGCCCAATTCCTAAAAGATTTAAAGATTATATTGCAATGCCAAAAGAGAATATGTATCAAAGTTTACATACTTCAGTTTTTGGAATAGATGGTTATATTTTTGAAATTCAAATAAGAACTCCTGAAATGGATGAACTGGCAGAGCATGGTATTGCATCCCATTGGTCTTATAAAGAACATGGAACCAAAGTAGTTCAAAATTTAATGGAGCAAAAATTAGAAATCTTTAGAAACACCATAGATCTTGCGCAAAACGAAGAATCTGATGAGTTATTTATTAAAAGCATGGAAAGTGAACTTTTATCTAAACTTATCTATGTTTATACTCCAAAAGGAGATTGTTTAGAACTTCCTGTAGGTTCTACACCAATTGATTTTGCTTATAGAGTTCACTCTGGTGTAGGAGATACAACTGTTGGAGCCATAGTTAATGATACAATAGTGCCGCTTAATTATGAACTACATGATGGTGATATTGTTAAAATAAATACTAATAGTAGTAGTAAACCTAATAAAGATTGGCTATCATTTGTTAAAACTAGCCAAGCTAAAAATAAAATAAAAGCTTATTTTAGTAAACAAGATCGTGAAAAATATATTGAATCTGGTAAAAATCTATTAGAAAAAGAACTTCGTAAAGAACATTTAAGTTTTAATACCATTTTTAATGAAGAAAATATGGCTAAAATTTTAAATGAATTAAGATTAAAAGATGCAGATGATTTATATTTAAGTATTGGCTCCCTTAGATATACTGCAGTTTATATTATAAGTTTAATTGTAAGTGATAAGCGTGATATTGCTGATGTTATGCTTGATAGAGTTAACAAAAAGACTTTTGATGAGAAGCTAAATTATAAAAATGATATTATTGTTGCCGGTACTGATAATATTTTAGTAAATCTTGCTAAATGTTGTAATCCAATACCAGGTGATGATATTATTGGGTATATTACTAAAGGAGAAGGAGTAACAGTTCATAAGAAGTCATGTGCTAATATTAAGGGAAGTGCTAGACTTATTGATGTTAGTTGGAATCCAAAAGATAAAGATAAATTATTCCTTGCTAGTATATATGTTAAAACTAATAGTGATAAAAACCATTTACTTGATTTAGTAACATGTGCAAGTACTAGAAATATTAGTATTAATAGTATTAATGAAAAAGAAGTAAATGGCGCTATTAACTATCAAATATTAGTAAAGGTACAAAATACAGAAGAATTATCATTATTTATAGAAGATGTAAGAAATTTAGAATTTGTAATAGAGGTAATAAGATGAAAGTAGTTATTCAAAGATGTAAATATGGTTCGGTATCAGTTGATGGTAAACTTATTAATGAAATAAATAAAGGATTTGTTGTTCTTGCTGGTTTTCATGTAACTGATACTGAAGAAGATATCAATTATATTGTAAAGAAAATTATTAATTTAAGAGTATTTGATGATGAAAATGGTGTCATGAATAAAAATATTATAGATGCTGGTGGGGAAATTCTATCAATTAGTCAATTTACACTCCAAGCTGTAACAAAAGATGGCAATAGACCTAGTTGGAATGAGGCAATGAAAGGCGATGAAGCCATTAAGTTATACGAAATATTTAATCAAAAGTTAAATGATGGAGTTAAAACTTATGGTGGTGTCTTTGGCGCTGAAATGCTTGTTAAAATAGATAATGATGGTCCAGTTACAATCATAATTGATTCAAAGAATAAATAAATACAACTGTAAGTCAATAATTTGTCAACTTTACGCAAATTTGACACTCGCGGGGGGGTAATTAAATGATATAATCACCTTAGAGTAGGTGGTTGTTTTTCATATGAAAAAGAAAATAATAGTGTTAACAGGAATAATTGTATTTATGTTAGTAGCCTTTGGCGGATTTACTTATGCGATATTTACAAATAAACGGTCACAATACTAGGTGGGAATGGTTTAGCGTCAAACCCATACATCATAAATTAGGTCAAAATATGACCTTTTTTCATGCCAAAATGTATATTTTATGCAAAAAATGTAAAAAAATTACAAAAATTGCAAAAATAAAAAAGGAAATTGGGGGGTATGCGGTAATAAATAATATATAGAGGGAGTTTTTTTATGGCACTAATACCTAATGAAGAAATTAAAAATATTCGTAATAGTTCCAATATAGTTGATATAATTTCATCTTATATTAATTTAGAACCACATGGTAAAAATTTTTTTGGTATCTGTCCATTTCACAATGACCATAATCCAAGTATGAGTGTTTCAGAGGAAAAACAAATTTATACTTGTTTTGTTTGTGGCAATTCGGGAAATGTTTTTAATTTCGTTCAAAATTACGAAAATGTCGATTTTGTAACAGCAGTTAAAATAGTGGCTGATAAAATAGGTTATAATTTAAAAGTTGATCCTAAAAGTGCTAGTCCTAATAAAAAATATTATGACTTAATGGAACTTGCTAATAAATACTATATAAATAACTTAAATAGTAAAGATGGCGCTTCGGCTAAAAATTATTTAATTAAAGAAAGATACTTAACAGAAGATATTATTAAAGAATTTAAAATAGGTGTAGCCTTAAATGATAATAATTTAAATAAACTGTTAACTACTAAAGGTTATAAAGATAAAGAGTTAATTGATTTAAGTTTAGCAGTTAATACTGATAGTGGCCTTATAGATTTATTTAGAAATCGTATTACATTTCCTATTAATGATGAAAGAGGCAATATTGTAGCATTTTCTGCTCGTATATATAACGGAGAAGATACTAGTAAATATATAAATTCTAAAGAAAGTGTAATATTTAAAAAAGGAAATATTTTATTTAATTATGATAAAGCGCGTAATGAAGTAAGTAAAACTAAAACAATAATCGTTTGTGAAGGGCAAATGGATGCTATTAGAATGTATTCAGAAGGTATTAAAAATGTATGTGCAACAATGGGAACTGCTCTTACTAAAGAACATATAGCGCTTTTAAGAAAACTAAATTCAAAAATAATTTTACTTATGGATAATGATGCGGCTGGTGAAAAAAGTACTTTAGCAAATGGTGAAGAATTAGTTAAAGCGGGACTTGATACATTAGTTGTAAGATTATCTGGGGAAAAAGATCCTGATTCATATATTTTAAAATATGGAGTAGATGCCTTTAAAGATAATATCAAAAGTGCGATAAGTTTCTTTGATTTTAAAATTAATTATTTAAAGAAAAATAAAAATTTAGCAAAAAGTGATGAACTTGCGGATTATATTAATAATGTTATAAGTGAACTTAATAAAAGTGATGATGAGATATTAAAAGCAGTTACTATTAATCAAATTAGTGAAAAATATCATATTGATAAATCTCTACTTGAAAGTAAACTTATAAAAAAGGAAAATGTCCAAAAAGAAGTAATTAAAGAAAAGGCTAAAAAGAAAAGTTCAAAATATGAACGAGCGGCAGAAATTATTTTATATATGATGATGAATGATGCAAAATATATAAGGAGATATCAAAAAGAACTTAATTATTTTCCAGATAAAACATATAAAGATATTGCTAATGATATTTTAGCCTTTAAAGAAATAAATGGGGAATTTAATTTGGCAGATTTTCTTACTTATGTGGAAGGTTTTACCTATAAAGATAAAATTTTAGAAATAATTAACCAAAATGTCGATTTTGAGAAATTAGAAATTGACTTTGATAATTTTTTAAGTATAATACGTACTTGGATTAATGAAAAACAAATTGAGAAGTTAAAAGCAGAATTAAAAAATGAAACTGATATTGCAAGAAAAGAAGAATTAAATGATTTAATTATAAAGTTGAAAAGAGGTAATAGTGAATAATGGCAAAAGAAGTTAAAGAAATTAAAACATTTGAAGAAAGAAAAGAAGAATTAATTATATTAGGTAAAAAAGAAGGATTTATTACATTTGAACAATTAGCAGAAGCACTTAAAGGATTAGATATTGATAGTGATTCATTAGATGAATTATATAATGCTTTTATTGAAAATGGCATTAATGTCGTATCAAGTGAAAATAATGAAGCAGATGGTGGTAAAGGTAAAAATGCTGATGAAGTAGTTGTTTTAACTGATGAGGATTTAACTAAAGATATTAATATTAATGACCCTGTTAGAATGTATTTAAAGGAAATAGGTCGTATTAGTTTGCTTAGTCCTGAGGAAGAGATGAATTTATCAGTTAGAGTAGCAAATGGTGATGAAGAAGCTAAAAATATATTAGCTGAAAGTAACCTTCGTTTAGTTGTTTCAATTGCAAAACGTTATGTAGGCCGTGGTTTGCTTTTCTTAGATTTAATTCAAGAAGGTAACATTGGTCTTATGAAAGCAGTTGAAAAGTTTGATTACGATAAGGGATATAAATTTTCAACTTATGCAACTTGGTGGATTAGACAGGCTATTACTAGAGCCCTTGCTGATCAAGCCAGAACTATTAGAGTACCAGTACATATGGTCGAAACAATTAATAAAATGGCTCGTATTCAAAGACAACTTACTTTAGAATTAAATCGAGAACCATCTGAAGAAGAAATTGCTAAGAAAATGGGTATTTCAGTTGATAAGGTTCGTGAAGTAATTAAAATTAGTCAAGATCCAGTATCACTTGAAACTCCAATTGGTGAAGAAGATGACTCTCATTTAGGCGATTTTGTACCTGATGAGCGTAGTCTATCACCTGAAGAATATGCTACTAATGAAATATTAAAAGAAGAAATTAGAAGTGTACTTGAAACATTACAACCTCGTGAACAACAAGTTTTAGAACTTCGATTTGGCCTTATTGATGGAACTAGTTATACTTTAGAAGAAGTGGGTAAGAGATTTAACGTTACGCGTGAAAGAATTCGTCAAATTGAGGCTAAAGCTTTAAGAAAATTGCGCCATCCATCTCGTGCCAAAAAATTAAAAGACTTTATGGTGGATTAATGCGTATATCTAAAAGAATTCAAGTACTTGCAAATCTAGTTACTAAGGATGATATAGTTGCTGATATTGGATGTGATCACGCCTTACTTGATGTTTATTTACTTAAAAATAATATTGTTCCTAAAGTTTTTATTAGTGATATTAATGCTAAGGCTTTAAATAATGGAATATTTAATATCAAAGAATATCATTTAGAGGATAGAGTAGAAGCTAAAGTATCTAATGGTATTCAAAATATACCAGAAGATGTAAATACTTTAGTAATTAGTGGTATGGGTGCTGGTACTATTTTAAAAATACTTGCCAATCCTAAATTAAAGCAAATTAATAAAATAATAACGCAGGCTAATAATGATTATTACTTATTAAGAAAAGGCATAACTGCCAAAGGATTTTATATTTCGCATGAAAGCGTTATTTACGAAAATGGTAAGTATTATGTTAATATTGTGTTTTTAAGGGGAAATGCCAAATATAGTTTTAAAGAATTAACTTTTGGGCCATTACTTACTAAAACAGGTAAAGATTATTATGAATTTTTATATAATAAGAATATTAATATTTTAGAAAATATTCCTAAATATAAAGTTTTTAAAAGATTTGAAATTAAAAAAAGAAATTTTATACTAAAAAGGTTAAAAAGGAAATAGTATTTTATTTCTTTTTTTGTTATAATGATTATAATGAAAAGTGGGATTTAGATGTTGAAGGTAGATAAGGCGTTAATACTAGTTTATTTAATATTTTTTATTATATTTACATTGTTTACAGTACCTAAAGATTTTTTAACTTATAATAATATTGATATTGTTAATATTAATATGGCTAATTTTGATAAAAATAGTAATATTATGACAATTAAAATAACTAAAAAGAATAATTATTTAAATAAACATTTCACATGTATTGCTGAGTCTAAAGATAAACGTTTAGAATCTATTGGTCAAAATAATACTTGTGAATTAAGATTAGAAAATGATGCTAACTATAATTTATATTTAGTTAATTCAAATGGAATTAAAAGCAATATTTATGAACTATCTAATATCGTTAATAATGTTTTAAGCTTTAATTTTGCTAGTGAGATGCTATATTTAGCTATAGAAGAAGAAGCAACAATTAATTATTATGATGTAGTTATCGATAATCAAAAAATAGATTATAACTTTAAAAGTAAGGATGAAAAAGTGGCAAAAGTAGAAGGAAATAAAGTTATTGGTCTATCTAAAGGTGAAACTATAATTTATTCTGATAAAACTAATGAAACTTTAAAAATTAAAGTAACTGATTTAATAACTAAGCCTTATGCTACCAAAGATAAAAAAGAACTTTTGCCTTGTAATGCTTATACTGAGGAAGAAGCTAAAGAATTAGATGAAATTTTAGAATATAAGATTAATAATGCTGGTTATAAAACAAGAGCAGGAGCTCTTGCAGCTGCTAGATTCTTAACTTTAGAGTTTGCATATAGAGTGCCTTATTATTATGAAACTGGTCGTATTAAATATGAAAATAAATCTTGTAATATGTCTAACATTAATACTTATGTAGTTGATGGTGAAGGTAGATATTATCATAAAGGAATGTATTTAGCCGAAAGTAAAAAGGAAAGTATTACTGCATCTAAAGAAGGGCCTGCTATTTGGGGATGCAAAATTCGTAATTTAGAAGATAAAAAAGAATATGGTTATGTGCCAGGAGTTAAAATGCCTAATGGATTAGACTGTTCTGGTTTTGTTACTTGGTCTTTAAAAAATGCTGGCTTTGAACCTGGTGATGTAGGTGCTGGTGAAGATCCTGGTCGAAATTGTCAATGCACTGATTTAGGAGAATTTGTTCCACTTACTAATGAATTATTAAATTCAGGAAAAGTAAAATCAGGGGATTTAATCAATTGGTGGGGTCATATAGCAATGATAATTGGTATTGATAAAGAAACTGATACTTATTATATTGCGGAAAGTTTATCATATATTAATGGTGTAAGAGCCATGATTTATACTAAAAAAGAATTACTTAATACTTTTAAATATGTTGTTTTAATGGATAGTTTTTATGGTAAAGATGGAAACTATTCAATAATGTGGTAACAAAAAAGTTGAGAATTTCTCAACTTTTTATCTAAATAAGTAATAAACTAATGTACCTGCAAAACTTAAAAACATTGCAATTATAAATATCCAAATTAAGATTTTAGCGCCTAATTTTTTCTTTTTTGCGCGATATGCCATTTAAATCACCTTCCATAATATGCATTTCCTTAAATAATTATACAAAAATATTCATAAAAATAAAAGACCTATAATATGTTTTAGTAGGTGAAAATATGAAATGGAAATGGATTTGTAGTAATAAAAGTATTATTAAGTTTATGATATCTTTAGCTATTATTGCGGTAATTATCGGATTTATCTTTTTTCAAAATCAATCTGTTGAAGTACAAAAAGGAGTAGTTGATAAAGTAAGTGAGCTTAGCACTTTACTAGTAAATAATAATCAAAATAATATAGTATTTCATTTAGCAATTATTTCGGTAATAGTCCTTTTATCTTTAATTATTATTGGGCTTCCTATTTTAATTATATATTATTTATATGAATTTGCATCTATTGGTTATTTGCTAGCATCTTTATTTGCATATAAAAGTATTAAAGGACTTCTTTTTGGTATGTGTTTTATAATCGTTAATAAAATATTATTTTTAATTATTTTAAGCTATTTTTTGCTAAATACGATTAATTATACTAGAAAATATTTAAAAAGCCTAAAAACTAGTAAAAAAGACCTAATTATTAATTATTTGTATAAATCATTTTTTGTAATTATATTAATTTTAATAAATGATATAATTTTATACTTTGTGGGTAATAAAATAGCAAGCATCTTTATTTTTCTTTTATAAATTGATATAATCTATTCGTGATGTTTTATGAAAAAAGTTGTAGTTGGGATGAGTGGGGGAGTTGATTCTTCAGTAGCAGCCTATCTTTTAAAAAAGGAAGGTTATGAAGTTATTGCTCTATTTATGCGTAATTGGGATTCAATGGTTAATTCTGATATTGAAGGCAATCCTAATTTAGATGCTAATATTTGTCCTCAAGAACAAGATTATAATGATGCCTTAAAGGTTTGCGAGAAATTAAATATTCCATTACATCGTGTAGATTTTGTTAAAGAATATTGGGATTATGTATTTACTTACTTTTTAGATGAACTAAAAAAAGGAAGAACACCTAATCCAGATTTAATGTGCAATAAATATATCAAATTTGATTTATTTATTAAAGAAGCAAGAAAATTAGGTGCTGATTATATTGCAACAGGTCATTATGCCAGAATTGAAGGCACAAGACTTTTAAGAGCAGTTGATTTAAATAAAGATCAAACTTATTTTCTAGCGCAGCTTTCATTAGATCAGTTAAAAGATGTATTGTTTCCAATTGGTGCTTTAACTAAAGGTGAGGTTCGTAAAATTGCTGAAGAAGAAGGATTAATAACTGCTAAGAAAAAAGATTCAACTGGTATTTGCTTTATTGGTGAGCGTAATTATCAAAAATTTATTTCTAATTATTTAAAACCAAATCCTGGCGATATTATTGATATAAAAACTAATGAAGTTATTGGTAAGCATAATGGCCTTATGAACTACACTATTGGTCAAAGAAGAAATGTTGGCATTTCAGGAAATCCAGACAAACACTTTGTAGTAGGTAAAAATGTCGAGAAAAACATTTTATATGTGGCTTTTGGGGATGATCCTGAAGAGTTATATTCAGATGCATGCTTAATTGATAATGTTAATCTTTTAGCTTCAACTACTCATACATTTTGTACGGCTAAATTTAGATATCGTGGAGAAGATGTACCAGTTGTCTTAGAATATTTAGATAATAATGAAATAATGGTTAAATATGAAGGAAAAGCCAAAGCTGTAACACCTGGACAAGCTTGCGTTTTATATCAAGGTGAACAATGTTTAGGTTCTGGCATTATTAAAACGGTTTATAAAAATAATGAAAAATTATGGTATTTATAAATTCTAGATTAAATTTATCTAGAATTTTTAATTTTTAAAATATATAATTAAAATGTAAATAATTTGGAACTTTTATGGTTATTTAAACGACTATATAAGTGAGGTATAAAAATGAATAAAAAAGACTTAGTAATTGATACATTTCATGATTTGTATGAAAAAACATATTCAGATGTATCTAAATATGTAATTTGTAATTGTACGCATATTAATGATATTGAAGATTTATTGCAAAATGTTTACTTAGAAGTTTTTAAGTTAGTTAAAAATAATAAGGATATAAATTCATTTTATATTATGGGAATTACTAAACATAAAGTAAAAGATTATTATCGCTTTAAGTATAAAGAAAAACTTATTAAATTAATTACCAAAGATAAAGAAGATTTCTATGAAAATATTCCTTCTGATTTTGATTTAGAAAAAAGTATTTCTAATAAATATGATATGAAAAAAGTTTGGGATTATTTAAAAGGCAAAAACATTATTATTTTTAAGGTATTTTATTTATATTATGTTTTAGATTTGTCTCTTAAAGAAATATCAATAAATTTAAAAATATCAGAATCTAATGTTAAGCATTACTTATATCGAACGCTTAAAGAATTAAATAAATATTTAGAAAGTGATGGTGATAAGAATGCATAATTTAAAAAATATTCTAAATAATAAAATTAATAAAGATAGCATTTATAATAATGTTATAGATAATAGTGTTAATATAAGAAGTTTTAAATGGCCTTATTTAGCATTTTCTGGTCTTATTGTTATTGCTTTTATATCTTTTTATCTATTATCAATAAAACCTGAATTAAAAGAAAGGAATGTTAAATTAATTGATAATGATATAGTCAATATTTATAATTTAGATAATAATAATCTTATCAAAGAAACTGATACTAGAATAAGCGCAACTACCTTAGATAATATTGATTTAACTCATCTTCGTTATCTTGCTGATTGTCTGCCAGATTGTGAGAAAACATATCGTAGTAGTTTAAATCTTAATTTATGGCAAATACCTAATTATTTAGTAAATAAAGAATATAATGAAGTTTATATAAAGTTTGAAAATAGTTTTAATACGCTATATGAATATAATATTAATTATATTAGTGAAAATAATGCTAAATATTTAAAAATATATATTGCTAAAGATAATTTAATATATCATAAGTATTATAAAGTAATTAATGATGTTAATGCATCTTATATAGATAATTTTGAAGTTAAATTATTAAATGATAATAATACTTTTATCGCATTATTTAAATATGAAGGTTATAATTATGAAATTAAAACTAATGTTTCTCAAAATGAATTGATTAAGCTTATAAAATCAGTTGCCAAATTAAATAGGGAAGGAAAGAGTTAATGAAAAAGAATAATATTTATATTATCTTAGGAGTTATACTAATTATTTTAGGAGTTTATTTTATCTATTTTAAATATTTAAAAAGTATAAATGTAACTGGAGTATCTAGTAAAACTTGCGATTATAAACCTAAATTATATTATGAAAAGGATAATCGTAAAATTTATTCATATTGCTTAGATAATATTGAAATTAAATCTGGTAATAGTCATCTTGAACTATCTAAATATTTAGAAAATCACTTAATTGAAGATTTTGTAAATCTTTTAAGTGAAGGTTCATCCTATGATGATGGAGGAAGCACTATATATCGTGATGGTGGCACTAAAAAGATTACTAAAAATAATCTAAATATTTTAGTTTGTCATACTGAAGGTAATCGCGATATTTATATTGGAAATAAAGAAATGTATTATAAATCTAATTTTTGTAAAAGCGATAATACAACTACTACCTATAGATATAAGGTTTTAAATATAGATAAATATACTAAAGATCAATATACTTCTGATGGAACTAAAGTATCTTATAGTAATTCTTATCTTGCTAAAATACTAGATAAAAATGGTTCTAAAACTGATGTAATTTTAAATAATATTAATTTAGTTCCAGTAAAAAATAATACTTATGACTTTGAGTTTATCATGCCAAAAGATGAAAAAATTAATGATACCGAAAGTTTATTTAAAAAGGCTAATTTAATTGAAATAAGGAAAGTGAAGTAGGGCATTTATAATTTTTTATTGTGCCCTTTTTACCTTGACAAGTAAATGTAAAGTTTGATAAGATTATATTGTAAAGAAGGTAGGCAATATAATGAAAGAATTAAATAATTTAATACAAGAATTAGGAATTTCAAAGGTAAGATTAGCTAAGTATTTAGGAGTTTCTAGACAAATGGTTTACAATTATTTAGAATTAGATAGTTTGTCAAAATGGCCTAAAGAAAAGAAAATATCTTTACTTAAATTATTAGATATTGAAGATGGAGATCCTAATACAATTAAGAAAGTTAAAGTTACCACTGACTATATGTTAATGGTTGAAGATAAACTAGCAAAAGGATTAAAAGAAAATAAAGAAGGGGAGTATTTAGATTTAAAAGGTCTAAAAAAAGAAGAACAACAATTACTTTCCGATATTACTTTTTTACTTAAGGATAAATTAATAGATAATAGTAGGCATGAAGAAAATTATTATTCATTATTATATACATATCACTTATTGCAATCTATTGATCGTTCACCAGAAATAAAATATTTACTTGCTTATGTAAGTAAATATATGGGATATACTAATCCTAACAGTTTTAAATTTAATGAAGATAAACAATTTATATTTGAAGGAATTGTTCATTCAGCGTTTAGTTTATACTTTAGTGGTAATGCAAATAAGGCTAAGGTTATTGAATCACATAAGCGTTTTGTTTCTGAAATAGAAGAAAAAAATGAAGAAAAACTAGCAAGAACACAAGAATTATTTAGTTTAAGAACCCAAGCTTTAAAAGAACTTGGTTATACTGAATTAAATGAAGCAAATGCGGCTGAATTTTTAGAAAAACTTGCTGAAATTGAAACAAGAAGTGGGGGAGTATAGGATACTTCCTTTTCATTTTTATTAAAACTGCCCTACTTTCTTATAGTAGAGTAGAGAATAGATAGTAGGAATTTATAAATTAAACTAATATATTAATAAAAATAATTAATAAAATCATCTAATCTAATTATAAATATAAAATTATTATTTTAATATAATAAATTGATTTAAATAAATAACTAGATTGATAAAATTTTTTAAAATTTTTAAGTTGCTTCCCCTATTTAAAATTATTATAGTAGAGTAGTAGAATGAAAATGTATCCATTATATATTATTTAGGATAGTATAATTATATATTAGTGATAAAGCAATAAGTAGTAGAAAAAGAGTTAAATGATCAAATAATTATAAATAAATATAAAATAAATTCATTAAGGTATTTTATAAATTCTTCATAAGATGGGTAATTTATCATTACTTTTACCATAACCTGCAACTTCCTATAATATATATTATGTTAACTAAGAGGTTTTAGAATAATTAATTATCTATCCCCTCTTTAAAATATAAATTCACTAATTATTGTAAGCACAATTGCTAAAATAACACCTATTAGTATTCCTTTACGGGAATATTTTTTTG
>CACZQI010000023.1 GCA_902783345.1 uncultured Erysipelotrichaceae bacterium
CATTAGTTGTTGTCATTGAATTAATTTGATATTGGAATGTTTGAACTCCATCTGTAATTTCTTTAGCTAAATCTTCTTTAGCAAGTTTTTCACATTCTGCTTTAGTAAATTTATGTTTTTTATACTTATCTAAATATTTTTTATAACTATCTCTGACAAATGGTGCTAGATGTGTAAGAGTAATTGTACATCCACCATATTGACTTGATGATACAGCAGTAATTAACTGAGTTGCAATAGTAACTGCAGTTAAGAATTTATGTGGTTTTTCAATCATTACACCATTAATATTAGTTCCATTTTGAAGCATATCATCTAAGTTAATTAAATCACAGTTATGAAGGGCATTTTGTGCAAAGTAATCTGCATCATGGAAATGAATAATTCCTTCATCATGAGCTTTAACAATATCTTCAGGTAATAAAAATCTTCTTGTAATATCAGTTGATGTTATACCTGCTAAATAGTCTCTTTGAACTGTAACTATTTTAGCATTTTTATTAGAATTTTCAGTATTCCAATATTCTGATTCACCATCAATAAGTTCTTTAATAGTTAAATCAGTTGTATTACTACGTCTAACAAGTTCTCTAGTATAACGATATGTAATATATTTTTTAGCAAGAGCAAATTTACCTAGAGCCATAAGTCTCATTTCAATAATATCTTGAATATCTTCAACTAGCATTCTTTTTTTGTGCATGTTTTCAATATATTTAATAATATTTTTGATTTGAGCGCTCGTAACTCTATCTTCTTCCTCCACTTCTAAATTTGCTTTAGAAATCGCATTTTCAATTTTTTCTGGCATATAATCTACGATATGCCCATCTCTCTTAATTATTTTCATTTTACCTCTCCTACTCCTTTTTACATTCTAAGTATAGCACAATTATTTTTTAGCGTTTGTTGCACTTGCAACAAAATGTAATTTTTGATAAAATTATTTTGGTGATAAAAAATGAATGGCTTATTTAAAGGGATTAGCGAAAAAGAAAAATACAAACTATTTACACTTTTACGTGCTCATGTTTACACTTTTGATATAAATATTGACATAATTCCAACTATAAAAAATGAAAATATTATTGGAATAATTGATACGGGAAGTGCCGATATTATTAGAGTTAACTACAATGGAGATAAAACATTTATTGAAAAATTATCAGTTGACAATATTTTTGGAACTAATATTTCTGCTCTTTATAATAATGAAATAGAAATTATCACTAAAGAAAAAACAACAGTAATAATTATTGACTATAAAAATTTATTCTATGAAGAAAATATTACAAAAAAATATTACAATATTTTTATGCAAAACTTATTTACTATTTTAAATGAAAAAATGAAAGAAAAAAATGATCGTATAAGTATTATAACTAATAAAACTATTCGTAATAGATTACTAGAATATTTTAATGTTAATATTACTAAAGGGACAAGATATGTTTATTTACCTTTTAACTTTTCAGAACTTGCTAATTATTTAGGAGTTGATAGATCTGCTATGACTAGAGAACTTAAATATATGAAAGAAGAAGGTTTTATTGAAGTTAAAGGAAAAAGAATTAAAATTTTATATTAAAAAGAACTAGTTATTTCAATTTTTCTAGTTCTTTTTTTGAGAGATTTGTTATTTCCATAATTTCTTTAATAGGATATTTCTTTTTCAAAAGATTTTTAGCAATTAATAGTTGTTCTTTATGCTTTCCTTCTTTAAAGCCAATGCTGCGACCTTCAGTGAGACCTTCGGCTTTACCTTCTGCACGGCCTTCTACACGACCTTCTGCAAGACCTTCTGCAAGACCTTCTGCAAGACCTTCTGCATGTCCTTCAGCATGTCCTTCTCTTCTTGCTATTATTTTTTCATCATTTTCTATCATTCTTCTATCTTCTTCAGCATCATAAAATAGTCTTTCATATTCATCATCTATATACCTGTCAACTGCTTCCATAATTTCATCTTTAATATTTTCTTCCATTTCAATTCCCTCTAAACATTTCTCTAGTTCTTCCATATTTCGAATATATAATAAAGCGCCTAATTTTATTATCTCTTGATCTTGTTTGCTTTCTCTTTCTATACAATGATTATACCATGCCTTATAACATTTAACAATATTAACATGATCAATTTCTAAAACATCATCTAAAATATTATTTATTTCATTTTTTAAATAATATCTTTTTACTATACGAGGATTTTTTTCATCTATTTCATACTTATCAAAATTTATTTGCAAAATTTTAGGTATTTTTTCATATGCTTCCTTATTTTTAATGCTACTTGATGCAATATTACATACATATATAATATTTCTTCTAATATTTTTATGAAAATAGTTTAATTCGATATTTATTTTCTTTTTACTATCATTAGCCTTTATTTCGGCTAAAATATCCAAAGTACTTCTTTTAGATTTTTGACTTGCAACTCTTTGTTCTTCATTTAGTATTATGATATTACCTTTTAACTCTTCAATAGGAATATTTAAATATATTGATATAAATGCTTCTACTCTTTCAATTGCTTCATTATCGCCAAATACTTTTTTAAATACTCTGTCATATCCTATCGGAATTATCTCTTTTCTTTTAATTTTTTCTTGTATCATTAATCCTTCCTTTCTAAGAGGCAGTATTATTTTTGTCCGGACTAATTTTCTCCCTCTATTATATATATTACCGGTCAAGAGCCTATTTCCTTTTTTTAAAATGCATTTTGTGGATAACTTTTTCATTTTGTGGAAAACTCATTAAAAATTTGCAATTTTTATATGCAGATTATTCAAATGTCAGAAAATTTTTTACCAATTTTGAATATTTCAATTTTTTTAGAGTTATCAACATTTTTAATACTTTTTACATTAAATTAGCTATATTTATTAAGAAGATAATGCTAGACAATCTTAAAAAATTGCGCTATAATTAAAGGGCTTTGAAAAACTTTATATTTTATTTATACAAGGAGGAAAACTTATGAATAATGAAGAAAAAGTTACGCGTGTTTTTGCGTTAGGTGGTCTTGGCGAAATCGGTAAAAACATGTATGTTATCGAACATGAAGAAGAAATTATTATTATAGATGCCGGAGTTATGTTTCCTGAAAGTGAACTTTTAGGTATTGACTATGTAATTCAAGATATGAGTTATTTAAAAGCTAATGAAAATAAAATTAAAGCCCTATTAATTACTCATGGACATGAAGATCATATTGGAGGTATAACTTTCCTTTTACAAAATGTTAATATTCCTGAAATTTATGCATCTAAAATAGCTTGTGATTTAATTGAGAAAAAACTTATCGATCGTGAAATAGGTTATAAAAATTTAAAAGAATATAATAAAGATACAATATTAAAATATAAATATTTTGAAATATCTTTTGTTAATACTACTCACTCTATTCCTGATAGTTTTGCCATCTGTATTAAAACACCTAATGGGACAATATTTGAAACAGGAGACTTTAAATTTGACTTAACTCCAATTGGGCCAATGGCTGATATTCATAAAATGGCTAAACTTGGTATGGATGGAGTTAAACTTTTACTTAGTGAAAGTACCAACTCTTTAAGTCCAGGATCATCTGCATCTGAAAGTATTGTTGATGAAGCATTAGGCGATGTTTTCTTAAGACATCAATCACGTATTATCATCGCAACATTTGCATCTAATATTTATCGTATTAAACATATTGTTGAAACTTGTCATCGTAATAACCGTAAAATAATTACTTTTGGTCGTAGTATGGAAAATGCAAAAGATATTGCGCTTAAAAACAATTTAATAACTGATAAAACTATTTTTATTGATCCAAATGAAGCCAAAAATTATAAGAAAAATGAAATATGCATTTTATGTACTGGTTCACAAGGAGAGCCGCTAGCCGCCTTATCAAGAATTGCTAATGGAACTCATAAACAAGTAACTTTACTACCTGATGATATTATTGTCTTTTCATCAAATCCAATACCAGGTAATCGTGCATCAATTAACAGAATAATTAATAAATTATATTTAAAAGGCGTTAAAGTTTATACTAATTCTGAACTTAGCGATATTCATACATCTGGACATGCTAAACAAGAAGAACTTAAATGGATGCTAAGACTTATTAAGCCCGAATACTTTATGCCAATTCATGGTGAATATCGTATGCTTAAACAGCATGCTGACTTAGCTAAAGATTGTGATATTAAAGAAGAAAACATCTTTATTTGTAAAAATGGTGATGTACTTGAGCTTACTAAAGATGGCGCTAGAATGGGTAAAAGAGTTAATTCTGGTGATGTATATGTAGATGGCTCAAGAGTTGGTGATATTGGCTCAATTGTTATTAAAGACAGAAAACTTATGAGTCATGATGGCATTCTAGTTGCTATTATTAATTTAAATCCTAATACTAAAGAATTATTAATTAAACCAAATATAACTACAAGAGGATTTGTTTTAGTAAATGAAAATGCAGAATTAATTAGTAAAATTGAAAATAAAGTATCTGAAATCGTATTAAGAGTTTTAAAAACATCTTATACTTATGTAGACTTAAAAAATCAAATTATTTTAGAGCTTAGTCCTTTTATAAATGAACTAACTGGTCGAAGACCAATAATCTTACCGGTTATTATGGAAGTAAGAGAAATCCTTCACCAATAATAAAATTCATCATACAATAAAATATGATGAATTTTTTTGAGAATTTAAATCCAATTTATCAAGCATTAATTGCTGGTTTAATGACATTTGGAATTACAGCCTTAGGCTCCTCATGTGTCTTTTTATTTAAAAAAATTAATAAAAATATTATGAATATATTATTAAGTATTTCGGCTGGAATAATGCTCTCTTCTTCATTTTTTTCACTTATTAATCCAGCTATTGAAAACGCTAGCAAGATTGGACAAATACCTTATATTATTTCGCCAATCGGAATTATTTTAGGATGTATAGTCTTATTTATTTGTGATAAAATTTATATGAAAAAAAATAAGAAAAAAATAAATAGTTTAATTTTATCCATAACGCTTCATAATATTCCAGAAGGAATGGCGATAGGTATTGCTTTTGGTGCTGCTAAATATGGTATTGGAGAATCAACAGTAATAAGTGCTTTAATGTTAGCCTTAGGAATTGGCATTCAAAATTTTCCTGAAGGATCCGCCATTAGTTTTCCTCTTTTTAAAGATGGATATTCTAAATTTAAAGCCTTTTTAATTGGAGCCTTATCTGCTATAGTTGAACCAGTTGCTGCTTTATTAGGCGCTATACTGGTTATAAAAGCTCAAATGATTTTACCAATTATGCTATCATTTGCAGCTGGCGCAATGCTTTATGTAACTGTAGTTGAACTTATTCCCGAAAGTATGGCTAGCAAAAATAAAGAGCACATGGCTCTTTACCTTGTAATTGGATTTATTATTATGATGATGTTGGATGTTGCTTTAGGGTAACATCTTTTATTAATTTATTAAATTCTTTAGGCATTTCACTATAAACTTCCATAACTTCTTTACTAACTGGATGAACAAAATTTAAATAATAAGCATGTAAACATAAACGATTTATTGGATTTATTTTAGATCCATATTTTTTATCGCCAACAATACTATGATTAATATCTTGCATATGAACTCTAATTTGATTTTTTCTTCCAGTTACAATATTAATATCTAATAAAGTATATTTATTATTATTTATAAGTGGCTTATAGATAGTTTTAGCATATTTACCTTGTTTTTTATCGTTAGTACTATAAGTAAGAAGAGTTTTAGTTTCTTTAAGATAAGACTCCACTATTCCCTCTTTTTTAATATTGCCATTACAAATAGCGTAATATTTTCTTACTACTTTATCCCAATTATCTTGCATATAATTTTTAATATTTTCACTTTTAGCAAACATAACAAGTCCACTAGTATCTTTATCTAATCTATTTACAATAAATACTTTTTGATTTTTCTTATGTAAATAATCATAAACCATCGAATATAAATTATTCTCTTTATTTTTATTATTTGCAATAGTAAGTACTTTAATTGGTTTATCTATAATTAATAAATACTTATCTTCATATATTATTTTAAGTTTTTTCATATGTTCCTCTTAATTTAAATGAAGTATAATTTTTAAGACTTCTGTTACCTTTTCTAAATTAAAATAAATAAGTAACATACTAACTGCTAAAAAAGGCCCAAAAGGAAGCATATTTTCTTTTTTTCTAATCGAAACATATAAAGCATATGGAAATGCTAAAAAAGCCCCTAATACAATATAAAATAAACCCATAAATGTCCCAAGAGAAAGACCTGATACAAAAGAAAGTTTTATATCTCCGCCTCCTAAAGATTCTTTCTTAAATAAAAAGTTTCCAAGAAGCATTATTAAATACATAGTACCAAAAACAATAAAAGCACTAAGTAAACTTGTGAGTACTGCGCTAATTCCATGATAACAGAATTTAATAATTAAAATTAAAATAGTTGATATGATTAAAGGACTATCTAAAATAATCATATATTTAGAGTCTGTTACAAAAATTATAACAACTAAACTAGATAATATAAGACCAATTAAAAAATTTTCTCCAAAACCAAAAACTAAATAGTCAATTAAAAATAAAACACCTGTTAAAATTTCAATTAAAGGATACATTATGGAAATAGATTTTCCACATGCTTTACATTTGCCATCTAAAAATAAATAAGAAAAGACTGGTATGTTTTCATACCAAGCAAGTTTATGGTTACATTTAGGGCAATGGCTTCCTGGTTTAACAATTGATTCATGATTTGGAAGCCTTAACCCTACAACGTTATAAAATGATCCAAAAATAAGACCTAAAATAAATATTATTAATCCCATACCCCACCTATTTAATTTGTGAATATAATCCAAACATTGGTAAAATTACAGCCATAACGATACCACCAACTACAACTGCTAAAATAACAATTAAGGCTGGTTCGATAAAAGCTTTTAAACTATCGATAATTGTACGATGCTCAGTTTGATAATAATCGGCAACTTTCGCCATCATTGAAGCAAGTTCTCCAGTTGATTCACCAGTTACAATCATGTAATAAGCAACTTCTGGTACTGCCCAATGATCTTTAAAAGCTGTACTTATTTTATCACCTTTAGCAATATAATAAACTGTTTTATACATAATTTCTTTATATATTTCATTATTAGTTATTTCGGAAAGCAAATTCATACTCTCTGTTATAAATACATTATTTTGTAAAAGAGATGAAAATGTTTTAGTAAATATATTCATTTCTTTATAAATAATTATTTTACCAAATAATGGTAATTTCATTAAGAAAACTTGCATTGCTCGTCTAAAAGATTTAATTCTAGTATAAAGGATAATAATTACTAATATTATTAATATAACATATAAAATTAAAACAAATATATTTTGCTTTAAAAAAGCACTTAAATCAATTAAAAATAAAGTAAGACTATTAAGTGTTGCTCCTGTTTGCGTGTAAATATCTTGAAATTTAGGCACTATATACATAAGAATAAAAGTAACTACTGCTACTGAAAAAACAGATATAATTGCTGGATAACTCATCGCACTTATCATCGCTTTACGAGTATTTTCGATATCAGTATAATAATCAGCCATATCATCAAGTGTTTCTTCTAATTTACCTGTAGCTTCTGCTGTTTTAATCATACTTATTAAAAGTGCAGGAAAAGACTTACCCTGTTTTGCTAACGCATTACTAAATGATTCACCCATTGTCAAAAAATATATAATAGAATCAAATAATCTTTTTTTATTTTTATTTTTACTCATTTGTTTACTTAAAATTTGCATAGATTCCGTTAATGGAATACCAGCTTTTAAATAAGTTGATAATTGAGTAAGCCAGAATATTAAGTCTTTATTTTTAAATCTAAAGGCCGTATTTTTAGTTGGATCATAAAAGACATTTAATAATTTTGATGTTTCAATCTTTAAAACTTTATAACCTTCATTTTGTAAATAAATTAAAACTTCTAATTTAGAATACGCTATAAAAATATTAGTATATTTCTTACCATCAGTATCTTTAGCTACATATTTAAAAACTAATGGTGTTTCACTTCGTAAATTATTTCTTTGGATTTCTCTAATTAATTCTTTAGCCTGACGTTTTTCTTTTTCTGCACGTTTTTTTACAAAATAGAACTCATTATATTTTTGTTTTAAATATTCTTCAACTGTTAATTTCTCGTTCTTTTGTTCTTCTTCAGTAGCTTCTTCTTCACCTTCTGGAATATACTCCTCAATATTAATTGTATTAGTTGTTTTATTCTTATTACTATTTTTAAATAATACATCTAATAATTTATAGAAAAGAAATATAAATGGGAAAAATATTCCATATATAGAATAATAACAACCTAAAGATACATATTTAAAAAAGATAATAAATGGTTTAAAAGTAAAAGCTAACCCTATAAAAAACCAATTAACAATTTTTAGGAAATAATCTACAACATAAAAAATCCCTAAAAAAGGTAACTTAACAAGATAAGCAAAAGAATTTTTATCTTTAGGGCTCTTATTCATAAATATATCCTTCTATTCTTATAATTCATTATATCATATTTATTTTTAATATTAAACTATTTTTATCTTTCTACATATAATTAAATAAGGTGTTATATATGAATAATGTAATTACAATGGGAAAGATTCTTACGCAAATATCTAAAAACTTAAGTATTGCTAGTAAGGTAGTACCTATTTTAAATGATTATAAACCTCTTTTAAATAATTTTAAAAATATCTATAATATTATCAGCAAAGATAATAAAGATGAAATTAGAACTATAAAAAATGATATACCTAAAAAAGAAACAATAAAAAGAACTATTAAAGATTATAATAGTCCGCAATTTTTTATTTAAATTTATTAACTAATGACAAAAACTCATTTTTTCTTTTATTTAGTAATTCTTCTGTTGATGCTTCAAAACGCATTGTAATACATGGACTTGTATTACTAGCTCTAACTAAAGCAAATCCATCATCATAATTAACTCTAACTCCGTCAACAAATATAGCATTATAATTATGTTCTTTAACATAATTTTTTATTTTATCTATTACCTCAAATTTAATATCATCATCTATATTTATTCTTATTTCAGGGGTACTTAATAATTTATTCATATCTTTAGTTAAATCAGAAGAAAGTTTACCTTGTTTTTCTAATAAAGATGCAAATCTTAATCCTGCATATATTCCATCATCAAAACCATAGAAATCATCTTTAAAGAAAATATGACCAGAATATTCTCCACCAATTAAAGCAGGAGTACTATACATAAGTGATTCAATATAAGCTGAACCATTTTTAACCATTAAAGGTTTACCACCTATTTTTTTAATTTCTTCACTTATACAACTAGAACATTTAACATCTATAATAACTTTTTTATTTTGTTTATTAGGTATGATATCTTTAGCAAATATGGCAATTAAATAATCAGTCGTAATCGTATTACCTTCATTATCAACTATTCCTACTCTATCAGCATCACCATCAAAAGCAATTCCACAGTCTGCCCCTCTTAATTTAACCATATTTTTAAGCCATTTTAAATTTTCATCAACATTTGGATCCGGATTATGAATGGGAAATGACCCATCACTTTCACAATTTAAATAATTAATATTAGCAAATATTTTAGAAAAAATATCTTTTACTACAATACTAGCCGTGCCATTACCAGAATCAATAACTACTTTTTTATTTATTTTTTTAAACTTATTCACTAACATATTTACATATTTTTCTTTAATATTAATGTTAGTAAGCACTCCACTACCTTTAACTTCTTTACTTTCTTTGATGTATGAGTATAATTTTTGTAAATTATCTTGACTTAAATGTAAATAGTTTTCACCAAAGATTTTTAAACCATTATCACTAGCTTTATTATGAGAGGCTGTAATCATAATACCATAAGGTATTTTATTTATTATTGAGGCATAATTAAACATTGGAGTAGTAACTAAACCAATATCTATTACGTTAATACCTGATGAAAGTAATGCTTCTTTTAAACTTTCATTTAACTCTTCACTACTTAATCTATTATCATGTCCGATTATGCATGTATCAACACTAATTTCATTTAAATAATAAGCAAAAGCTTTACCTATTCTATCAATTACTCTAGCATTAATATCTTCTGGATACTCTCCTCTAATATCATTTTCTCTTAAAATATTAAAATTCATTATCCACCACCTCTTTATTCTTTATTATTTTATTCTTCTATAAATAAATCTTTAGTTTCACTCATACTTTTAGGAAGCGCGATATCCATATACTTAAGTAAGGTTGGCGCTACCATTGTTAAATCACCAGTAGGTTTTAAATTTAAACTTTTATCAGTAATAATAAATGGTACTTCTGCTAAGCTATGAGTAGTAATTATTTCTCCTTTATCATTTAACATCTCATCACAGTTACCATGATCAGCTAAAATAAAGACTTTGTAAAAATTATCTTCAGCACAAGTGCAAACATCTTCTAATAACTTATCTAAACCTTGCAGACTAGTAATTGTTGCATCTAAATTACCAGTATGACCTAACATATCAGGATTAGCATAATTAACTAAAATAAAATCATAATCTTTCTCTAAAGCTTCTTTAACTTTATGAGTTACTTCTCTTGCACTCATTAAAGGAGTTTCATCATAAGTCTTAACTTTAGGGCTTGGTACTAAATAATTATCTTGACCTTCAAATTCTTTTGCAAGTTCTGAATTGAAAAAATATGTTACATGCGAATATTTTTCAGTTTCAGCTATTCTTGCTTGAGTTAGTCCTAAATCAGCAAAATATTTTCCAATAGGATATAAATCTTCATGTTTTAATTCAAATAAATGCTTAACATTTGGAACATCATCTTGTTTAAACATTGTATAAACTTTAAAATTATCTGGTCTATTTACTCTAAAATCATAAAACTTAGGATGAGTTAAACTATTTAAAATTTGTCTTGCTCTATCTGGTCTAAAATTAAGCCATAATAACGCATCATTCTCTTTAAAAGTTACATCACTATTTAACACTAAAGGAGGTAAAAATTCATCTGTTACACCCTTTGTATAACAACTTTTAATTGCATTTTCATAATTATTTATTTTATAGCCTTTACCTTCCGTTACTAAATCATAATAAACTTTAGTTCTTTCCCATTTATTATCTCGGTCCATAGCATAAAATCTACCAGCAATTGTACCGATATAACCAATATTTAACTCTTTTAATAGATTATCTATTTCATTTAAATATTTTATACTTGATGTACGAAAAGTATCTCTACCATCAGTTATAGCATGAAATACGACTTTTTTAATATTATTTTCTTTCAAAAGTTTAATAATTTCTTTCATATAACCTATGTGACTATGAACCCCACCATCAGAAGTAAGCCCCATTAAATGAAGAGTACTATCATACATATTAACATGATTAATCATATCTTGAAATTCAACATTATCATTAATACTTTTATCTTCTATAGCTTCGTTAATCATGGTAATTTTTTGTTTAACTTTATGACCTAGTCCAATAACTTGATGACATACTTCACTATTACCAAATTGACCATCAGGAAGTCCTACATAATGCTCTGATGCTTTTAATAATGCATGGGGATAGTTTTCCCAAAGAGAATTAAAAAACTCCATATTTGATAGTTTTACAGCATTACCCTTTTCTTCTTCTCTCATGCCAAAACCATCAAGTATTATCATTAATATTTTTTTCATTTTATCACCTATTCTTCAGTTTCTTCATCTATATAATCTACAACTTCACAATTACCAATATCATCTTTATTTTCTTTAAATTCGGACTTTAATTCTAAAGCATTAGTATCATAACTAACTTTAACATATCCTTCTAAATCTAAATTAGTAACAGGATCAACTATACTTCCACTTGTTGTTTGAAATATATTATTTTCTTTAATAAATTTAACTGAATAATATTTACAACAATTGTTTTGTGTACAAGTATTATTGGCAGGTTTTATATCATCAAGGTAATGTAAAGTAGCATAATTAAGCATAGTTGTACTAATCATTTTTTTAATACTTTCTAAGTTACTACTTTTAATTGAATTAGAAGTATTAATATATGTAGGTATCGCTATAACTGCAAGAACACCTAAGATTAATATAACTGATATAAGTTCTACTAATGTAAAGCCTTTTTTCATAAGAACCACCATTATTATCTTATCATATTTAAGTTTAAAAATACAGCCCAAATGAAAAGGACCCAAAGGATCCTAATCATACATAATTCTTACTTTAATAGTTGATACTTTTGGTACAACAGTTATTCTAATATCTGATGTTGTTACTTTAACAGCTACTTCATGAGTACCTACAGTATAGCCACTTAAATCAACAGTTGCAATAATATCTTTTGCTTCTAATTTTTCTAAAGCACTTGATGCTCCTTTAGCAATTACCGTAATGCTTTGATCATCAAGTGATGCTGCACTAGCTTTAAGTCTATCTCCTAAATTAATAGGTTTAACTGATATTCCTTCAATTTCTCTACTAGATTCAGTTTCTAGTTTAACATCAACAGTAATATTTTTCTCTGTCATGTATTTAACACCAGCTGGTTTAGTTAAAGCAACATTGAATGTTTTATTACTATTTAAATTATCAACATTAATTTTCGCTTCTACATAAGTAAGTTCTTTAATAAGTTCTTCATCACCATAAACAGTTACTTTTTGTACTGAACTATTTACACTACTTAGTGCATAACCAGTTGTAAGTGTTCCTTCAGTTACAACTTTAATAGGAAGTTCAGCACTATAAGAATCAACTGTAATTGAAGCACTAATCTTAGCAGGCACTATTTCAACATTTTCTAAAATCGTACCATCATTAGCATAAGGAACTAAAATAATTGAATCTACTGTAGTTGTTCCTTTATCTGTTAAATTAGCTGCTTTTAAATCAATTAAAGCTTTAACTTTTGCTATTTTTTCTAGAGTTTCAGATGAACCTTTAACAATAACTTCATTACGGTCAAGTTCAACATTTTTAATACTTAACTTATTATCTAACTTATCTTCATTTAATAAATCATAAGTTAAAGTTTTACTACCACTAACCTTTTCACTTATCTTAATACTTAAAGTACTAGGATCTAATTTATAGTTAACAGTTTCAATATTATGATTATATTTAAGTTTTACTTTATAAGTTCCAGTATTATATCCACTTAAATCTAATACTACTTCATGTTCTCCTAATTGTTTAGCAAGATATAAATCACTTTTACGACCAATTAAAGTAATATCAACAGTTTTAGGAACACCTTCAACTACAAAAGCCTCCTCATTATATATAACTTTAACTGGTTGCCCAGATATAATTTCAGCTTCATCATTTAATAAAGATAATGATTTACTATCAATTAACATAAATATTGCAATCGCACAAAATAATGATACATAAATAAGTACATTAGGTCGATTTAGGATTTTTTCTATCTTGCCACTATTATTTCTTAATAGTTCATTTAAACGATATATCATTCTACTTATTGGTACAATAATAAATTTATCAATTAAATTATAAATACCTAGGAAAAATTTACCAATTAATTTAAAAAACTTACTCATCGATTTCACCTTCTTCTGAATCAGCATCATAGAACACTTCCATTTTAGGTTTTAACTCATCTAAAAGCATTAATTTAAACTCTTCCAAAGTTAGATTATAATTTATCGCTCCATCTACCGCAATACTAATACGACCAGTTTCTTCAGATACAATTAGTGCAATAGCATCACTTTCTTCCGCAACACCTAAAGCAGCACGGTGACGAGTACCAAGTTTTTTATTAACATTTGGATTCATACTTGTTTTAAAGACTGCACCAGCACATGTTAATCTATCTCCTTGAATAATTACTCCACCATCATGAAGTGGGTTATTTGGAAAGAAAATAGCTTCTAATAGTGGTGCTGTAATATCTGAATAAATCTTAGTTGCTGGCTCAATATATTCTTGCAGTGATACATTTCTTTCAATAATAATTAAAGCACCAATACGATTTCTCTTTAAATACTCAATCGCACTTGTAATTTCAAAGACAACTCTTTCTCTTTCATCAATAGTTAAAACTTTATGACGACCTAAAAGTTGGCTACGTCCAATACTTTCTAATACTGATCTAATTTCTGGTTGGAAAATAATAATTAAAGCAAGTGGTCCCCAAGAAATTACATACTCTAAAAGCATACCTATTGTATATAAATTAAGTAAACTACTTAGCACCTTAATTACTAATATAATAGCTACACCTTTAAATATTAAAACTAATTTAACATTGTTTTTTAAATTCTTTAATAAATAGTAAAACATTAACCAAACAATGCTAATATCAATTATTTTTGTAAATATATCCCATAATGACGAAATAGTCATTCTTATCACTCCTTACAATATTAGTATTATATCAAATATTTAACTAAATTTCTAGACTTAGACAAGAAAAAGGATATGTTAGTTTTCCATATCCATATTTACTTTATTTTCGCTATCAGTTTCTTCTATTGGTGCTGATGTAACTTCTTCTGAAACACTTGGCTCTTCGACATCTTCTCTAATCATATTAATATCAACTTCATCATTTGGTTTGGTAAGAAGTTCTTCTTCCTTATTCTTTTTATTTTTAGTTGAATCAATAACGTATCCAATAAGTGCAAAAATTAAGAATGCCGCAACAATTAAAATAATAATATAATTTTTAACAATAAAATCCATATATCCTCCTTTTTAATTATATTAAATTACTCTATAGTTAATGTCTGGCTAGTTGGTTGAATTTGAATAAATGTATTACCATCATTTAAAACAATTTCAGTGCCATCAGTATATTTATAAACTGTTTGACTTGCTCTTGATTTCTTTTCCCATTTAATAGGTACAGCATAACCTGAAGTAATAAAGTATCCTTCACCAGAACCAATATTATCAATATCTTGACGGCCTTTATTGTCTCCTAAACCAGTATTTTTAACTTTATAAGTAATGATATTTTTAAAAG
This sequence comes from uncultured Erysipelotrichaceae bacterium, assembly GCA_902783345.1. The sequence goes on from CACZQI010000023.1 coordinate 15,110, forward strand.
TATATTGATTTTTAGTTACATAATCTTTATGTTCTTTGCCATTAACAAATCTTTTATATACTTTATTTTCAGCATCATATTCATAACTAGTTTTTTCATAACCTGAATATTTAATTAAAATATTATTTGCTTCTTTAGCGCCTTCTTTAGTACTTAAATCAATCTCATCAATTGAATAATTAAATAATAAATCATTATTTCTTTCGGTTCTTTTAGAACCTATTCCATTTTTTAATTTTTCAATACTAGTAAATAAAGTATGCTCAGTAGCTAATTTTTTACCAGAAGAATTAGTAAGTGTTTTATCTCGCCAACCAGTTTTTGAATTATCAACTACTATTCTATTAATTCCAAGTGTACTAAAATCAGATAATGCTCTAGGACTTTGTCCATGATGAACATATATAGCGTCATTTTCTAAAGCATAATCTAAGAAATAATGCCTTGAACTTCTAACTGAACCAATTCTTTCGGTATTTGCATCTAAGAATAAGGCCATATATCTTGTAAGTCCACCTTCAACAATTATTTCATAAATAATATAAGCATCTTGAAGTCCACTTTGAACTGGTCTTGCTACATCAGCATTATTAATCATAACTGCAAATGGTCTTGATTTAGTTTCTGGGTCAACTATTTTTAATCTTCTAGTGGTAGTTGTTGTAGTCGTTGTTGTTGGCTCATCACTATTTGCCAGTTTATTATCTTTAGACAAAACATAATATAATCCTCCGCCTAAAAGTCCTACAATTAATATAATTACTAATAATAAAAGTACTTTTTTACTTCTCATTTTATCACCCTACTTTAATAATAGCATAATTTAATCAATTTTTAAATTATATTTGAAATAAATTGTAATAAACTAATGTTTTTGGTATACTGATAATGAGGCGAGTTATATGAATATAATTAAAGAATTTTTTACCCAAATAGGAGAAATGATTGATAATACTTTAGATAAATTAACAACTAATAAAGTTATTAAAAAATTAATAATTGCGGTTGCCATATTATTCTTATTTATTATCTTTATCGCACTATTATCTAGTTGTACTCGTAAAAAAGCTTATACTTATACTGAATTTGAAAAACAAATGGTAACTATGGCTAAAAAGAAATATGAAAAAAGTGATAAATTACCTACTGAAGATAAAGGCGTTTTAGAAGTACCACTACAAACCTTTGTAGATAGCGGTTATATTAAAGACGTTCAATCAGTTATTCAAAATAAAAGTGCTTGCACTGGTAATGTTAAAATAATTAATAACTATGGTAATTACTTATATGTTCCCTATTTAGATTGTGGAAAAGACTATAAAACTAAAACACTATATGATTTAGTAGTAAATGATGAAAATATAGTAACTAGTGGTAATGGCTTATATACCTTTGATAATGGTTATATCTTTAAAGGAGATAAAGTTAATAACTATGTTAAATTAAATGGTATAAAATATGTTATTTTAAGAGTTAATAGTGATGGAACTTTTAGAGTATTAGATACTACTAGAAGAGATATGGTTAAATGGGATGATCGTTATAATGTTGATAAAAATGCTAACTATGGAATAAACAACTATGTTTATAATAATATTAATAGTCGTATTAAAGATTATGTAGAAGGACTTTATAATAATACCGAAATAATTAAAAAGAGTATGAAACCTTATTATGTATCTACGGATGTTTGCATAGGTAAAAGAAGCGAAAATGATAACATATTTGATACAAGTATTGAATGTAAAGAAATGGCAGATAAACATCCATTTACACTAATAACAGCAAATGAATTTTACTTAGCAACTTTAGATAGTAATTGTACTAATGAAAAACTAGAAACATGTTCAAACTATAATTATTTAAGTGATATTGGTTCAACTTGGACTATAACAGCTGATAAAGATACATCATTTAAAGTATGGAAAATGAATAATGGTGTATATTTATCAAATGGATCTTTAAATTCATATGTTAAAATTGTTACAACCTTTAATAAAGACTTAGTAATTGAATCAGGTGATGGTTCAAGTGAAAAACCTTATATAATTAGAACTTTTGATACTAAGAAGAAATAATAAAACCAGATATGTACTTCCATATCTGGTTATTTTTTTAAATTAATTATTATATTCCCAAACAACGCGGTAGATAATACCATATAATGAATTATTATTAATATTACTAGAACATACATTTTTAACTGTACCATTCCAATTTACTGTATTATCACTATTTTTAACTAATTCTATATTATCTAAAGTACCAAAATTACTTATTGTATTAGTATTATTTACTAAAACTTCTTGATTTGTAAAAGTATTATTTTTATTATTTAAATAATTAGTAATATCATCATTACTCATAATATTTCTAATATAAGAAACAGATTTAATTCTAACATTACTTTTTCCTTCTAAACTTTGAGGAACCTTTAAAAAGTCTTTATTAACAGCGCTTTTACTATTAATATTTGCTGATGCTACACTATAAACAATTTCATTATATAATGATTTACTATCATTAATTCCAATTAAATCATTAACTTTCCATTTAGCAATAAGAATTATATTTTTAGTAACTGGAGTATTAAAATCATACTCTTTACCATCTAAATACCATCCTACAAATGTATAACCTTCTTTAGTAGGTACTCCTGGATTACTAGCAGTCTTTCCTTCTACAACATATAAAGTATTAAATTTATTACCACCATTAGCATTAAAGATAACGGCATATTTCTTTATTCTTGTAGTTGTTGTCGTTGTGGTTGTAGTCTTTTTAGTATTATTAGAATTACTATTTGATTTATTATTATTAGATGAATTATTATTAGACTTTTTATTAGTATTATTATTAGATTTCTTAGTTGTAGTAGTTTTAGTAGTTGTTGTACTAGTAGGTTTAACTTCACACTTATCAAAGCATCCTAAATAGATATATGAAGTATCTTCTTCATTTCCACAAACTAAATGTACTTCTAATTCATAACCTATATTCTTTTTATAAGATTTAATATAACTACTATCTTCATTACATACTTTTTTATCAGCACCTTTTAAAGTCTTAATCTTTTTACTATTTATTAGTTGTCTTAAAGTAAGTTTTACTTCTTTATCATCAGTAGGTAAATTATCTTTTTTAAAATAATCATTACCAAATGTTTTCATACTAGCAAAATTATCATTAAATATTTTAGTATGACCATTACTTTCTTTTTTACTATTTAAAGGCAATAACTTTATAATTAAGAATATAATTAATAAAACTATTATTAACTTTAAGAAAAATCCTTTCCAATTAAATTTTACTTTACTTTCTTCGTACATATTTAACTCCCCCAAACAAGTTAGCACCTATAATAGCACTATTCCATCCAAAAATCAAGTATTTTAGCCAAAAGAAAAAGATACCAATGTACCTATTTCCTATTTTCATAATCCTTAAGATTATTTAATCTTCTCATATAATCACTTTTCTTAATATTTTCTAGGGCATCATTAATAATCCTGTCGTCTTTATATGATTTATTTTTATTCTTTTTATTATTATTGTTATTATTTTTATTTGACTTATTATTAGATTTATTATTGTTGTTTTTCTTCTTATTATTATTGTTGTTATTATAATTATTATTGCCATGTTTTGGTTTATATTCTTTATATTCATTTTTACTTATTTTAAATTCTTCTTTTTCTTCTTCAAAATCATCTTCATCATTAAATTCAAATTTACGAATATTAACTTTTACATGTTCTTCTTCTTTCTTATCATCTAATGGTTTTTCTTTAATCTTACTATTAGTATTTTTAAGTGAAAGTAATTTAAGAAGTTTAATAATATCATAAATAATTACACACATAGCAGGTAAAAGTACTACAATAAACCAACCCATTTTAGTAGCTAAGAAGAACTGAATTCTACCAAGTTGTGGAAGTTTTAAAATAACTTTACCAATAATATGATCAAATTTAGCCGTATCACTATCAGCAGATGAGTTATAATCACCTTTAGTTACATACTCTACTTTACCATTAACTATCTTAGTATCAATAATACGATGGGTTACAATTAAGTCTTTACTAATACTACTAGTAGATCTAAATGTTATAACATCACCTATTTTTAAATCTTCTGGTTTATTTACTTTATAATCTATTATAACATCATATACTCTAATATTAGGTTCCATACTACCACTAACAATAGTATATAAATTTATTTTAGGTTCAAATTCAGGATTTTTAGCAACCATATTAGCAGTAATTAAGTAATATACTAAAAAAGTACCTACTATAATTAATAAAACTAATAAAGCAGATGATATTAGTTTTCCTACATAAGTAAAGGCTTTTTTTAATGAACTTGTTTTCATATTGCACACCCTCATATTCTACTATTTATTATAAAGCATATTTGAAAAAATTACAACAAAAAAAGACCATTTGGTCTTCTTTATATATATTATTTATACTAACTATTTGGTGTGATAGCACCACTAGCATCAATAGCAACATAACCTTCAAATACAGCATTCTTATCATAATCTTGATTTTCATCAATTTCATCAAAGTAAATGCTAAGAGTATAACTATGAGTTACTGCAGTTTTATTACTTTGAGCAGCGAATTCAGCAGTACCTAAAAGAACTCCTTGTAAATTTGTGCTACCTGAAATTGGGTTACCATTATTATCATGTAAAGTTATGTTACCAGTTAAAGTATCATTACAAGTAAATCCAGTAGGACAACTTATCCAAGTTGCACCTTTTGATGTAGTATCAGCAGTTGTTGGTTTAATATCTTGTTTAGTAGTTACAGCAGTTGCTGCACCAGTACCAGAACTTGCTAATGTCCAAGTTAATGAAGTATGTCCACTATTTTTCTTTAATTGGAATGTATTATTAGTTACAATTAAATATAATGTATAAGGCATTGCTCTACCAGTATCACCATTATTTCCCATAGCAGTAGGGTTAACACCACTTATTGTAAATGCTTTAGTAAGTACAGCAGTTTCATCTTTATTAGGTGTTAAAGCTTCATCAGTTAATAATGTTGCTGTCCCATCTCCAAATGTTATAGTAAGTTGCACACCTTCTACTATAACAGTAGAAGCAGATTCAGCACCACCAACTTGAGCAGTGAAGTATGCGAATGTTGCTCCAATAACAGCTACTAATAATGTTGCAATAGCAATAACTGTTAATAGCATTGTATTTGATTTATTTGTTCTTTCTTCCATATTGTATTTCCTCCTTTTCTATATATTATCATTAGATGATTCTACAGCGTTTACATAAGCATGGAATCTCTTACCTTGACCAGCAGCATTTTGATTAGCATTTCGGTTAGGATAATAAACTCTTAAGATATAAGCATGTGTTTCTGTTTTACTTGCACCATTTGCATCAGCATAAAATGTTCCTTCAATACCATTAACATTAGTTGCTGCGATTGTAGTAGAAATATCAGCAGTTTGAGCAAATGTACCGCTTATTGTTGTAGATGCTACTGCACCTGTATTACTAGTAGTTGTTAATGCTGCACCACATGCTTCCGCAGTCATTTTAGATTCATCTGTAGCACAATAAGAATCAGTTTGTTCTAATGTATAAGTTAATTCATCTGAAGCAAATTCATTTGCATAAATAAGATATAATTTATACTTAACGTCATATTTTGCTTGTGCATTAGTATAATCAATTCTAAATGGTTTTACTACCCATGCATCAGTATTTCCAGAACCTTTTGGATAAATATTTTCTAATGTAACACTTGTACTATAGAATGTCATACTACCACCGGCACTAGATCTAATAGTAACTGTACTACCTCTATTTGTACCACTAATTTGTGCTGTAAAGTACGCAAAAGTAGCTCCTACGATAGCAACTAATAATGTTGCAATACCAATAACTGTTAAAAGTACTGTATCTCTTCTTCCTTTCTCCATATCTTTAATTTCCTCCTTTACTATAATTAAATAATAACATTTTAGAAATTATAAATCAATATATTTTTTACAAAATTTTAGTAAAATTTATTATTTATTAATCTTATCTTAGTATTTATGCTTATTAAAAATGTTTATTAAAATTGCTTTCTATTTAAAGTTGATAATTACTCTATTAAACAAAAAATGAGCCATAAGCCCATTATTTAACATTAGTATAGATTGCTGTTACATCATCTATCTCATCTAACATACTATAAAGTTTATCAAAGGTTTCTTTATCTTCGCCTTCTAATGTAATATATTCCTTAGGGAACATACCTACTTCATCATATATATAATCAACACTAGGAATTATTTTTTCAACTATATCTTTAACTTTATGAATATCAGATGGATTAGCTGTAATAGTAATTGTGCCATTTTCATTTTCAAAATCAATAAGTTCAATACCATCATTTAATAATGCTTCAAATAACTCTTCTTCTTTATCACTTTTAAAAGTAATAATTGCTAAATAATCATAATTATATGATACAGAATTAGTTACTCCTAAACTTTTATTTACTTTATTAAAAGCAGTTCTTACAAAACTAACCGTTCTATTAACATTATCAGTTAAAGTTTTAATAATAAAAGTTGATGCCCCAGGCCCAAATCCTTCATAAATTACTTCTGAATAATCTTCTCCGCCAGCACCTTTAGCCTTTTCAATAGCTCTATTAATAATATCACTAGGCACTTGTTCTTTCTTAGCCTTTTCCACTACTCTTTTTAATGTTATATTACTTTCAAGTTCTGGAGTACCTTTTTTAGCTGCTAAATAAATTTCTTTAGCATAAGTACTATAAAGTTTAGCCTTAGCTGCTCCTGTCTTTTGAATACTTGCTTTTCTTACTTCATATGCTCTGCCCATAATCAACCTTCTTTGCTAGTAGTATTATATTAATTTTTATATTAATTTGCAACTATCTATAAATTTTTTTAGCGTTCTATCAGTAAGAACTATATTCTTTTTAATATATCTTATAGCATATTTAGCGCTATAGATTTTAAATGGACTAATGTTATTTTCTTTAAATATTTTTTCAATTATTTTTATAACTAATTTTTTATTACTAGTCGTATGATATTTCTTTTTTAAAGATTCTAATGTATTAGAATTTACTCTCCTAACTATTCTATCATAATATTTATCTTTTCTATTTTTAAAGTAATAATCTAAACCATCTAGATTTTTAATAACCTTTAGGGCATCATAATAACCTAAAAGCATATTTCTTTCATTAGATTCTTTATTAAATAATATTATTGATCCTAAGTTCTTTCTAGGCGCTATTTCAATTACTTTAGTGCTACCCTTTAGTTTATTTCTATTAAAGCCTATTCCTTTAATTCTAATTGAATAAATAGTATCACAACCTTGTTTTTCTAATAAAGATAAAGGAACATTATTATAAAAACCACCATCTATATAATAATTATTATCAATAATAGGTTTTAATTTAAAAATTGGCAAATAACAAGAAGCCATAATATATTCAGCTACTTTACCTTCTGGTATATCATCTATAGTTAATTCTAAAGGAGTTGGTTTACCATGCATTTTAACTGTAATAAGACCAAATTTAATATCACTTTTTCTAAGTTTTTTCTCATCAATGCAAGTCTTTAATGTATTTAAAAATAGAGTTGTATCAATACCTTTATTTTTAATTATTTCTTTAATATTAGTAAATGTTGGTTTAATATCACTTTTACTAAATCTTTTACTTTTTATTTTATCAATAATTTCACTATTAATACCAAAGATATCAGTTGTTGTATCAAGCCATATATTAACTAATTTATTAACATCACCTTGAGCCATTAATGCTGCATTTACCGAACCAATAGAAGTTCCTGCTATAATACTAGGTTTAATTCCATTTTTTCTAAGCGCTATATAGGCCCCTGCTTGATAAGCACCTTTTGCTCCTCCACCTTCTAATGCAAAACCAATCATGTTATCACCTATATAATTGTATAATACTTTCTTATATTTGAAAAGATAATACATTTATAATTTTTTATAAATCAAGTTCATCATCGTCAATATCTTTAAATTGCTCTATAAAGAATTCTTCGTAATCTTTACTTAATTCTTTATTAAATTTTTTAGTATAATTAACAAGTTTATAGTATGTTTCTTTTAAATCTTCCTCAGCCACAAATACCATAGACAACATTTTGTCAAATACACTACTAATAGTGCTTTCATCCTTATTTTTATATTTTATAATATCATCTACTAATTCCTCAATTTCCTCAATTTCAGTTTTATTCATTCTTTGGATTATTTGCACCATTTCTTTTAACGCTTCATAATTTCGATCTTTCATTATATTACCCCTCCTTAAATATAGTATACACTTTTTATATTATTCATTCAATAGAAAGTTTTAGTTTATCTATTATTTTATTTTACTTTGAAAAAGTCAAGCCTTAACTTTGAAAAAGTCAGAGTTCAACTTTGAAAAAGTCAGACTTTCATTCCAAATTAGTTATTATTATTTATCAAAAGAAAAACCTACTCTTTAAATAGGTCTATCGTATCTTTTGATTATTTATATTTTGTTTTTTAATATCTGATATTAAATTAATTATTTCTTTATAATTATTTGATATTGATATTAAAAATAATTTTAATGCTTCCACATTTTATACTAAAACATCCCCATCATTAATTTTAGCAAATATTATATGCTTACCATTTTCATCATCATAGTAGCACAATTTATCATCAATACTATTTATATTAACTAAAGTATTATTAATAAATTTAATATTATGTTCTTCTCTTTGACATATTTCACTAATAGTAGTTATTTTTCCAACATATATTTTAAATGCTTCATATGCAACACTTTCATGCTCGTGATATTCAAAAATACTAATTTGCACAATATCATTAGGTACATAAACGTTAGAATTATTAAAAGGAAATTTAATTCTATAATCAATTAACTTACCTTCTTTATTTATAGCATTTATTCCAGTTAAAGTAATCTTATTATTATATCCAAACATCAAAACCACCTAATGAATATTTTATAAAATATTAAATTAAAAGTCTATAAAATTAAGTAAAAAAGAAAAAGACTATAAAAGTCTTATTACACATTAGGACCAGCTACAAAATTATCGCCAGAACTATCTGCATTAGTATAGAATTTTTGCTCTACTGTATCATACAATCCTACAACATTATCATTTATACGCTTTACTGGAATATAATTACGAACTAATATATTATCATACCAAATTTTCGCATAATATATAGTTGTAGTACCATTATAGTCATCTATATTGCCGTTATCTGTTCTTTTTCTTGCAAATAAAACTATTGAATATTCTGAATTAAATGTTTGCTCGGTAAAAGTATTTTTTAAACTTCCATCTATATATGCTAAATTTTTATCTTGCTTAAATATATGACGCCCATCAATTTTAATACTCGATAAATATCTAACATTATTATAAACAAATGCCGTATAATATCCATCAACACCTGTAATGTTAAATATACCTTCAACTCCATATAAGGATGACGGCCAAGTGCAATAGCCATCAATTTCAATAGAAACAATACTACTTGCCAAAACTAAAGTATCGATATATTGAGCGTCTGTATGAGCAATATACTCTACCTCTTGATATATACTTGGCACTCTTGTTGTAGCAAATTCAGCAGTTGCTTGTACTTTAGCACTAAAACTTTTATTCATGGCACTAGTTTGATCAACATTACTAGCATTATCTAACCATATTAATAAATTATATGTATCACTTGAATTTGCTGGAATAAAGATATTTGTCTTTAAGTCTGTTAAAGTTGTTGTAACACTTGCAAAATTACCTTCTGCATTTTTAGAAGTATCTTGGCATGATGTACATATTAGTCTCCATTTAAAATATTCATTTTTTAGTTCTGCTGGTAAAGATATATCTGTAAGTGATAGTGTATAAGTTACACCATATGCATTATCACCTGTTACTACTTTAAATACTCCTCTTGAGGCATTAGTATCTACTTCATCTTGATTAAGTGGAAAAATTCCTGTCGCATTTATATAACCATTATTCTCTGTTTGTAAATCAAAAATTAAATCATCAATTACTGTTCCTTGAATAGTAGTTGGATCTTCAGTACCTTGTACTACTGCTAAAAAATAAGCATACGAAAAACCAATTATCACAGGTATAATAATTGCTGCTATTAAAAGTAAGCGATAATATACATTGTTCTTATCTTTATTTTCCATACTATTATTTTACAATAATTTTTTTAGATAAACAAGTACCTAATTTTAAAAAAGTACTCTAGAATAATTCTAAAGTACTTTGAGCATTAAGTGTGTAATCAGTAAACTCTCCTTTTTTGTATATTGGATAAGCCGCACAACCTATCATAGCACCATTATCAGTGCAGTATTTTATTGGTGGAATAGTTAGTTTAATATTTTCTTTATTTGCTAACTTTTCAAATTCACTTCTTAAATATTTATTGGCTGATACTCCTCCAGCAATAATCAATCTTTTGGATTTAGTAATATCAATTGCTAGTTTAGTTTTACGAATAAGTTCATCAACTGCAATAGTTTGAAAAGATGCAGCTAAATCTTCTTTTCTAATAGTATTTCCTCTTTGAGTTTCATTATGAACTAGGTTAATAACCGCGCTTTTAAGTCCACTATAAGAAAAGTTAAGTTCATCATTGTTCATGGGTTTAGGTAAATCGTATGTAGTACTTCCTAAAGCTGCTAATTTATCTATTTGGGGTCCTCCTGGGTAAGGTAAACCCATTACTTTAGCAACTTTATCATAAACTTCACCTATAGCGTCATCTAAAGTTGAGCCTAATACTTTAAATTTATAATCATCTTCCATAAGTACTAGTTCGGTATGTCCCCCACTTACTACTAAAGCAAGTAAAGGAAACTCCATTTTTTCTACTAAATTATTAGCATAAATATGACCGGCAATATGATGGACTTTAATTAAAGGTTTTTTATAAACTAAAGATAAAGTTTTAGCAAATTCAATACCTACAAGTAAACTACCTAAAAGTCCTGGTGCATAAGTTACAGCTATCGCATCAATATCATCTATAGTTAAATCAGTTTTAGAGAATAAATCTTCTAATACCATTGTAATATTTTCACTATGCATACGACTTGCAATTTCAGGTACTACTCCCCCAAAAGATGCATGAGTATCTATTTGAGTAAGAATAGATGTAGCTATATCTTCGCACCCATTTTTAATAATTGATAAACTTGTTTCATCACAAGATGATTCAATTGCTAATATATATACATCTTTCATTTATATTAAACTCCTTTCCATTATTAAAGCCTTATTACTGCCATAATAATTATTTCTTGTATTAATTACTTCAAAATTAAATTTATAATATAATTTAATTGCTTCTTTATTATTTTCATCTACTTCAAGTAAGATTTTTTGAACGCTTTCTGGTAAATCTGTAATCATATAATCTATTATTAAAGTCGCAATTCCTTTATTACGGGCTTCTTTTTTTACAATAATATTTAATAAATCAACTACTTCATAATTTATTCCAATATGAATAAAGCCTAATATTTCATTGTTTTCTTTATAAACATAAATCTTTTCATTAGGATTTATTTTATCAATATGAAATAATGTCTCAAATTTAGGATTTAATAACACACCTAATTCATTTATAGCTTCAATATCTTCTTTTAAATAACTATTTACCATGTAAAGCCTCTATTTCTTTGATGTAAACTGCTTTAACAGCATGAGCAGGTATAGTTGGTAAATCTTTAGTATAAGTATACATTTTTTCTATATCTATTTTCTCAGTATTAAAAATAGGTAATTTATTATCACTAAGATATTTTAAAGCCTCTTCTTCTTTTAAATAAATTAAATCTTTAAGTTTATTATTTATAAACTTACCAATATATTTACCCTTAGGATCATTTATTGTTATTATTTTATTTTCTTCTAAAATATTAGAAGCAATAGCTTCAATACTAGTAATTTCTTTAATTGGTATATTTAAAGTATAGGCTAAAGTCTTAGCAACAGTTATACCAAGTCTTACTCCTGTAAAACTACCTGGTCCACTTACAACTATAATTTCATTTAAATCTTTTGAGTCTGTATTATTATCTTTTAAAATTTTATCTATTGAAGGAACTAGTAAAGTACTGTGCCCTTTTTTAGATAATTCACATACTTCATCTATTTTTTTACCATTTTTAAGTAGTCCAATTAAGACATAATCATTATAAGTACTAATAAATAATGTTAACATTTAAATCACTTCCAAATTCATTAATATTATACAACAAAACAAGAAAAAAACTAGTGTTTTTACTAGTTAAAGAACTGAGTTTACTAAATCTTCGTACTTTTCTCCTAAAGGTTTTAATATTAAAACTCTTGTATTTTCATCAATTATCTTAAAATCTATATCTAATCTCTCTTCTGGTAGTTCATCACTAATCATATCAGCCCATTCAATTATAGATACTGCATCTTTATTAAAATAATCGCTAAAACCTATCGTACCATCTGATTCTTCAATACGATAAACATCCATATGATATAATGGCATCTCACCACTATTATATTCTTTAATTAAGGTAAAAGTTGGACTAGTAATTGTTTCCGTAATACCTAAACTTTGAGCAAAACCTTTAACAAATAATGTTTTACCTGAACCAAGTTCACCATTTAAACATATTACCATACCTGGAAATTTTTCTGATTCGATATTTTCTGCTAATTCTCTTGTGTCATCTATACTTCTAGATGTATATTTATATTCCATATTCTTTTATCACCTAATTTTAATTATATATAAAACATATTGCCTTGTAAATATATCTTTACACTTTTTTGAAAATTAAAAAATGCCTTTGACATAAGGTATTTTATTGCAAAAAAAAATTGGCAACTTCCTATTTTCGCATACACTATCGTCGGCGTTTTAGTGCTTAACTTCTCTGTTCGGGATGGGAAGAGGTGTATCCACTAAGCTATCGTC
>CACZQI010000024.1 GCA_902783345.1 uncultured Erysipelotrichaceae bacterium
GATCAAGAAGAAATTGCTAATGTTTATAACATTAGTATTGAAAATTTAATTGTTTATTTACCTATTTTAGCCAATTATCGTAATTTATGTGCTCATGAAGATATTTTATATGAACATAGAAATCAAAAACCAATTGGGGATACTAAGTATCATTTATCATTAAATATTCCAATGTTAGATGGGGAATATATTTATGGTAAAGATGATGTTTTTGCTTTATTTATAATTTTAAAAGCTTTACTTAGAGATGATGAATTTAGACTTTTATTAAGTGAATTTAGTTATGAATTAGATATTTTAGCAGGTAAACTTAAAACAATTAAAGTTAATAAAATTATGGATATTATGGGATTCCCTGTTAATTTTAAAGAAATTGTAGATTTATAGGAGGAAAATATGAATAAAGGAAATAAAATAATAGTTTATACATTTTGTGTTATAATTTTACTTTTACTTGGCGCAGGAACTATGTATTATTTAGTAACTGAACAAGGATTATTTAGTCAAACTGTCATTAATAAATTAGAAAAAGAAGTAACTGTTAATGAAAATGGAATTGCTGATGCTGTTGAAAAACTTTATGATTCTGTAGTTGTTGTAGGGGTATATAAAAAAGATACTTTAGCCGCAACTGGAACAGGTTTTATTTATAAAACTGATGATAAAAAAGCTTATATTTTAACTAATAGCCATGTAGTATCAGGAGCAAGTAAAGTAACAGTTAGATTTACTAATGAAAGTACATATGAAGTTAAAATAGTTGGTTCTGATAAATATGCTGATATTGCGGTACTTTCAATTGATAAAGATAAAATAAGAACTGTAGCAGAGATTGGCTCATCTACTAAAGCAAGGTTAGGAGATACGGTATTTACTATAGGAGCTCCAGTGGATTCTGATAGTTATTCAGGAACTGTAACTAGAGGTATATTAAGTGGAAAAGATAGACTTATTGAAGTAAATGCAGCTAACTATGATTATGATGATTGGGTTATTAGAGTGCTTCAAACAGATGCTGCTATTAATTCTGGTAATTCAGGTGGACCAATTGCTAATTCTAATGGACAAGTTATTGGTATTACTAATATGAAATTATCTACTACGGGAGTTGAAGGTATTGCCTTTGCTATTCCAATAGAAGATGCTGTTGAAATAGCCGAAGCCTTAATAAAAAATGGTAAAGTTGATAGACCTTTCTTAGGAGTTGGAACAGTAAGTGTTAGTACAGCAATTTATCAATATGGTTATAGTTTAGATAATGATATAAAAGAAGGCGCTATTATCGGACAAGTTCAAAAAGGAAGCCCAGCAGATAAAGCTGGACTTAGACAAGGCGATGTAATTATTAAGTTTAATGATTATAAAATTGTTAATTCAGCTTATTTAAAATATTATCTATACCAATTTAAAATAGATGATACAATTAAAGTAACTTATAACCGTAATGGTAAAGAAGAAACTGTAAACGTCAAATTAGTTAAGCGAACTGAAAGTTAAACTACTTTACATAAATTTGATACTTGCGGGGGAGTAATTAAATGATATAATCACCTTAAAGTAGGTGATTTTTTATATGAAAAAGAAAATAATAGTGTTAGTTGGTTTAATAGTATTTATGTTTTAAAATGGCATATTCAAATCAAAATATCATATTAAATATTACTAACATACCAGTGGATACGAATAAGCATAATTTAAAGTTTAATATTACTAATATTGGCACTTCTTTCGATAATACTCCTTATAACGTTAATAATTCTTATGGCAATATAATTGATTTAGCTAGTTATACTATTTATATATTTGGTAGGAATTATAATCTGGGTGAAGCTTATAATGCTAGTGTTAAAATATATGATTTGAAATTATATAATGCTACCGAATTAATAAGACATTTTATACCTGCTAAAAGAAATAATGATAATGAGTTAGGATTATATGAAACGGTTCAAAATATTTTTTATACTAATAATAGTGGAAGGGGTGCATTTATAGCTGGCCCTGAAATATAAAATAGACAAATTATTAATTGACTTAGTATATATTTAATGCTAAAATTTAACTTGTAATGCAAGGAAAATAACCAAGTAGTTATCTAAAAATTTACAGAGATTAAATACATTAGCTGAGAGTATTTATAATTAAATTTAGATAATGAATTTCACTATTGGAGCATTAAACGTATTTCTGCGTTAAAGAATAAAGTGCATGAAAATCATGAATTAAGGTGGTACCGTGCTTATAAGCACCCTTATGTTTATGATTTTTTTATATGAAAGAAGGAATAAAAATGCAAGAAAAATTAAAAGATTTAGTATTAAGAGCAACTAATGATGCAAATACTATCAAAACAGAAGCTGACTATTTAAATATTAAATCAAAATATTTAGGTAAAAAGAGTGAACTTGCCGAATATATGGCACAAATAAAAGATATGACTGTTGAAGATAAGAAAATATTTGGGCCTTTATTTAACAAGATTAAAAATGAATTTGAAGGATTATTTTTAAAAAAATTAGAAGAAGCTGAAAATGCCAATGAAGTTTTAAAATTTGACCCCACGCTTCCAGTAAATAATAATCATGGTTCACTTCATCCAGTAACTATTGTAGGTAGAGAAGTAACTAATATTTTAAAAGCTATGGGCTTTATGATTATGACTGGTCCTGAGATGGATAGTGAATATTATAATTTTGAAGCTTTAAATATACCTAAAACGCATCCAGCAAGAGATATGCAAGATACTTATTGGTTAGATAATGGTATGCTTTTACGTACTCAAACAAGTAGTGTTCAAAATAGAGCGATGCGTAAGTATGGAGCTCCACTTAAAGTATGTGTACCTGGTAGATGCTTTCGTAATGAAGATTTAGATGCATCTCATGAAAATACCTTTTTCCAATTAGAAGGTATGGTAATTGATAAAGATATTTCTATTAGCAATTTAATATATACAATGGAAGGTATGCTTAAAGAAGTTTTTAAAAAGGATATTAAAGTGCGTTTACGTCCAGGATTTTTCCCATTTACTGAGCCAGGATTTGAACTTGATATTTCATGCATGCTTTGTGGTGGAGTAGGATGCCCTACATGTAAAGGTTCAGGTTGGATTGAATTATGTCCATGTGGGATGATTCATCCAAGTGTTTTAGAAGAAGGCGGTATTGATAGTACTAAGTATTCAGGTTTTGCATTTGGACTTGGGTTAACTCGTCTTGCTATGATGAAATATAAAATAAATGATATTAGAGTTTTAAATAGTGGAGACTTAAGATATCTAGAAGATTTTAATGTTAGGTAGGTGATAAAATGTTAATATCATGTAATATTTTAAAGAAACATATTAAAAATAGTGAACAAATAGATTTTATAAGTATTTGGGATAAATTTACAATAAGAACAGCTGAAGTAGAAGGAGTTTATCTTAAAGGTAATCAGTTTGATAATGTCGTAACAGCTAAAATTTTAGAAGTTCAAAATCATCCCGATTCTAAAAAGTTGCATATTTTAAAAGTTGATACTGGTAGTGAACGCTTACAAATAGTATGTGGTGCTCCAAATGTTAAAGAAGGAATGATTGGAGCTTGCATTAAAGTTGGTGGTCATATTGATGGTATTGAAATTGGTGTAAGACCTCTTGCTGGTGTAGCATCTCATGGTATGATGTGTAGTGGTAAAGAACTTGGCATTAGTGATGATCATACAGGTATTATTGAATTACCTGCGGATACTCCAATTGGTGTAGACATTAAAGAACTTTATCCAATTGAAGATGTTATTGTTGAAATTGATAATAAATCACTTACTCATAGACCTGATTTATGGGGACATTACGGTATTGCAAGGGAAATTGCGGCTATAACAGGACATGAACTATTACCGCTTGAATTAAATACAGAAGAGCCTAACGAAAAGAAATTAAAAGTTAAAATTAATAATCCTGAAAGTTGTTATCGTTATATTGGAACAAAATTAGATAACATTACTAATGATGTAAGTCCAATGTGGATGCAAATATTCTTATATTATGCAGGAATGCGTAGTATTAATTTACTTGTTGACTTAACAAACTATGTTATGCTTGAACTTGGGCAACCAATGCATGCATTTGATTCTAGAATAGTTAAAGATATTGAAGTAGGTTTTGCTAAAGAAGGCGATACTTATACAACCTTAGATGGAACAGAAAGACATTTAACTAAAGAAGATTTAATGATTAAAAATGGTGGTAAATACTTTGCTATTGCTGGTGTTATGGGAGGATTAGATTCTGAAATAGTATCTGATACTAATTCAATTGTATTAGAATCGGCTACATTTGAAGCATCTACAATTAGAAAAACCGCAATAAGACTAGGTCTTCGTACTGAAGCTAGTAGTAGATATGAAAAAAGTTTAGACCCTAATTTAGCTATAATTGCTACTAATAGATATATTAAATTATTAAAAGATGAAAATCCAAATTTAGAATTTGGGTCTAGTATTACAGATGTTTATCCAACAGTTCAAAAAGAAAACACTATTGAACTTAATAAAGACTATTTATATAAATATTTAGGCTTTGAAATGGATGATAAGGAAGTAACTGGAATCTTAACATCTTTAGGTTTTAAAGTAAAATGTTTGGCTAAAAAATTTAACATTACAGTGCCAACTTATCGTTCAACTAAAGATGTATCAATAGCCGCTGATATTATTGAAGAAATATCTCGTATGTATGGTTATGAAAACTTTAATCATGTACCACTTAAAATGGATATGACTTTTGGTAATGAAGAAATAGTTTATGATACTGAATATGAAGTTAAAGATTATTTAGCAAACAAATTTAATTTACATGAAGTAAATACTTATTTATGGAATAAATCTTCATTCTTAAAGAAAATAAATGTGGATGTTGATAATGTTAAATTATTAGGTAAAACAGAAGATAATATTTTAAGAAAAGATTTAAATTTAAGTATGTTAGAAGCAGCAGCAGTTAATATTAATAATTATAATGAATTTGGCCTTTTTGAAATAGGCACTATTATTAATGAAGAAGCTAAAAGACATTTAAGTATTATGTTAGTTAAAAATGCTGATAACTTAAAAGCAGGATATTATCAAATTAAAGATTTTGTATATAGTTTATTTAAATCACTTAAGAATACAGAAGTAAAATATGTTTTGTTAAATGAAAAAGAAGATTATTATAATAATGATTTAACTTTAGGTATTTTAGCAAATGAAGAATTAATTGGATATATTACCGTATTTAATAGAAAAGTAAGTACTCAAATAAGTAAAAAGAAAGTATTTATTTGTGCTGATATTGATTTTGATAAATACTCTAGTTTAGAAAGTAAGTCTTATGAATTTAAAGAGGTAAGTAAATATCCTCAAACTACTTTAGATTATACAATTATTACAGAAAGAGGGACTTTCTATAAAGATTTAGAAGAAGTTTTAAACGGATTTGAAAGTCCAATTATCAATAAAAGAGAACTTATTGATATTTACTTAGATGGTGATACTAAAAAAGTAACTATAAGATATACTGTTGGTTCTTTAGAAAGAACTTTAACTAGTGAAGAATTAAAAGACTTTAAAGACAAGTTTATTGAATATTTAAAGAAAAATAATTTAAGTATTTTTGAATAGATTTATAAATATTTAAAAAATTCAAACATCATAAATTAATATTAAAAGACACATTATTTGTGCCTTTTTAATTTAGATCTATTATTTGTTTATCTAAAAGTGAATATAAATATATATTTACTTTCTTTTTAGTTTTAAATTCTATGTAATCTTTATACCCATTTAATTGATTAATATAAGCTTTATCAGTAGTGTTTTTAAGTTTATAATCAATTATATCAATGAAACTTTCATATTCTAACATTAAATCAATAATGCCATGTTTAATGCAATTATCTCTATCATCAATAAATTCATATTCTTTATATACATTTGCTTTATTAATATTAGATAATATACTACTATTTAATAATCCATTAATTATTTCTAATTCTAAATCATTATAAATTGATAAATCAGGATTTATAAAAACTAAATTTTCTAAAATGTAATGCATTTTAGTTCCTAAATTAAGATTATTAATTTCTTCCATATTATATAGAGTATTATTAGTTTTAGAATAATAATTTTCGTTAATAAGAGTATAATTGTTATCTATCTCATTAACTACAATTGGATCAGCATTTTTTATATTATTTAAAGCATTATTTTTAGTAAATTTATAGTTAAGATTAATAGTTGGAATAGAAATATTCTTAATATACTTTTGAATATACTTATGACACGAATTTAAAATATCAGCAAATGATGAATACTTACTTCTAGTAATATAATCTACTATTTCTTGACTATCATATATATCAATGACATCATCTTTTAAAGAGGTAACAATAATCATTTTTTCTTTTGCTCTTGTAAGTGCAACATAAAATAAACGAATTTTCTCGGATATTTCCTCAAGATAATAAGTATTCTTATTTAAAGAACTAATAAAAGTAGTAATAAATCCATCATTATAACTTGGTAAAATTAAGCCATAATTATTATTAAAATTAATTCTAGAATTTAAATCCATCATATTAAATCCTTTATTTAACCCAGAATAATAGCAAATCTTATATTCTAGTCCTTTAGATTTATGAATATTAGTTATAGTAACCGAATCATTATCACTTATAATAGCTGGTATTTTAATACTTTCATTATCATTTATTAAGGTATTTAAATAATCATTTAATTCATAAATCGTGCATGCTACTTTATCTAATTCACTAAATTTTATAATTAAATTATTTAAAATAGCTGTACGCTCTAAAGTATTGCCAATGGTTATCATTTTGTCATAAAAATTAAATTTATTAATAATTAAATAAATAATATTTTTATTACTTAAAATATCTATTTTGTTAGATATTTCTTTACATATATTATAAATGGTAGTTGTTTTTATACTTTTATTAGTAATAATGTCATATATTTCTTGATCAGTTAATCTAAATAAATAACTACGTGCGATAGAAGCAAAATAAAGGTTATTATTATCCGCAATATTATTTTTAATATTTAAAATAAGCGCGATAATATTATTAATAAGTAAAACTTCATTAGTTAATAAAATATCATTATCTTTGTAGATATTTAAAGGAATGTTAAGAAAGTCAAATACTTTTTTATAAGTATCAAAAGTAGTAGTTCTATCCATTAAAATACAAAAATCTTGGTAAGTACATGGCCTTAATTTTTTATCAAATACTAAGTATTTATCATTTATTTTCTTTTTAATATCATTAGCAATTATAAAGGCTTCTATTTCATCAGATGTATAAGTATTATCATCTTTTTGGTAGTTTAAAATTTCTAGATTATTATCATAATTATTATTTCCTTCGTTTGAAAAAGATTGGTTACCATGAATTAACATATGTTCTTTAGCATAATCAGCATTACCTATTTTTATATCCATAATATGAGAAAAAATGTCATTAATACTTGATAGTACTTCTTTTCTAGAACGAAAATTTTCATTTAAATCAATTTTATAACCATTAATATTATTTTTATATTTATCATATTTTATTTTAAATATATTAGGATTAGCATTACGAAAACGATAAATAGATTGTTTAATATCACCAACCATATAAACATTATTATTTTCAATTAAACTTATGAATTCTTCTTGTATATCACTAGTATCTTGATATTCATCAATCATAATTTCTTGATAATGATATTTTAAATAATTTTTAACATCATCATATTCTTTAATTAGTTTAATAGCAAGTTTACTAATATCATTAAATTCATAAGCATTATGATAGGTTTTATATTCATTTATTTTATTATTTAATTTAGAAATAATATCAATAATTATTGTAGCATATTTTTTATTCTCAATAGCGTTTTCAATTAAAACATCTTTAGCATATACGCACTCTTTTTTTAATTCATCTTTAATTTTAGTTATTTTTTCTTTATAGAATTTAGCTTTATCACTTGCATTCATTAATCTTGGCATATTAATATTATTTAAAGCAAATCTAATTTCATCATAACTTTGAGCATTTAATAAAGGCTTTAGAGAAGTATCAATTTTTTGATAATAATTATTATCAACTTCGTATGATAAATTTAATAATAAGGCTTTAATTGTGCTAGTTTTATCTAGAAGCAAATTTTCATATTCTTTAAATAAAGCATTAATATTGTTAATATCATAATAGTTATTAACATAATTTTTTAAATATTCTTCTTTATTCGTAATTAAATCAATTTTTTTTTCAATTTTAAGTAAAGCGTTTTTTATGTTTTGATCGTTTTTATTACCAAAATTTAAGATAAATTCTTCAAATATAGGATTTTTTTCATCATAATAAGCATTAAAAATATCATTTAGATAGTCTTTTTTCTTTTTATTAATAATTGATGAGTCAATTATTTTAATATCATTACTTAAATTAAGATAGTAGTGATATTTTTTAACAAGTGATAGAGTAAAAGCATCGAAAGTAGTAATATCAGCACTGTCTACTAGTTTAGCTTCATTTATTAATTCAGAATAATTCAAGATTTTATCTTTAATACGAGTTTTCATTTCTTTAGCTGCATTATCGGTAAAGGTTAGAAGTAAGAGTTCATTAATATGCACACCATTTAATAATTTGTTAATAACTCTTTCCGTTAATACAGCAGTTTTCCCAGAGCCAGCACCGGCTGAAACAATTACGTTAGTATTTTCAATATAAATGGCTTCTTTTTGTTTTTCAGTATAATTCATTGTTATCCCCCTCTAAAAAACTTAAATTATCATCTAATTTTAAGTAAATATTATCTTTATCTGATTTATAGCAGACAGAATTATAAGGACAATACTCACAAGAAATGTTTTTAGGCCCAACCATTTTAGATGTTATCTCAAAGTTCCCTTTTTTAATATTAGTTAAGCATTCATTTATTTTATTTTCTGTTAACTTAATTAATTTGTTAAATTTATCAGCATTTAATACTTTAGAATTAGCTGAAAAACCATTAGCTGTCATTTTAAGTCCATTTATATAATCACTATTTTCATAAGTAGGGTCAAAATCTTTAATATATGCTTCATCTGCTAAGGTGTAACCAGATAGTTTTAAGGATTTTTCATATTCACTTTGAGCATTTTCATTTAAAGATTTATTAATACTAGGTTTTAAGATATGCTCTAGATAAATACCAACAATATTAGAATCAGGATATATATTTTTAATTAAGAAAAGATAGGTTGGTAATTGCAAATTTAAACCATATGGGGCTAAACGCAAATCTATATCAGTTTTCCCAGTTTTATAGTCAACTAAAACAATGTTATTATCATATTTCATAACTTTATCAATGATACCATTAAAGTTAATATCATTTATTTGGACATTTATATTTTTTTCTGTTTCAATAGTTTGATATTTAGTTATATTTTGCATTCCTTTTATATACTTTATAGCGATTTTTAATTCACCTAAAATTTTATTTAAAAATAAAGCATTTTCTTTCGTAAGTTCAAAAGGTTTTTCATTAATAAAATCATCTTTTGCTTTTTCATAATCAAAATCATCATCATATACTTTAGATAAAATGTAATGACACATTGAACCAAGCCAAGTATCAAAGGTATCTTCATATTTATCTAAAGCTAAAACATATTTAGCATAATATTTAAATGGACACTCAAAATAAGTATTCATTTTTGAATAAGAAAGATTAATTTTAAAATCATCTTTTAATTTAATAGGCTCAAAAGTATTTGAATATGTTTGGTAATTATGGTTTTGATATGTATTAATTAAGGGTGGTAAGTATTTATTTAAATCATTATTTTTTTGATAATTATCTAGTAAAATACCTAAATTATATAAATTACTTTTATTTGAATAATTAGATGGATGATATTCATAATTAACTATTTCTAAGTTTAAATCTTTAATTAGAGAAGATGGTTTTAAAATACTATTATAGTTTTGTTTTGATGAAGTAATAATAATATTAGAGTTATTTTGCAAAACTTTTTGCCAAATATCTTTTTCTAGATTGTTTTTTTCGCTAGTTAACTCTAAAAAGTCAAATTTTTCATTATCATTAATAAAATCTGTATCTTTATATTTTTGAGGTAAATATTCATCATTAAAACTTACAATATAAATATAGTCATCTTCACTAAAATATTCATTAAAAAGGGATGTTTCATTAATTCCATTTTGATATTTAGGACATGGTAAAAAGGTATGCATTAGTTCATACTTTATCATTTCTTTAACACTATTTTTATTATCAATCCAGTAATATTTATTTAATATATTAATTAATAAATCTTTAATATTATTATCACTCAAACTATTTAAATAATTATCTATATTATCTAAATTATTTAAGAAATCAGAACCAACTTTAGTTTCATATAAAGATGTAGATAAATTAAAATTAATAGGTAAATTATAATTATTAAATATTCTTTTAATCGTACTTTCATTATCGTTATTAATATTAAATAAATAAACATGATTTAAGTCTAATTTCTTATTAATGATATCACTTGCAATAAATTCAATTTCGTTATTAAGATGGTCAAAACTATATACTTGATGTTTATAATTAAAATCACTTTTAGGAATAATAGTTACATTAGTATATTCTTTTAAAATATCAATTAATTTTAAATAATATCTATTTAAATAATCAAATCCATAGATAAAGATATCTTTATTTTTAATAGCGCTCTTAAAATAAGGATTAAGAGTTAATAAGCTTTTATCTAAAAGTTCTTTTTTTAAATTATTTAAATTATCTATTTTTTTATTTTCGTAAACATCTTCAAATAAATAATACATATTATTAATAAGTTCTAGAGCATTATTATAATCAATATTATTTTTATTCATAATATAATGAATAGTTTTAGTATCATAATCAAATAATAAAGCTTTTTTAATATCATTAAATGATAAAATTTTAATATTATACATTTTATTTAAAGAGTTTAAATACTTAATTAATTTAATTTTTAAATTAGATGGAACTATAAAAAAAGAATTGTTAGTTAGATAGTTTTCTAAGTTCATATTACCACCAAGAATATTATACTATTGTTCGCGTGCCTACAGCAAGAAAAAATGACTTATTTTAAAGCCATTTTCTTTTTATCATTTTTAACTTTACTTAAGCGAATTAACATAGTTGGATCAAAGTAATATGCTACGACGGTATCTTTTATATCATATCTTTTAGCTAAATCAATAATGCTTTCTGCAACAATATCTTTATCAGCATTAATAATATGTTTGAACCAACTATCTTTATCAAAAAAGCCTTGTTCATTAGCATCCATTGTATCTTTCTTTTGGAGTGCCATAAGTTCTAATTTAAAATCTTCTTCCATAAACCCTCTAATCACTATATTTTGAATCAATACCAAAATAATCTTCCATTGTAAGCCAGTTGCCATCATTATATAATGCTTTGGCAAGTTCTTTACCTACATATCTAATATGCCATGGTTCAAATATATAACCAGTTTCAGATGTTTTTCCTTCAGGATAACGAATTATATAACCATATTTGTATGCATTTTCATTTACCCATTTACCTTCAGAAGTGTCTTTGAATGATGTGGTAATTGTGTTTAAGTCAAAGGCTAGGCCTGATTGATGTTCTGAAGCACCAGGTCTTGCAGAAGATTTATCAGCAGCCGCTTTACCTTTTCTTTTAACATATCCATTATATAAATCTTGCTGATAATAGTATCCACGATATCCACTTTGTATCCATAGTTTTAATCCTAATGCTGCAGCATCAGCTTTCATTTCACTCCAAGCATCATAAGCTGTTTTATCTATGCATTCTCTACAAAAACCATCCATGGATTCAGTAATCTTTTTATGTGTATTTGTTGGTACCCAATCACTAGTTAAATGATAAGTTTTATTAACAATTAAATAACCATCTACATAATAAGCACCATTTTTATAAGTAATAGAGTAACCTTTTGAACTTGTACCCGTTAAATCTTTATTAGGATTACTTTTAGTAGTAGTCGTTGTTGTGGTAGGTTTAGTTGTTTTTTTAGTAGTCGTTGTTGTCTTAGTTGTGGTAGTTGTGGTAGTTGTGGTAGTCGTTGAACTTGTAGTAGGTGTCGTAGTCGTAGTTGTAGTACTACTTTCATTACTAGATTCCTCTTTACTAAATACTTTTTTAAAACCAAAATATCCTAAACATACTATTAAAATTAAGATTATAAATATAATTAAATTATTCTTTTTTCTTCTTTTCATCTTCTACCTCATACTTAATATTATTTGCATCTAGAAATTCCATGATTGCTAGATTATTAATTCCAAGACCTATTCTAACACTTCCAGCAAAATCTTTAAAGACTCTAAAGCCAATAATCATTCCATAAATATATCCATCTTTACTTAGTACTGGGCCGCCTTCTTGACCTGGCACAATTATATTGGACATTTCAAACATTGTTATTTGATTTTCTTTATCGGCAATATTTCTTTGCATCATACCAGTTGTTGGAAAAATAGGAAAGTTCATAAATTCAAAATCAGTTACTAATTTATGCTTTTCTTCGCTATATTTAAAAGCTTTATATTCAGGAAAAGCAAATCCAACTGTACATAAATCATCACCAATATTTGCTTTATTTCTTTTAAATTTAGGGAATGTTTTAACTGTTAATTCATCTTTATTTTGAATAGTAATAATAGCTAAATCTAAATAAGGGTGCTTTATTATTTTAAGTTTACCAGGATTATCAGCAATATCTATTAAAACATTATGCATTCCTACAATAGTATCTTTTTTTATACCATATTTTTGCTCAATTTTAGGAATATTTTTAGGCTTAGCTTCACTAATTTCTTTTAAAATATTAGGATAAGTTTCATTATAATCAGCACAGGCCATAAAAATATCTGCATTTTTAGCAGTTGTTAAAATATCCCCATTATCATTTAAAACTATCATTGATGAAATATCATTAGAAACATGCCTTTTTTCATAGATTAAACGACCAATTAAAAAAGGACGCACATATGCTAAAGATTTTTTAATTGCATTTTTATACATATTCACCTTTATTATCTAAAAGAATATTTATCTTTAATTATATTAGATAAACCATATATTTCTAAGGCTAAAAATAATGCCATAATTAAAATACATAATAAATCATTTTCAACTGAATTATTTACAAGTAATGTTGAAACTAAGCCGATAAGTCCGATGCCAATTATAATTAAATTTTTAAAGATTTTTTTGTTTTTCATATAACCACCCTTGATTTTCTATAAGAATTATAACATAAGTTTAAAAAAAGATTAATATTTTTGCATATTTTTGCGCAAATTTTGTAATTTTTGTTTAGTTAGCACTCTCGCTTGACAACTGCTAATAAATGAGTATAATATTAAGAGAAGAAAGGGTGATAAAAATGTTTAATATGAATCCTGAAGAAGAAAATGTTAATGTTTTAGAAAAATATGGTCGTAATATTACAGATGCAGTTAAAAATCATAAAGTTGATCCTGTAATAGGTCGTGACGAAGAAATTCGTTCTATTACGAGAATATTATCTCGTAAAACTAAAAATAATCCTGTTTTAATTGGAGAACCAGGTGTTGGAAAAACGGCTATCGTAGAAGGCTTAGCTGAAAGAATTGTCTGTGGTGATGTTCCTGAAATCTTAAAAAATAAAGAAATTTGGGAATTAGATATGGCTGCTTTAGTAGCGGGTGCTAAATATCGTGGTGAATTTGAAGATAGACTAAAAAAAGTATTAGAAGAAATTAAAAAAAGTGAAGGAAATACAATTATGTTTATCGATGAAATTCATATGATAGTTGGAACCGGTGCTGAAGGTGCGATGGATACAGCCAATATTTTAAAACCTTTACTTGCAAGAGGAGAAATTAAGGTAATAGGTGCAACTACTTTAAAAGAATACCGTGAATTTATTGAAAAAGATGGGGCCTTAGAGCGTCGTTTCCAAAAAATTATAGTTCATGAACCAACCGTAGAAGATGCAATAACTATTTTACGTGGTTTAAAAGAAAGATTTGAAATATATCATGGTGTAACAATTCAAGATAAAGCTTTAATAGCATCAGCCACACTTTCAAATAGATATATAACTGATAGATATTTACCAGATAAGGCTATTGATTTAGTTGATGAAGCATGCGCTACTATTAGAGTGCAAATGGATAGTGTTCCAACTGAACTTGATGAATTAACTAGAACTATTATGCGTTTAGAAATTGAAAGAGAAGCTATTAAAAAAGAAAAAGATGATATTTCTAAAAGAAGATTAGAAGAACTGGATAAAGAACTTTATACTTTAAAATTAAAAGAAACTGATTTAAAAAAAGTTTGGAATGAAGAAAAAAGTATAAGCGAAAATATTTCTAAAAAGAAAAGTGAAATTGAAAGAGCAAAGTTTGATTTAGCTAATGCAGAAAACAACTATGATTTAGAAACGGCAGCAAGACTAAGACATGGCACTATTCCTAATTTAGAAAAAGAATTAAGCAAGTTAAAAGAAAAAGCTAATAATAAAATGCTTAGTGATATTGTAACTCCAGACATAATTGCTGAAGTTATAAGTAAATGGACAAGTATACCTGTTCAAAAACTTGTTAGTAGTGAAAAAGATAAAGTTTTAAATTTAGAAGAAAACTTAAAGAAAAGAGTTAAAGGTCAAGATGATGCTTTAAAATTAGTTAGTGATGCAATTATTAGATCAAGAAGTGGTATTAAAGACCCTAATAAACCAATAGGTTCATTTATCTTTTTAGGCCCAACTGGTGTTGGTAAAACTGAGGTTGCTAAAAGCCTTGCTTACGAACTATTTGATGATGAACATCATATGATTAGAATTGATATGTCAGAATATATGGAAAAGTATTCAGTATCAAGATTAATAGGTGCTGCTCCTGGATATATTGGATATGAAGAAGGTGGCCAACTAACTGAAGCAGTAAGAAGAAATCCATACTCAATCGTGCTTTTTGATGAAATTGAAAAAGCGCATCCTGATGTCTTAAATTTACTTTTACAAATTTTAGATGAAGGAAGACTTACTGATTCTAATGGTCGAACAGTAGACTTTAAAAATACTATTATTATAATGACAAGTAATGTAGGAGCAGAGCATATTTTAGAAGGACATGATGAAAAAGTCGTTGATGAATTACATAATTATTTTAAACCAGAATTTATTAATCGTGTTGATGAAGTAATAATGTTTAAAAAATTAACTAAAGAAGCTTTAAGCGAGATTTTAGATAAAATTATTTATGAAACTGAAAATAGATTAAAAGATTACAATATTAAAATTACTTTGGATAATAGTGCTAGAGATTATTTTATTTCTAATGGATATGATGAATTTTATGGGGCAAGACCTCTTAAAAGATTGATTAGTAAAACTTTAGAAACTAAACTTGCTAAATTAATTATAGAAGGTCAAATAAAAGAAAACTCTGTTATAAAAGTTTCCTATGATAATGAATTAAAAATTGAAACTAATTAAAAGTATTCGAAAGGATACTTTTTTACTTTTTAATAAGTATTTTACCTTTTTCTTTTCCTTTATTTAAAAGATTTAAATTTGTTAACTGTCTCTTTAGTTCTTTAGCAACACCTAAAGATGAATCATATATAGAACTATTTGGAAAATAAGTTTTAATTTTATTACCAATATTTGAATAATGAGTGCATCCTAAAACTACACAATCAATATTCTTATTTTGATAAGGTGTTAAAAATTTATTAAGTAGTTCATTTATCAAATTAATATTATTTACTTCAATTGCATTAGCAAGACCTTCAGCATCTTGCAGATAAATATTTTGTTTATCATTTTTATTATTTTTAATAAGCTTTTGAATACTTTTGGAGTTTATGGTTGCATGAGTACCAAGTACTAAAATATTATTATGATTATTATCACAAGCCATTTTAATTGCTGGTTCCGTGCCAATAAATTTAATAAAAGGATATTTTACCCTTAAATCATTTATACATCTAGTTGTAGCTGTATTACATGCTATAACTATAATTTTACACTTATTATTTATTAAAAAATCTACAATATTAGAAGTAATATTTAAAAGTTCTTCATCACTTTTAGAACCGTAAGGATTATTTTTAGAATCAGCATAATAAATAATATCTTCATTAGGAAGAATTTTTTCAATTTCATTTAAAATATTTAATCCGCCAATTCCAGAATCAAAGATACCAATTGGATTATTCATCTTATCAATCCTTTCTTAATTATTATATTACAAAATAAATATAATTTTTAATTATTTAATGTGATTTCTTTTTAATTAGATAATTACCCCAAGTAGCGGTAGGTCTATCTACATTTTTACAAGTACCATTTTCATAATAATCAACTACTTCAGAATTTGGATCAACTTGTTTAAGCATATCTTCTAATATTGATCTTGTAATGTAATTATAATATTTTCCGTCTTGAATTATTTCTTGATTTCCTATTTTAAAAGATGTATAAATTACTCCATTTTCTTTTAATGCTTTAATCATTTTTCTTAAAATGTCAGGCAAGTTTGCTCTTTCTACATGTAAAATTGATGAGCAAGCCCATATACCATCATATTTAGATTCTTCTGATAATTCATCAAATTTCATACATTCAACTTTTTGTCCAATATATTTTGTTGCTAGTTCACACAACTTTTCTGAACCATCGATTGCTCTAACTGTATATCCCTTTTCTAAAAAATATTTACTATCCCTACCAGAGCCACATCCAAAATCTAATATATATGCTTTATCTGGCAACATAACTAAGAAACGATTATAAGCTTCTGTCATATCTCCATTCTTAGTTTGCTCACAATATTTTTCAGCATTTTCATTATAATATTTTAAAGTATCATATATTTCCATATAACCCTCCTAAAATCATTATACTATAGAAATGGCAATAAATATAATAGTGATTATTATAGTGATAAAAATATACACTCTCTTTTTATAACTTTAGCACTTAATATTGACAAGTGCTAAATATGGTATTAAACTATTTATTAGAAAAGAGGACATATGAAAAAGAAAGAATTTAAATCATCATCAAAAAAACTATTAAACATGATGATAAACTCTATTTATACTAATAAAGAAATATTTTTAAGGGAACTTTTATCTAATGCTAGTGATGCTATTGATAAACTTAATTATTTATCTTTAACTGATGGATCTGTTAATATTGATAGAGAAAAGTTTGAAATTGATATTATTAGAGATACTGAGCATCGAGTACTTACTATTAAAGATAATGGTATAGGTATGAATGCTGAAGAACTTGAAAATAATTTAGGTACAATAGCTGAATCTGATTCTTTAAAATTTAAGGAAGACAATAAAGATGAAAAAACGATGGAAATTATTGGTCAATTTGGAGTCGGATTTTATTCAGCTTTTATGGTAGCTAAAAAAATAGAGGTATTATCTCGTAAATACAATAGTGAAGATGCATATCTTTGGGAAAGTGAAGGCGCTGATGGTTATTCAATAACTAAAGCAAATAAAGAAACTAGTGGTACCGAAATTAGAATTTATCTAAAAGATGATACCGAAGAAGAACACTATCATGATTATTTGGAAGAATATACTATTCGTTCTTTAGTCTCTAAATATAGTGATTATTTAAGATATCCTATTAAAATGGAAGTTGAAAATTCACGTCTTAAAGAAGGCAGTAAAGATGAATATGAAACTGTTAAAGAAGTTATAACGCTTAATTCAATGGTTCCTTTATGGAAAAAAGATAAAAAAGAAATTAAAGAAGAAGAATATGATAATTTTTATACTGATAAATTCTATGATTATGAAAAACCTTTAAAAGTAATTCATACTAGTGTTGAGGGAACGGTTAGTTATAAATCATTAATGTTTATTCCTTCACATGCTCCTTTTGATTATTACTATAAAGACTATAAAAAAGGTTTAGAACTTTATACTAATGGCGTATTAATTATGGAAAAATGTGAAGAATTAATTCCTGATTATTATAGTTTTGTTAAAGGAGTAGTTGATTCAGCTGATTTATCTTTAAATATTTCTAGAGAAATGCTTCAAAATGATCGTCATGTTATAACGATTGCTAAAACATTAGAAACTAAAATTCATAATGAATTGTTAGAAATGCTTAAAAATGATTTTGAAAATTATAAAAAGTTTTTTACCGCATTTGGTTCACAAATAAAATATGGCGTTTACAATATGTATGGTATGAATAAAGATAAACTTAAAGATTTACTTATTTTCTATTCAGCTAAAAAGGAAGAGTTTATAACATTAGATGAATACGTTAAAACGCTAGAAAAAAATCAGGAAAATATTTACTATGCCTCAGGTGAAACCATTGATAAAATTAAAATGCTTCCACAAGTTGAACAAGTTCAAAATAAAGGTTATGACATTTTATATTTAACTGATTATTTAGATGAGTTTGTTATAAATACGCTTGGTGAATTTGATGGTAAAAAGTTTATGAATGTATCTGATAGTAAATTAGATTTAGATACTAAAGAAGAAAAAGAAGCTTTAAAAAAGAAAAATGAAGATAATAAGGGAATGCTTAACTTTATTAAAGAAGCTTTAAATGATGAAGTAGTAGATGTAAGACTTACTAATAAACTAACCAATCATCCAGTATGTTTAACAACAGAAGGTGAGATAAGCGTGGAAATGCAAAAAGTAATAAATGCGATGCCAACTGATGAAAGAGTACAGGCTAAAATGGTTTTAGAGATAAATGAAAACCATAAAATAGTAAATAAATTAAAAGATTTATATCAAAATGATAAAGAAGAGCTTAAAAAATATGCTAAAATTTTATATTCATCATCAAGATTAATTGAAGGATTAACTGTTGATAATCCTACGGAAATATCTAATATTATATGTGATTTATTATCATAAGGCTTCGGCCTTTTTTCTTTTTAAAAAAAGACCTTGATAGGTCTAATAATTAATTTTGGCAATATCTTTTACCACTTATTTTATCTAAATTAAATCTAACTGTTTGAAAGCAAGTTTTCTTTTCGCGACAACAACAATCTACCTCATCTTCTAAAACATCTAAAGTACCTTGTAATTCTACAGTTTCAGTATAATTATTACAGTTATTAATTATTAATAAACTAGCAGGTTCATTATTACCAATAATATTTGCAAGACTACCACATTTACAAATTTTAAAATATAAAGAAATGCATCCACAGAAACAGTCTGTATCATAATAAACTAATTCTTGATATGGCATATTACAATTGCATATACTTAAAACAGCACGTGATTTATTTTGAATTATATTAGAGCAATCTCTAAGTTTCATTTTTTCGTACATAATTTCCTCCTAATATAGTATATGTTTATATTAATAAATGAACTAATGCATATATCTTAAATTATTTAATATAATTTATTGGTGATATAATGCTAGAATTTTATGGATTTTTATTTATTTCAATATTAGGAACTATTCTTCATTTTACGTATGAATGGAGTAATCATAATAAATATCTTTCATTGTTTTCGGCAGTTAATGAAAGTGTTTGGGAACATATGAAACTACTTGTTTTTCCTTCTTTAGTATGGATGCTTATTGAAGTTCCTTTTATAGGTAATAATCCTAATTTTTTAACGGCTAAAGCAGTTAGTTTAGTTATTATGGTATCTTTAATTCCTTTTATGTTTTATTTATTTAAGTATTTATTTAAGAAAAGCATTTTAATTGTTGATATTTTAATCTTTTATATTGCTGTGGGAATAGGACAATATTTATCGTATCTTATTTTGAATATAGATAAATTACCAAGTTTTTTAAATTATTTAAGTTTACTTATTATGATATTTTTATATGGTTACTTTTTAATAGCGACATTTCTTCCAGGTAACAGTCCAGTTTATATAGATCCCATAACTAAGAAAAAAGGAATTAAAGGGCATAGATTATTTAAAAAGTAAGTAAATATGTTTAAAACGGATATATACAAGTTTGCTTGCTTTCATAAAATTTAAAGTAAAAATGCTAATTGATGCTAAAAATCTTATATAAAAAGAATTATAGGTCTAATAAACCTATTTTTTCATATTATTTACTATGAAAAAGTTTGTCATATTGCTTTTAATTTTATTAATTCCAATTAAAGTAAATGCTATAAGTGCATCTAGTTATATTGTAATGGATAGTGATAATAATAGAGTGTTGGAAGGATCTAACATCCATACTAAATCGCTTATTGCATCAATTACAAAAATAATGACTGCTATGGTTGTAATTAATAATGGCTCTTTAGATAAAACTGTAACTATAGGTGATGAAGTTTTAAAAAGTTTTGGTAGTGGTATTTATGTAAGCGTAGGAGAAAAAATAAAAAAGGAAGATCTACTTTATGGACTTATGCTTCGAAGTGGAAATGATGCTGCCTGGGCTCTAGCCGTAGATACTGCTGGCTCTATGGAAGGCTTTGCATTAATGATGAATAATTTAGCTAGTAGTTTAGGTATGAAAGATACAACATTTTATAATAGCAGTGGTTTAGAAGATAGTAATGGAGAAAATATCTCAACTGTTTATGATATGGCACTACTATCTAGTTATGCTATTAAAAATGAAAAATATCGTCAAATAGTATCTACTAAAGATATTACTGTAAAAACTGATTTAAAAACTTATGTATGGCACAATAAAAATAGACTCTTATCAATGTATAAATATACTATTGGTGGTAAAACAGGTTTTACAGAAAAAGCTAGAAGAACGCTTGTTACCAATGCATCTAAAGATAATGTTAATTTAACTATTGTAACTTTTAATGATGGAAATGACTTTAATGATCATAAGGCTTTATATGAAAAATACTTTAATATTTTAAAATCTTATCAAATCCTTTTTAAAGGTAAAATAGAGACTAAACACCCTAACACTTATATTGAAAATGATTATTTTATGAGTTTAACAAGTGAAGAAGCAAGAAAGGCACAATTAGAGATTAATTATTATGATAATAATGCAACTAATATTATTGGTTATGTAAGTGTCAAATTAGATGGTAAAGAGTATTATCGGGAGAATATTTTAGTAAAAAAAGAAAATAAAAAAGAAAAAATATCTTTTTGGGATAAATTAAAAAGAAAGATTGCTAGTTTATGGTAAATATAGTTTGGGGAGTTTTTATTTTAATTGGAATTTGTTATAGTTTTTTAACTGGTAATATTGGTGATATTAACTTTGAAATAATTGAAAGTGGAAAGTCAGCCTTAAACTTATTACTTGAAATAATGCCTCTTTTAATTATTTGGATGGGGCTTATGAAAATAGCCGAAAAATCAGGCCTTATTAATAAAATCGCACATTTAATGACACCTATTTTATCGCGCCTTTTTCCTAGCATACCTAAAGATCATGAATCACTAGGATATATTGCTAGTAATATTGCGATTAATATGGCTGGACTTGGTTCAGCAGCAACGCCTTTTGGATTAAAAGCTATGGATAAATTACAAGAACTAAATCCAGATAAAAAGAAAGCAACACCAGCAATGATTACCTTTTTAGTTTTAAATACAAGTGGAGTTACCATAATTCCTACTACTATTATTTCATTAAGACTTGCTTATGGTAGTGTTAATCCTACTATGGTCATACCAACATGCATATTAGCTACAATGTGTTCTACAATAGGTGGCCTTACAATTGATTATTTAATAAGGAGAAAAAATGGGGGAAATTAGTTTACTTGCCCTTCCTTTAATTGTCTTATTTATTATTTTTTATGGGTTTCGTAAAAAAATAAATATTTATGATGAATTTTTAGATGGGGCTAAAGAAGGAGCCATTACGACTTTTAAAATATTACCTAATTTATTTGCGATGGTATTTGCAGTTAATATTTTAGTTAAAAGTGGATTTATTAATGATGCTTTTAAATTTTTAAGTGATTTTTTAATTAAATATAATTTGACTAGTGATATTGTGCCAATGTGCTTTTTAAGAAGTATTTCGGGAAATAGTACACTTGTTATTATGACTCAAATATTTGGTAAGTATGGGCCTGATAGTTTAATGGGATTATTAGCAAGTACTATTCAAGGTAGTTCAGATACAACTTTTTATGTAATTGCTTTATATTTTGGTAGTATTGGAGTAACCAAAAGTAGATATGCTCTTCCGGCTGGATTATTTGCGGATTTTTGCGGAATAATAGCGTCTTTTATGTTAGTATCTTTATTCTTTGGAATTTAGAAAAAATGTGTTAAAATCTTCATAAGAGGTGCATTATGGAAAGATTACAAAAAGTTATTGCAGCATCTGGTTTTGCTTCAAGAAGAAAAGCAGAAGAATTAATATTAAATGGTAAAGTTTTTGTTAATGGAGAAAAAATTACATGTTTAGGTGTTAAAGTAAATGCTAGTGATGATATTGTTATTAATGGCATTCATTTAAATAAAGAAGATAAAGTCTATTATTTATTAAATAAACCAAGAGGAGTAATATCATCTAGAAGTGATGAGCATCAAAGAAAAACAGTAGTTGATTTAATTGATACGAATAAAAGAATATATCCAATTGGGCGCTTAGATTATGATACAACTGGATTAATAATTTTAACTAATGATGGAGAACTTACAAATTTACTATCACATCCATCAAATCATGTACCTAAAAAATATGTTGCTAAATTAAATAAAGTTTTAAAGCCAGAAGATTTAATGAAACTTAAAAAAGGCGTTCTAGTTGAAGGTGTAATGTGCACTCCTACAAGAGTAAAGGTTAAAAAATCTGATTTAGAAAAAGACTATTCAATGATTGAAATAACTATTGTTGAAGGTAGAAATCATATTGTTAAAAAATTATTTAATGAATTAGGATACTTAGTTGATAAATTAAGTAGGGTGGAATATGCATTTTTAACTACTGATGGTTTAAAAAGTGGAGAATATAGAGAATTATCTATTAAAGAAGTGAAGAAATTATATGAAGAAAAATATCATAATTAAAAGCTTTTCTCATGATGGTAAAGGAATTGGTTATATTGATAACAAAATTATCTTTGTTCCTAAAACTATTGATGGAGAAGTAGTAAATGCAAAGGTTATTAAAGATAAGAAAAATTATTTAGAAGGTAAATTAGTTAGTGTATTAAAAAAATCTGATAAGCGAACTGAAAATTTATGCCCATATTATGATAAATGCGGCGGATGTGCTTATTTACATATTGATAAAAACTATGAAGAAGAAATAAAAACTAATGCTGTTATTGATATATTTAAAAAATATAGTAATTTGGATATTAGTCCTAAATTTATAAGTCTAAATGAATATAATTATCGTAATAAAATAGAATTAAAAATTAAAGATAATATCTGGGGATTTTATGATAGTGCCTCTCATGATTTTATAAGAATAGATAATTGTTTACTTGCTAAAGAGTCAATCAATAATATTATTAAAGATAAGGACTTATTTCATATTAAAAATGGCACTATTACGATTAGAACTAATTATAATGATGAAATATTAATTAAAATAGATACTGAAAATAAATATGAAATAGATATAGATAATTTAAAAACTAAACATAAAATAATTGGGATAATTGTTAATGAAAAAATAATATATGGTACTGATAGTTTTATTGAAAGAATAGGTGGATATTTATTTGAAGTAAATATTAATTCGTTTTTTCAAATTAATTTAGATATTTTAAATGAAGTATTTAAGGTTTTAAAAAACTATAATTTTGGTAATTTAGTAGATTTATATTGCGGAGTAGGAACACTTGGTATAGCATGTAATAAAACAGAATTATATGGTATTGAAATAATTAAAGAAGCAGTAAAAGACGCTATAAAAAATGCAAAAATTAATAAACAAAATAACTATTATTTATTAGGCGATTCATCTAAAATCAAAGAAATAAATAATAAAATAGATACAGTAATTATTGATCCACCAAGAAGTGGGTTAAATAAAGAAACATTAAATAATATAATAGATATTAATGCTAGTAAAATAGTTTATATGTCATGTAATCCTTTGACATTAGCAAGAGATATTAACATAATGAAAGATAATTATAAAATAGATGATTTTTATATTTTAAATATGTTTCCTAAAACTAAACATATTGAGTGTTTATTATTAATGAGTCATAAGTAAAAACTTGTGGCTTTTTTCATTTACTAAGAGTGCGTTTAATGATATACTAAATAATGTAAGAATAGGTGATATTATGAAAAATAAAAAAGGATTCACTTTAATAGAACTATTAGTTGTAATCGGGTTATTATCAATAATAGGAGTAACAATTGCGATAAGTTTAAATAATAATATGAAAAAAATGGGTGCCAATAAAGAAAAAGAATTTAATGAGAAAATTATTGGTGCTGCTAATTTATATGCTTCAAATAATGAAGATATTTTAACGAACCTTTATGAAGATAAGGGGTATTTGATAATAAGCATTCAAGATTTAATAGATTCAGGTTTCATTCAAGATACTTTAGTAAATCCAGCAACTAATGAAACTCTAACTGGAGCAGAAAAAATAAGAATAGAGTTAGATACAACAGGAACTATAAATGTAATATTTCCTGTAGCTAATCCAGAAGGAGATTATTTGCAAGTTCAAACGATAAAAGTAGAATATAATAGCAATAAAAACAATATTTGTTTTGAAGGGTTAAATACTAAAACTTTAGGATATATTAAAGCAAATGGTAGTCTAGATTCATCATATTTAAAGAAAAATGAAAATATAAAATGTGATGATAGTAATGTTGATACAACTAAACTTGGCTCATATGAATTAAAATATGATTATGAAGCTCAAAATGGTGTTTGGAAACAAATAACTAGATATGTTTTGATAGTAGATAGCATAGCACCAGAATGTAAAGATATAGTAGACAGTACGACTTGGATAAATGATGTTAGAAGAATAGAGGTAGGATGCCAAGATAATTATGCCTGCGCTAATAATATGTTTGTAAAAACATTCTCGAATGTTAAAACAGACAAGATAACTATAAAAGATATATCAAATAATAAAACAGAATGTACAGTAAATGTTTATAGTGATATGACTAAACCAATAAATGTAGCAATAAGTAAAAATCCAAATACAGAGTGGAGTAGTGGGGCTGTAACATTAACTGGAACTGGTAAAGATAAATTAAGTGGAATTAAATATTTTCAGTTTAGTTCAAATTCATCTTTAACTGATATAAGTAGTAGTGGAACTGAAATAGGTGTAACTA
>CACZQI010000025.1 GCA_902783345.1 uncultured Erysipelotrichaceae bacterium
AAATACCTTATCTTTCTCAAAGTATAGAAATTGGTGTAAGAGTAGAAGTCAGAAAAGATATTATGGAAGATATTACGAATGTGATCTATGATCCTACTATCTTTATTAAAACAGATACTTATGGAGATGAGATTAGAACATTCTGTACTAATCCAGGTGGTGTTGTAGCTAAAGAAAACTATTATGGTTATATATGTGTTAATGGACATGCTTTAAAAGAAACTAAATCTAATAATACAAACTTTGCTTTTATTTCTAAAGTTAATTTAACAGAGCCTGTTACCAATACTAGAGCATATGGTGAAAGTATTGCTAGGATTGCTAATGTTTTAGGTGATGGTAAACCAATTATTCAAAGTTTAAAAGATTTAAGAAATGGAAGAAGAAGTGAGTGGCATCGATTAAATAAAGGCTTTATTGAGCCAACCCTAAAAGATTGTGTAGCAGGAGATTTAGCTCTTGTAATGCCCCATAGAATAATTACGAATATTTTAGAAGGTTTAGAAAAATTAGATGAAATAATACCTGGTGTTAATAATGATGATACGCTTTTATATGGACCAGAAATTAAATTTTTCTCTAATGAAATTGCGACTGATAATAAATTTAAATTAGAAAATAATAATATTTATTTTATTGGTGATGGAGCAGGTAAAGCTGGTAATATAGTAACGGCTGCTGCTACTGGCTTAATAGCAGCTAGAGATATTTTAGAAAGAAATAAATAATTAAGAAGAGAAATCTTCTTTTTCTTATGGTTATATGTTAAACTTATTTTAAGGTGATAGTATGGATATATTTAAAATATATGAAAATCTTAATAGTCCTTATGAACTAATGGAATTTATGGATAAATATATTACTTATGGATTTCATGGGACTGATGGTGTAGATTATTTAAATAATGGGACTACAGAAGAAAATGATATATTTCAAAAAGCATGCACCACAGTATATGGTTTAGAAAGTCCAGAATATGTTTTGAAATATGGTCTTGGGCACTGCTGGGACCAAGTTGAACTTGAACGTGATTGGTTTATAAAAAATGGATATAATATTAAAACTAATTATATTTGGTTTGAATTAAATTATGAAAACGCATACACAACCCATACTTATTTGATATACCAAGATAAAGAAACTTTAGAATACTGTTTATTTGAACATGCTGATTATGAAAATAGAGGAATTCATAAATTTAAAACATATACTGAAGCAGTTATTTGGCAAAAGGATAAACATATTGCTTATAATAAAAAAATAGGTAATATCATAGACAATGAAATACTCACTCACATTCATATTTACGAATATGATAAACCAGAATATGGAATAAATATGTTTGAATTTATTGATTATGTTACTAGTCAAAAAGAAATAACTAATATTACTAAAAAAGATAACAAATAATAAAAACTATGTTAAAATTAAATTATAGGAGTGGTGAATATGTATTGTAACAATAAGATTTTAGTTGGAAAAAATGATAAGAAAGAACTTAGTATTTTACTTGATAAGGCAAATCGACATGGAATTATAACTGGTGCTTCTGGAACTGGTAAAACAATAACTTTAAAAGTTATGGCTGAAAGTTTTTCAGATGCTGGTGTTCCAGTATTTCTTGCTGATGTTAAGGGAGATTTAGCTGGTACAGCTTTAAAAGGTGAATCAAGTGATGCTTTAATTAAAAGAATTGAAGCATTAAAACTTACTGATTTTGATTATAAAGATTATCCAGTTAGATTTTGGGATTTATATCAAAAATATGGTCATGCCCTAAGAGCATCTATATATGATGTAGGAGCATCAGTACTTTCAATTATGCTTGGATTATCAGAAGTTCAAGAAGGAGTTTTATCAATATGTTATCGTATTGCGCATGATGAAGAAATGATGATTTACACTCTTGAAGACTTAAGAACTTTACTTACTTATGTTGGAGAACATAAAAATGAATATACTTTAAAATATGGTAATATTACTAGCCAAAGTATTGGTGTTATTCAAAGATGCTTACTTGCTTTAGAAGATCAAGGAGCTGATAAATTCTTTGGCTTACCATCACTTGACATTAATGATTTTATAAAATGTGCTGATGGAAGAGGATATATCAATATCTTACATGCTGTTGAACTATTTAATAATCCAGACCTTTATGCTGCCTTCTTATTACATTTATTAAATAGATTATATAATGAAATGCCAGAAGTAGGTGATTTAGATAAACCTAAAATGGTCTTCTTCTTTGATGAAGCACATCTATTATTTACCAATATGCCAGCATATCGTCTAAAACAAATTGTTCAAATTGTTAAATTAATTAGATCTAAAGGAATTGGCTTATACTTTATTAGTCAATCACCAACTGATATACCTGATGAAGTATTAGCCCAACTTGGAAATAGAGTTCAACATAATTTAAGAGCCTATACACCATCTGAGCTTAAATCAGTTAAAGTAGCTGCTTCAGCTTTTAGAGAAAATCCTGCTTTTGATACAGAAACAGCAATTAAAGAACTTGGTACTGGTGAAGCCTTAGTATCATTCCAAAATGAAAAAGGAGAGCCAGAAGTAGTTGAAAAAGTTACAATTTTACCACCACAAAGTAAAATGGGCACTATCTCAGATATGGAAAGAAATAAAGTTATTAATAATTCTGAATTATGTGGAAAATATGAAGAAGTTATTGAAAAAGAAGATGCTGCTCATTTAGTTTTAAATAAAAAATATGATGAAGAAAAACAAGCTAAAGAGGAAGAAGAAAGAATTAAAGCTGAAGAAAAACAAAAACTAGAAGAAGAAAAACGAGCAGAGAAAGAACGTAAAGAACAAGAAAAAGCTGAAAAAGAAGCAGCTCGTCTTGCTGAAAAAGAAAGAAAAGAAGAAGAAAAGGCTTTAAAAGAAGCTGAAAGAGCACGTAAGAATTCAGTACCTTATAAACTTGGTAAAAAAGTAGTTAATAAATCAGTTGATAAAGTAATTAATAAAAGTTTAAATAAAATACTTAAAAATTTCTTTAAATAATCAAAAAGCCACCTTTAAAAGGTGGTTTTATTATAAAATATTATCTATTATTCCATAATTTAAAGCATCTTTAGGATTCATATAATAATCTCTTTCAGTATCTTTATTAATTTTAGATATAGATTTACCAGTAAGACTAGCTAAAATTGAATTTAGTTTTTTCTTAATATCTAAGATTCTTTCAGCATGAATTTTAATATCAGAAGCTCTACCTTCAGCACCACCTAGAACCTGATGAATCATAATTTCGGAATTAGGTAAAGAAAGTCTTTTACCTTTAGTTCCTGCGGCTAAGATAATCGCAGCCATACTAGCGCACATTCCAATTGCAACAGTCGAAATATTGCTTTTAACATAATTCATTGTATCATAGATGGCTAAACCTGAAGTAACTGAGCCACCAGGTGAATTAATATATAAATAAATATCATCATGACTTATAGAATCTAAATATAAAAGTTCACTAACTACTAAACTTGCCAAATCATCATTTATTTCCCCATTTATAAAAACAATTCTGCTTTGTAAAAGTTTAGTATAAATATCAAATATTTTTTCCCCATTACAGTTTTTTTCTAAAACATTTGGTATTAGTAGCATTAATAATCACCTATTAATATAATAAATAAATTATAAGAAAATTATTCATTTTAATTATCTTTTTTAATATTCAAAATTCGACTTATACTTTCTTTTTATATTTAATTATTTTATAATATAGAAAGAAAGTAGATGATTATATGAATATATCTATTAAAAACGAAAACATTAATGTTATGAATTTTTTAGATGTAGAAATAATTAAAACTTTAGAAGGTGTTTTTGCTAAAGAAGACTTAGAAAGAGAACTAGTTAATTTATATTACAATAAAGTTATACTAGATATTACCGCTATTAAGAATTATTATGATGAAGATACTTTATTTGATTTTTTGTCATATTGGGAGCCATCAAGAGTTATCTTAGTTTTAAATAATACTGAGTTTTGTAATAATCCAGGATTTTTAAAAAAGCTAGTTGAAAAAGGGTACTATAATTTTTCTAAAAATGCCTCAGGGATAAGTTTTTTAGTAAATAAGCCTAATACTTTAGAAGATGTTAAAAAATATACTGAAGGATCTACTTTATACAATCCAATGAACACTAATGAAATTACGGCAGAAGAAAACTATTATATTAATAAAAATAAAAAGCAAAGAGTCATTGGTATAAAAAATTTAACTCCACATGCTGGTTCTACCACTTTAATGTATATGATGCTTAAAATATTAAAGACAAATTATTCAGTTAAAGCTATTGAATATCAAAAGAAAGATTGTATCTATTTTAATAGTGAAGATATTATTAGTAGTGAAACGGAAGATGATTTAAATATTAAACTTAAAACATTATATACTTTTGATGTTATTTTATTAGATTTAAATGAACTTAATGGAGATAAAATTTGTGATGATGTTTTATATTTAATGGAAGGTGGAACCATTAGATTAAATAAATTTGTAAAAGCAAATCATAATTTAACTGAGTTTTCTAATAATCATAAAGTTATCTTATCAAGAAGTGCGATTAAGGATAGTGAGATAGGTAACTTTAGTTATGAAACTAAAATGAATATTTTTTATAATCTAACTGATTTTAATGATCGAGATGAAAGCGCACTTACAGTTAGGAACTTACTACTTAAATTGGGCTTCAAAGTTTAAGTGTAAAGATAATGTACAATTTTATTTTAAAAATATTTACACATAATAATATATATGGTACGATTAAGATGTTAGAAGATATCGGTATATAGATAATAGGAGGGATGATATATGGATATTAATGTAAACAATTTAGATTTAGGGTATGAACAATGCGAAGGATTAAATAATCTTTCAAAAACTAAAGGAGAGGAATTACTTAACAAATTATTAGGAAATATCAATAATTTAAAAGTACATTGGATTGGTGAAGATGCAACTTTACATGTTAATAATTTAATAAGAGTTTATAATTCTTTAGGAGCACTTTTAACAGATGCGATTTTAGTAACTTCAACAGCTGGTGATAGAATTATTGCTATGCAAAGAGTAAGAAGTGCTAATGGTAGTGGAGCTATGGTAGGTTCAGAATTATCAAAAGCTGCTCCAAATATTACTACAATTGCTCAAGCAGAACCAACAGATAGATATTTTTGCGATCCAGCAGCTAGAAATGATTATAATGAACTAGAAGCTATTTGTGGAGAATATGAAATGTTTGTTAATGATTTTAAAACTAGAGCAAATGAATTAATGGCTAACTGGATGGCTGGTGCAAATAGAGAAGGAGCTCAAGCACTATTTAATGAATTTGCAGAAAATACTGACACATATAAGAAATATTTAACTGATGCTAAAGAAAATCTAGCAACTGCCGTAAGTAATCTTAGTCAGTTATAGAATAATGCATCGTAATGATGCATTTTATTTTTAAAGAAAGAGGGATTTTTAATGAATAAATATTTAGTAACTATTATCGTTCCACAAATTGAAATAGAATTTGATATTTATATACCAAATAATAAAAAAGTGGGTACTATTAAAGAGAATATTTTAAAACAAATCA
Source organism: uncultured Erysipelotrichaceae bacterium (assembly GCA_902783345.1). The sequence continues at coordinate 5,614 of CACZQI010000025.1, forward strand.
ATGATATTAGCAATGGTTCTTTTAATAAAGGAATAAAAGACATTCGCATGCTTGATCGAGAAATAGGTATTGAATATGATAATAATATTTATATTAAAGATTCTAAAATAAGAAATGGAACTAAGTTAGTAATATTGTAGAAAGGAAGATACTATGGGATTAAGGGAAATAATTAGAAATGCTCCAAAACCACCAAGATTAAGTTCAAGTTCTAATACTGGAACGGCTGATATTATATATCCAACTGTGGATTATTCAGCCGAAATAGCTGAGTGCCGACGTCAAATACAATTATGTGATGATATTATAATAAAAAATAGAAAGATAATAGATGAATATACAATATTTAGCCGAGAAATTTTTAATTGTAAGAAAGAAAATAATTCTTTAATGAGCAATATTAAAGATGCAGAAAATGATTTACATGAAGGATATAATTCTGGTGGAGAATTCTTGGATAAAAATGTTTTGAGAGAATGTTATATGAAATTAAGTTCAGTAGTTTCATATGATTTTGAAAGAACTCAAAATTTAATAGAAGAAAAAATTCATGAATGTTATGACAAAATAAATAAAGCAAATAGTAGTAAGATTGAATGGCAAAATAAATTAAATTGGTATCTTTCACAATAAAAGATAAGGAGAATATAACATGGGTGGCAATTTTAATATACAGGCAGATAAAGTATTTTCTGCGCAATATAAAGTTGATAATGTAAAAGATGAATCATATCAGTTAAAAAATCATCTTAATAGTGTATCTATTCCTAGTGATTTTAAAGGTACGGATATAATTGCTGAAATTAAGCAAATGCTTGCTTCTGTTTATTCCAAAATAATAGATGTTAAAGGTAGTGTTGATGATACTATTGTAGCATTAAAGGAACTTGGATATACAAATTTTTCAGGGACTATTGATATGAAGAGATATGATATTCCTGATATGAATACATTACTTAATATGTCAATGGAAGATCTTAATAAATATAATTTAAGTGCAAGTGAGATTAATAAAATAGTTAGTGGTTGGATAAATGAAGGCAAAGTGCCTAGCGATTGGGCAGATAAAGATATTGGAAGTGCACTAGTGGAAGCTTCCAAAAAAGAAGGAATTTCATCAATTATTCCGCTTGCATTTTTAGCTTTTAGAACAGCATATGGTTATGCTGAAGAAGGTGTTAATGTAGCGGAAAATGCAAATTCAAATAATATTTTTAACTTTGCAAAATGGCAAAAAGATGAACGTTTAGTAGGTGATGTTAATGCAGGGTTAGAAAACTTTGAAGATTTTTCTAATTTTAATGATGTAGTTGAAAAATCAGTACATACAATTAAAGCTCGTATAACTGATAGAGCATTAGTAGGAACCGATACTTTTCAAAACTTTTTCCATGAAATAAACCTTACTGGTAATAATAGATATGATGAATATGATCCGATTAGAGATTCTGGAACAGGTTATATAGATAGTAATAGGGCGGCTGAAATTGTAGTTGATATTTTAAATGCTAGTAATGATCAGAATTATGATATTTCTAGTTTACCTCCAACGATGACTACTGCACCAGTAGAAAACATGCCTGATGTTAATTCTATATTTGAAGAAAAATATACCACACCTTCTGAGCCAGATGTTGAAACTAAAACAGTTGAAAATGTAGTATCACCAAGTGATTCAATGAAATATACAGTTGTTTCTGGTGATACATTAAGTGATATAGCGCAAAGATATGGTACTACTGTTGAAGAATTACAAAGAATAAATAATATTAGTGATCCAAATTTAATTTATGTAGATCAAAATATTATATTACCTTCGGCTACTAGTGTAGAAACAACAACTACATCAAGCAAACCAGATGAAGTAATTGTAGATGAAACTATAGTTCAACCTAATAATGAACATGTTGAACAGCCAAGTGAGCAAATAGTAGAGCCAATTGTTGAAAAACAAAATGAAATAGTAGTAGAACCGGAAGTCAAGGTTGACCCATCAATTAGTAATGCTGATTTATTGCAAAAAGTTATTGATACTATTAGTGGAAAATATGGTAATGGTGAAGAAAGGAAAGCTGCTTTAGGTAGTGATTGGGAAGAGGTTCAAAGACAAGTTAATCTAAATATGCGTGATGGCCATTTAGGCATTGAAGATATAAAACTATATGATTAAAACACATTATTGTGTTTTTTCTTTTAATAATTTAATATTTATAGTATAATTAATAAAGATAGAAAGAAGGTTTTATATGGCTTCTTATTATTGGTTAGAAATGGCAAGAGGGGCTAAGAGGACTGCCCAAGAATTAACTAAAAAGTATAATTTATACAATGAGTATTGTAATACTTTAAATAACTTGATGCAAAAAATAGTAGAAATAAATTCAATAATGTCCGGGACAGAACGCGACTATGCTAATGGTGGATTTGTTGCTGATGGGGAGACATTAGATAGAGGTGTATTAAAATCAAATTGTAATGTATTAGATAAAGATAGTGATGTTGTAAATTCAGTATTAAGAAAGACAGTTAATGATATGCTAGAAATTCGTGATAAAATAAATGAAGCTAATAGTAATTATGATACTTATATTAATAATTATTATTATGAATTAGAATTAGAAAGTCAAGCTGAAAGTTAAGGTGATTATATGAGAGTTGATGAATCGTTATTTTATGCGGCTGAACAAGGTTTAAATGATTCTATAAATCATTTGACTTTAGCGAGACGTTTAACCGAAAAGCCTTATCCTCCTGATTATAAATATCAATATGAAATTGATGGAGTTAGAACTGATCTTGATACTATATTTAATGCTACTTTATCTTTAATTGATATGGAAAAATCTGTTCGTAATGCTTTAATTGATATAGGAAGTATTTCATCTAAATCTGATATTAAATTACTTGCATCAGAAAGTTTTAATACATCATATGATACAAGTACATTTGAAGGTAGAGCTGCATATATTTATGATAAATTAGTGCATCAATATGGGTATTCAGATGCAGGAGCGAGAATTATAATAGCTAATATGGCATATGAAGATGACACTTTAGTGGCAAATAGATATCAATCTGATAATCCTGATTATCCAGGTTATGGATTATGCCAATGGGAATGGAAAGATAAAGGCGGTACAGTTGATAGAGCTGATCAAATGAAAGCCTATTGTGAATCTATTGGTATGGATTATACAACAATCGATGGTCAACTTGCTTGGCTTGATTATGAACTTAAAACTAAATATGTTGATGATTATGATAATTTATATAGTAAATTAAGAACTGATGCAGATCCTACTTCAAATGAATATTATACATTAGCAATGCATTTTTGTTCTTACTATATTGGTAAAGACAATGGTTATGACAGGACTTTTATTCCTAAAGCTCAAGAAGCGTTTGCAGCAATTGATAATGCTGGAAGCATTAATGTAGAAACAGTTTTAAATACAGTTGATACTCCTATACCAGATGTCAGTTCGGTATTTGATAGTCCACAAGGCCCACAAGCAGAAAATTATGAAAATCAGGGATATAATTATGGCCCAGGATCTGAAACAATTTCAGGGCTTGAAAGCATGTCACCAAGTAATGAAACTGTCGAATATAATTCGCCTGATTTTACATATTCTACTTTTGAAGCAGAAACGCCAAATGCTACAAGTGTCTCGCCTAATATTGAAACTCCTTATAATAATACAAACTTTTCTCCTTCTGATAGTAAACTCCAAAAAGTTATCGCACTTTTCAATGGAGAATATGGCGAATCAGAAGTATCTCGCAAGCAAGCTTTAGGAAGCGAATATGATGAAATCATGAACCAGTTAAGACAAAATATATTAGATGGGCATTACTCAGTAGAGGAAATAGTTATTTATCCTAATTAAACATATAGGCAAAATCTTATATGTTTTTCTTTGAAATATTTTATTTTTGTAGTATAATCTATATAGAATAAGGAGGTCGTTATGAAGGTATCTGTTATTAGACCGTATAATATTAAAAACATAATATTACCAGAAAATGTCAGTGGCAGTTATTGGATTGATGGCCTAGATATTAATGGAATAAAGAAAAATCTAATATCAATTGAAGCGGATAATGGTAAGTGGCGCCTTAATAGTAACAATGAAGTATATGTGGCTGATAAAGGCGTTATGGTGCCTACAATATATTTAGAAAACTATAAATTTTATAGTATCGTTAATGAAGTTGATAAAGAATCATTTTTAATATATACGTCTCCCATACTTGAAAAATACAATACTTATGAACTAGGTGATAACTTAGATAAAGGAATAAGTATTGGTAGTAGCCGTAAATGTATGGTTAATTTTAATATTATTGATGAAATTGCTTGTCAAATAATTCGTAAAGAAAATAGAATAATTTTAATTAATAATAATGCTAAAAATGGAGTTTATGTTAATAATGCAAGAGTTATAAACAAAAAGGAATTAAAAATAGGAGATAATATTTTTATTTCAGGTTTAAGAATTATATTATCAGTTTTAAATGATAGTAATGCGTATGCAATGCTTATTAATAATGCATCTATTTCAAGTATTACAGTATCAATACTTCCAACTGGCGAAATAACTAGTTTATATGATACTTTTACTGAATCAGAAGTTGAAAGTGAATTTCCTTTATATAATGATAATGAATATTTTTATAAAAAACCACGTGTATTTCCAAAACTTGAAGCATTAGATATGAATGTTGATGCTCCACCTAATAAGCAAGATCATGAAGACCGTCCTTTCTTACTTACGATTGGACCAATGCTTACAATGAGTATGACTTCATTTGTTTCAATGTTTAGTACTTTAAATGCAATTACTAATGGCGAAACTACATGGAAAAATGCAAGACCTCAGTTAATCATTTGCGGCGCAATGATTGCTAGTGTTTTCATATGGCCACTTCTTACTAAATGGTATACCAAATTTGACAACATGAAAAGAGAAAGAAAAAGGCAAAAGAAATATCGTCGATATATTGATGAGAAAAAATATGAAATTAAAGAGGCTATAAAAACGCAAACTGATATCTTAAAAAGAAGTCTTTTAACAAGTTATGAAGCATCTCAAATTATTCTTGGTAAATCACCACTTTTATGGCAGAGAAGAATTAGTGATTATGACTATTTAGATGTTAATTTAGGTAGTGGAAATATCCCGATGAAAATTAATATTAATTATCCTGAAGAGCATTTCTCATTAGATGAAGATAACTTAAAAGATATGGTTGCTGAACTTGGTAAAGAAGAAAAAATACTTATTGATGTACCAGTTCCATATTCATTTAAAGAGCATTACATAAGTGGGCTTTTTGGTCTTTCTAATCTTCATGATTATATGCGTAGACTCCTAATTCAAATCCTTGCTTTTCATAGTTATGAAGACTTAAAAATTGTGATATTAACTGATGAAGAAAGAGAAAGTGAATGGAGTTATTTAAGAAGCACACCTCATATCTTCAGTGATGATAAACAAATTAGATTCTTTGCTACAAATACTGATGAATATAAAGAAGTTTGTTATTATTTAAATCGTATATTTGAAAGTCGTGCTCAAAACAGTTCTGATAATAAACAAGATGAATATAAACAATTATATTTAGTTATAACTGATAGTATTAAAAAGGTACGTGAATTTGATTTAATTCAAAATATTTTAGAATTTAAAAACTATTTAGGATTTAGTTTAGTTGTTATAGATAGTAAAATGACTAATATTCCTGATCAATGTACATCATTTATAGATTTAAGTATGCTTTCAGATAGTAATAATATTGGTGAAGTTAAAGATAATCTTAAACCAGAAGAAAATAAAACATTTAAAGTTGATTTAAATACGGAAATTGATTATGAAGCTTGTGTAAAAGTACTTGCTAATACACCAATAGAAATTAAAAATGAAGTAGAAGGAATGCTTCCTAATAAAATTAACTTCTTAGAAATGTATGATGTAGGTAAAGTAGAGCAGTTAAACTCATTAGTTAGATGGAAGAAAAATAATCCAATTCTTAATTTATCAGTACCTGTTGGTGTTGGTAAAAATGGGGAAAATATTACGATAGATTTACATGAAAAATATCATGGACCACACGGACTTATTGCTGGTATGACTGGTAGTGGTAAATCAGAGTTTATTATTACGTATATTTTATCAATGGCTTTAAATTATCATCCATATGAAGTTCAGTTTATTTTAATAGATTATAAAGGTGGAGGCTTAGCTGGTGCTTTTGAAAACAATCAAATTGGTCTTAAACTTCCTCATTTAGTTGGTACGATTACCAATTTAGATAAAAATGAAATAACTAGAAGTTTAGCATCAATTGAATCTGAACTTAAAAGAAGACAAGCCTTATTTAATAAAGCAAGAGAAAAATCAGGTGAAAGTACAGTTGATATTTATAAGTATCAACAAATGTATCGTGAAGGTATTATTGATGAACCTGTTTCGCATTTGTTTATCATTAGTGATGAGTTTGCGGAACTTAAAAATCAACAGCCTGAATTTATGGAACAATTAATAAGTACTGCTCGTATAGGTCGTTCACTTGGAGTCCACTTAATTTTAGCAACTCAAAAGCCAAGCGGAGTAGTTGATCCACAAATTTGGAGTAATACAAGGTTTAGAATTTGTTTAAGAGTTCAAGATAAATCTGATTCTCAAGAAGTTTTAAAGAAACCAGATGCAGCATACTTAAAAAATGTTGGTAGGTTCTATTTCCAAGTTGGATATGATGAAGTCTTTACTATTGGTCAAGCTGCTTATGCTGGTGGTAAGTATATTCCAACTGATAAGGTAACTAAAGAATTAGATACATCTATTGATTTTATTAATAATATTGGTTATATAACTAAAAAGATTGATACTAAAATTAAAAAAGAAGTTAAAGTTGTAAGTGAAGGTGAAGAACTTTCCAATATTGTTAAATATTTAGATGGTCTTGCTAAAACCGAAAACATTAAATGTAAACCTTTATGGCTTCCTAAAATGCCAGAATACATTAATGTTGAAGATTTAATGAAAAAATATGAGTATAAAAAGACTGATTATATTTTAAATCCGGTTATTGGAGAATTAGATAATCCATCTAATCAAGAACAATTACTTTTAACAATGCCAATAACGGCTAATGGTAATGCTTTAATTTATGGTGCAAGTGGTAGTGGTAAAGAAAACTTTATAACAACTCTTATATATTCATCAATGATAAGTTATTCACCGGAAGAAGTTAACTATTATATTATTGATTTTGGTTCTGGTTCATTAAAAATGCTTAGTGATAGTCCAATTGTAGGAGATATCATTAATAGTGATAGTGAAGAAAAAATAAATAACTTATTTAAGATGGTAGCCACTTTAATTGAGCAAAGAAAAAAATTATTTGCAGACTACAATGGTGATTATGAAACATTTATTAAAAATAGTGGTAAAAAAGTTCCTAATATAGTTGTTATTATTAATAACTATGAAGCATATGATGAGCTTTATGATTCACTTCAAGATGAACTTAATTTATTATCTAGAGAATGCACTAAATATGCTATTTACTTTATCTTAGCTGTAAATAGTCCTAATGGAGTAAGATATAAATTAAAACAAAACTTCGCTTTAACCTATGCACTAGGTCAAAATAATGAAGAAGACTTTATTACTATTTTAGGTAGTGTCAATAAGAAATATCCTGATAAAAAATTTGGCCGTGGTATTATAAAAACCGATGATGTTTATGAATTCCAAACTGCAAGTGCTGCTTTTAAAGATACTTTAAATACCTTTGTTAGAAGTAAATGTGCTGAGTATTTAAATAAATATCCAAATAAGGCTAAAAAGGTACCTATTTTACCGGAAACAGTTACTTATAATGATATTAAAGAAGAGTTTGGTAAAAATAAAGAACTTGTTATTGGTATTGAAAAAGAAGAATTAAATATTTGTAAGTTTGATATGAATAAAAACTTAGTAAATTTAATTACATCTATCGATTTCTTATCAATGAATCATTTTATTAATCCTCTTATTAACCAAATAATTGGAGCTAAAATAGCTAAACTAATGGTTATTAATGCAGATGAAATGAATATTGATATGAAATATACAAGTAAATATCAATATGTTAACAGTAATTTTGATAATATCTTTGAACAACTTTATAATTATATAACAAGTAATAATGAAAAGTATATTGCTAATAATTATAATAGAGATATCTTTAATAATACCGAAAAGATATACTGTATGATTATTGGACTTGATGCTTTTAAAAACAAACTTAATGATGAACATAAAAAAGTATTTGAAGATATCTTTGTCAAAGCTAAAGATTTAGGTATTATTAATTACATATTTGTTGATTCTGTTGATAATATTAAAAAGAGTGAATACGAATCATGGTTTAAAACATGTGTTAATGCTAATAATGGTATTTATTTAGGTAATGGTATAAATGATCAATACACTATTAAAATAAGTCAGAAAATACCAAGTATGAAACTAGATGTACCAAATAATTTCTGCTTTGTTATCAAACGAGGTAAACCATATTATGTTAAATATGTGGAAGTACTTAATTTAAAAGTTGACTAATAGTTAGCTTTAATTGTAGAGGATAGCATGGGAAAAAAGAAATTGATATTTTTGTTAGTCTTAGATATTATAACTTTAATTATTATGATTTATTGCACTGTTTTAAACTATCATAATATAAAACGTCTACGCACAGAGATTGAAAAGTCAAAAATAATTATTGGAAATAGTAAACGATAATTAGCTCTAAAGCTTTATTTTAGAGCTTTTTCTTTTTATAGTTTTATTTTGCTTTAAAATTTGATATACTTAAATAAGAATAGAGGGTGCATAATATGTTAATTGATCGATATAAAGTCAAAACTTATCAAGCAGGGCTAAAAATGGTTCTTTATGTAGCTGTTAGAGAATTATTTAATTGTGATATTCATTTTTTACATTCATTAGATAAGGGACTATACTGTGAAATTCAGACAGATAAGGAAATAACTAAAGATGATGTTGAAGAAATAAAAAAACATATGCAAAAAATAATTGATAATAATGAGCAAATTAAAAAGAAAATCATTAATATTAAGGATGCTTATGATTTTTATGTTAAAATTAATGAAATGGAAAAAGCAAGTAATGTTCAAAACTTAAATATTACTTCTTTACCAATTAATGAATTACATGGTTATTATAATACTTTTTTAGATATGATGCCTGATTATACAGGAGATCTAAAAAAATTCACTTTAACTTTTGTTGGTAACAATGGGGTAGTATTAGCATTTCCAATTACGGAAGATGGCACTATATCGCCTTATACTAGTCAAGATTTAATTCTAAAAAGTTTTAAAGATTATCGCATTTGGTGTGCAAGCCAAAATGCTACTTATATTTCAGGATTAAATAGTATTATTGCTGATAGTAAAATTAAAGAATTTATTAAAATGAATGATATTATGATTGATAATGAAATTTACAATGTTGCTTATAAAATTGCTAACGAAAAGAAGAAAATAGTAATCTTAGGGGGGCCATCATCTAGTGGCAAAACAACCTCAACTAGAAAGTTGTCTTTATATTTACGAGCTTTAGGATTAAATCCTTATGTACTTAGTACTGATGATTATTTTAAAGAAAGAGAAGATACGCCAAAACTTCCTAATGGAAAGTATGATTTTGAATCAGTAGACGCTTTAGATTTAAATTTATTTAATAGTCAGCTTCAAGATATGATGAGTGGTAAAACAGTTAAAATACCAACGTTTAATTTTATAACTGGTAAAAAAGAATATAGTGATAAAAAGACTATAACTCTTAAAGAAAATGATATTATTTTAATTGAAGGTTTACATTTCTTAAATGAAGAGCTAAGTAAAAATGTTCCAAGAAGAGAAAAACTTAAAATATATATTAGCCCTTTTATGCCACTGGCTCTTGATAGACATAATCATATTTCTACCATTGATATTAGACTTTTAAGAAGAATTGTAAGGGATAATCGTACTAGAGGATATAATGTTCTTAAAACATTAGAAAACTGGGAAGATGTACGTAATGGGGAAACTAAATATGTATTCCCATATACTAATGAAGCAGATATTATTTTAAATACAGCTTATGTATATGAAATTGGAGTATTAAAGGTTTATGTAGAACCACTTTTGCACAGTGTACCAATAACTAGTAAGTTTTATAAGGAAGCTAGACGCTTAATGGGAGAGTTACAGTTGTTTTTTCCAATACCTAGTGAATATTTAAGTGATGATAATATTTTAAGAGAATTTATTGGTGATAGTTATTTTGAATAGAAAGGGTAATTTATGAAAAAAATTGTAATAAATGGATTTGGTCGCATTGGTAAAATAGCGTATCGTATGCTTATGAATACTGATTATGAAGTAGTTGCTATAAATAGTCATGCTGCTTCATCTGATATAGCTTATATGCTTAAATATGATACAGTTCATCGTACAATGAATAATGCAAGTATTGAATATAATGATGAAGGTATTATAGTTAATGGTAGATTTACTAAGGTTTTACAAATAGATGATCCAAAAGAATATCCATGGAAAGAGTTAGATGTTGATTTAGTATTAGACTGTACGGGTGCTTTTACTAAATATGAAGATGCTTATAAACATATTGAAGCGGGTGCTAAGCATGTTTTAATATCTGCTCCTGGTAAAGGGGAAATGAAAACAATTGTTTACGGGGTAAATGATGATTCTTTAACTAAAGATGATTTAATTGTTAGTGCAGCATCATGTACGACTAATGCCCTTGCTCCAGTACTTAGTTTAATTGAAAGATTTATTGGCATTGAATCAGGATTTATGACAACTGTTCATGCTTATACTAATGATCAAAATACTTTAGATGGTTCTCATAAAAAAGGGATTGCATCTCGTAGAGGAAGAGCTGCTGCAGAAAATATAGTGCCAGCATCAACTGGAGCAGCTTCAGCTATTGGCCTTGTTATTCCAAGTTTAAATGGTAAATTAGATGGTTCGGCTTTTAGAGTACCAACTTCTGATGGTAGCGTTATTGATTTATCACTTAATTTACTTCGTGAAACATCAATAGATGAATTAAATGCTATATTTAACGAATATCAAGATGAAGTATTAAAGTTTACTATGGATCCAGTAGTATCATCAGATATAATTGGTTCATCTTGTGGCTCTTTAGTTGATGGAAGTCTTACTAATGTCTTAAATGCAAATAAAAAGGTCGTAAAAATAGTTGCTTGGTATGATAATGAATATGGTTATACCGCTCAAATGATTAGAACTATGAATAAATTATTAAATTTGTAAGTAGGTTTTATGATATATAAAGTTAGTAATAAAGAATTAAAAAAGGTACTTGTATCATTTGGACGTACAACTTATGGAAAAATAATGTTTATAACATGTTATATGCCATTTTTTATCTCATTTTTAGGATTATTATTAACCATATTTGTTTATTTTAGTACTTTTCATGATAATAATTTTATAATGGGATTAATTATACTGATAGCTACTTTTATAGCGATAACATCTTTTTCAATTGGTACTTATGCTTATTATAAAGAACTTAGAATTTATTTAAAAAATAAATAATTCTAAGTTTTTTTATTAACAAAATATTCATAAAATATAATATGATTAGATTAATATTAGGTATTTATTTATGTAGTTATTCTTTAATGTTTTGGGTTATTCATTTAAATATGCTTGTTATTGGTTATAATATAACTAATTATTTACTATATTGTTTTACTCATTTTGAGACACTTTTAATATTTTTTGGAATTTATTTTATCGTTCAAACTTTACATCAAAAATCATAAATGTTATGATAGTATGTAGGTGGTAGAAATGAAAAAAATATTAATTTTATTAATAGCGTTATTTCCAATAGTAGTAAATGCTAATTTAAAAGTTGAAGGACATTATATTGATGCTGAAATTGAAATAGGTGGAGGCTTAAATGTTAAAGAATTAATTATTGTAAGTGGGGAAAGTGAGTATTTTCAAAGAACATTAAACTATTATAGTTTTGGAGATAAACATTGGACTAGTGGTGATGAAGTAAATTTAGATAATGGCATTATTTATAATGGCCAAGGAATTTCAATTGCAAGTGTAGGTGCTTTTGAAGTTGATGAAAAACCTGAATTTGGTTCATTTGCTAAAAATGTTAAAGAATATTTTAAAGAATTTGATATTAAAAATCCTTCTGATAATACTTATAATTTTAATGATAAAAAAGATGGTACTGGTTTACTTAAAATAAATTATCCAGTTAAAAACAAAAAAATCGCGTTTTATATTAATTATGTTATAACTAATGTTGTAGTTAAACATCTAGACGTTAAAGAAATAAATTATAGTTTTAATAATTTGAATTTTAATGCAAAAGAAACATTTTTAAGAGTTATCATTCCATATCAAACAACTGATGAAAAATATCATGTATGGGTTCATGGTAATCAAAGCGCGAAAGTACAAGAACTAATTAATGATAATAATGAAAAAGCTGGAATTTATGGTTATTTTCCTGAAGTAAATGAAAGTATTAATTTTAGAATGACTTTACCACAAGAACATGTTGGAGTTGATCTTTATTTAAATAAATCTAATATTAATGCTTTAGATGATATTATAAAATTAGAAGATAGTAGACTAAAAGATACTAATAAAAATAATTTAATCATTAAAATTATGAAATATGCCTTACTAGGATTAGGAGTTTTATATATTATTGGTTCAGTTCTTTTATGGAATAATAAAAATAAAGTATTATTTTACTTATATTTAGGATTTGGTTTATTTATATGTGTATTTAATTTTCTATTTAAATTTAATTTATGGTATTTATATTTAATTGTAATTTTGCCATTAATAATTAGATTAGTAAAGAAATATATTGTCAAATAAAGCCTGTTATTTTACATAATAGGCTTTTTAGATAGCTTTAGTATGTTATGATTATATTGTGATATGTATGAAAAAAGTTAGAAAAGTTAAGAAAAATAAAAATTTTTATAAAATATTATCATTTATTTTAATACTTTGTAGCGTTATAAGTTTTGGAATTATTTTATATTTTGATGTTTTACCAAATAGATATTTAATATTATCTTGTATTGTTTTAGGGGCTTTAGTATTATTTTTAGTTTATAAATTTAATGTTAAAACAAAAAATATTACGAAAATATTGTGCTTACTTCTAAGTATTATTCTTATTTTTGTTGAAGTATTAGGCACTATATATGCTTTTGGAACAATAGAGTTTTTTAATAATATTGTAGATACTGGTTATCATAATGAAACTTATGGCGTTTATATAATTAATGATTATAATAATTTAAAAGAATTAAATAATAAAATCCTTGGGGTTAAAAAAGATGATGATCATATAACTAAAGCCTTAAATAAATTAAATTATAAATTAAAGTATCAGTTAAAAGAATATGATAGTATTACAGATTTAGTTAAAGCCCTTAATGCAAAAGAAATAGATGCTTTATATATAAATGAAGCTTTAATGAATATTTATTTAGAAGAACATGATGATAATATAAAAGAGCTTAGTACTTTTGATATTATTGTTAAAACCGATAGTGAATTTAAAAATGTTAATGTAACTAAAAAACCATTTGTTATATATATTAGTGGGGTAGATACTTCAGGAAAAGTTAATAGTAGTGCGAGAAGTGATGTTAATATTTTAGCCTTTGTAAATCCAGTTAATGGTAAAATCTTACTTGTTAATACTCCAAGAGATTATTATTTAGAATTATATAGTAAAAAGGCTAAAGATAAGCTTACTCATGCAGGTTTGTATGGGACAAGCGAATCAGCCAAAACTTTAGAACTTCTTTATGGTACAGAGGTAAACTATTATGTAAGAGTTAATTTTACTTCTTTTATTAAAATAATTGATGATTTAGGTGGTATTACAGTTGATGTAGAGACTCCTGATTACCGTTTTAATGGTAAAAATGATTGCGGCGCGGGTTATATTTGTGAGCAAAATAGTAAACGTTCTTGGGAAAATGCTATTTATATTAAAGCCGGTAAAAATATTAAATTAAATGGGGAACAAGCATTAGCTTATGCAAGAAATAGACATCAATATGCTGATGGAGATATAGCAAGAGGTCGTCATCAAGAAGAGATTATTAAAGCTACGATTGAAAAAATAGTAAGTCCATCTATTATTACTAAATATAATAGTATTTTAAAAGATTTATCTAAAGGTATTATAACTAATATAGATCAAAAAACAATTACTAAACTAATTAATTTTGAACTTGATACTAATAAAAAATGGGATATTGAAATGATTAGTAATAATGGAACAAATGGGTTTGATGTATGTTATTCACTTGGAAAGTATAAAGCATTTGTACTTGTTCCAGATGAAGAAAAACTAACAGAAATTAAAGAAAAAATAAAAGAAATAATGGAATAGTTATTTCTTTTACTTTTAAGAAAATAATGTTATACTTAAGTAGTAAGAATAGGTGATAATATGAAAAATAAAAAAGGATTCACTTTAATAGAAATTTTAGTTGTAATTGGGTTATTATCAATAATGGGAGTAACAATTGCGATTAGTTTAAATAATAATATGAAAAAAATGGGTGCCAATAAAGAAAAAGAATTTAATGAGAAGATTATTGGTGCTGCTAATTTATATGCTTCAAATAGTGAAGACATCCTAACGAACCTTTATGAAGATAAAGGCTACGTATTAATAAAAATCAAAGACTTAGTAGATGAAGGATTTGTTCAAGATACTTTAGTAGATCCAAGAACTAATGATAATATAACGGGAGAAGAAAGTGTACGTATTGAACTAGATACAACAGGAACTATTAATGTAATATTTCCAGTAGCCAATCCAGAAGGAGATTACTTACAAACTCAAACAATAAAAGTAGAATATAATACTAATAAAAATAATATGTGCTTTCAAGGAATAAATACTAAAACATTAAGATATATAAATGGCGAAAATGGAAGTGCAGATGCAAGTTACTTAAAAGAAAATGTAAATATAAAATGTGATGATAGTAATGTTGATACAACTAAACTTGGATCATATGAATTAAAATATGATTATGAAACAAGAAATAATGTATGGAAACAAGCAACAAGATATGTTTTAGTTGTAGATAGTATAGCGCCAGAATGTAAAGATATAGTAGACAGTACGACTTGGATAAATGATGTTAGAAGAATAGAAGTAGGATGCGAGGATAATTATGCCTGCGCTAATAATATGTTTGTAAAAACATTCTCGAATGTTAAGACAGACAAGATAACTATAAAAGATATATCAAATAATAAAACAGATTGTACAGTAAATGTTTATAGTGATATGACTGGTCCATCAAATGTAGCAATAAGTAAAAATCCAAATACAGAGTGGAGTAGTGGGGCTGTAACATTAACTGGAACTGGTAAAGATGAATTAAGTGGAATTAAATATTTTCAGTTTAGTTCAAATTCATCTTTAACTGATATAAGTAGTAGTGGAACTGAAATAGGTGTAACTA